>JAJZAC010000084.1 GCA_021799615.1 Actinomycetes bacterium
TCGGGCCCCGGCTCCGGATCGGGCCCCGGATCGGGGTCCATGGTGACGTCCGGGGTCAGTCGGACGGTTGGATCACGATGTAGCGGCGAGGATCCTCGCCTTCGGAACGGGTCTGCACGCCGTCGATCTCGTTGACCGTGTCGTGGACCACTTTGCGGTCGGCAGCCGACATCGGCTCCAGGGCCCGCTCCGATCCCGAGCTGAGCACCTCTTCCGCGACGCCCTGGGTGAACCGCCGCAGCGCTGCCGAGCGCTTCTCCCGGTAGCCGCCGATATCGACCAGGATGCGATCGGTGCGGCTCACGGACTGCCGTTGCACGACGGTTCTCGTCAGGTCCTGGATGGCGGCCAGTGTCGCACCGCGGGGACCGACCAGCAGCCCCAGATCGTTCCCGGACGCGGCGATCTCCACCGTGTCCTCGTCGAGCTCCCTCGTCTCGACATCGGCCGCGACGCCGAACTGCTCCAGAAGTCCGACTACGAACGTCCGGGCGGCCGCACCCTGTTCCGCCAGCGTCAGGCTCTCTTCCATGTTGTCCTCGCTCTCGTGTGCTCCATCGTGCTGGCGACCGGCCCCTCCGGTCGTCATGGTCTCGTCTCGCTCGGCGCTCCTACCCTCCGGGCGAAACGCAGCCGGCACCGCCGTGGTCCCTGGCACCGACGACCCGGTTGTACCGCCCGCTCCCGCGGGACGGCTCCCTCCCCGCCGCCGGCGGCGTGCTCCGGATCCCGTGCCGTTGCCGGCGGTCCGGTTCCCGGTCGTCTCGGTGCCGACCCGACGACCGGCCCCGCCATCGTCTTCACCTGCTGCTCCCGCCGCTGCCCTGGTGCCGGTTGGTGCCTCACCGTCGCGGGGACGGCCGTTGGCCTGTCCACCCCGCCCGTCCTCCCCGCCCCGGCCGGTGCGCTCCCGCCGGCTCCCGGTTCCGCGGCGGTCTCCACGTTGGGCCCGACCGCGCTTGGGAGGAGGCGCCATGGGACGCACCCGCGCCTGGACCCGCGCCTCACCCCGCATCCGACCGAAGAGACCAGGTCGGGGCTCGCTCACCACCACGATCTCGGCATCGTCCTCCGCCACGCCCAACAGATCGAGGGCGTGTTCGCGCGCCTCGGTCAGGCTCTTCCCGCTGGCTTCGACCCATTCCACGTGTTACCGGTCCCTTCGCTCTCGTTTCGACTTCGAGCGAGGATGGGCCTTGGGCTTCGCCGTTCCGTCCCCCGCCTGCTCCCCCGCTCCGTTCTCCGAACCAGGCCGATCCTTCCCACCTGTGCCCCCGACCCCGTTCCCGTCCACCGCCGATGAGCTCGTCGGCCGCTGCGGTTGTTTCGGCTTCCCGGTACCGGGCTTCCCACCGCCGGGCTTCCTGGTGCCGGGTGCGTTGCGCGCCGGTGCGGGTGCGGCCGGCAGTTCCGGCTCTGCACTCTTGGGCAGGCGTCGTTCGGCGCGGGCCTGCTTGCGGGCCGCGCCCCCGGGGCCGATCCCCTGGTGGAACAGCACCTCCTGCGTCCCCAGCCGGATGGCACTCGACACGATGAAGTACACATTGATGATCGCCGGTACATTCAGATATATGACACCAAATATCAGTGGCATGTATTTCTGCAATGCAGCCATCTGGGGATTGGCCTGTGCTGCCTGAGGATTCCGAGCATTGAGGCGGGCCATCTGCAGGTATTGAAGTCCAACCGCTGCCGCCACGAAGAGCGCAAATGGAAGGTAGCCGAAGACCGTGGTGTGATGGGTGAGGAGCTTCTGGGCGAAGTCCATCCCGAACGCATCGAGCTTGCCGTGGGAGGCCACGATGTCGTGGTACATCTTCGAGTTCGAAGCGATGTACCGGGGGGCCGCGGTGACCTGCGTAACCTTCTGACCAGCGATGGTGACGATGTGCGTCGTCGTGTTGGTGATGCCCCGGATCACCTCGTAGAGGGCGAAGAACGCCGGCATCTGCAGCAGCAACGGGAGACACCCGCCCACCGGATTGATGTCGTACTGCTTGTACAGCTTCATCATTTCCTCTTGAAGCTGCATCCGGTTCTCGGCGCCCTTGTACTTCGCCTGGAGCTTCTTCATCTCCGGCGCCAGGTCCTGCATCTTGACCTGGTACTTGGTCGCCTTGACGGTCAACGGCGTGAGGACGACCATGATGAGGACCGTCAACAACGCGATGTCCACCGGATAATTCGGGATCAGCGCATAGAGGTAGGCGAGGACGGCCCCGATCCCGCGGAGGATGGGCTGGAAGATCTGGCCGATGATCTTCATGCCGATCGCCGTTCCGGCACCGGGTCGAACCCGGACCCACCCCACGGCTGGCAACGCCCCAGCCGGCGGACGGCCAACCACGTGCCCCTGGTCGGGCCGTGCTCGGCGATGGCCTCCTCGGCGTAGGTCGAACAGGATGGCGTGTACCGGCAGGGCGACGGCCGCCCGGCCCGCGCCGCCTGGTAGACGTGGACGATCCCCACGAGGACCCGTGCCGCCAGCGAACGGCGGGGTGTCTCCCCGCTCACCGTCGGTCTCCCCCGGCCACGGGCGTCGCCATCGGACCGGTGGCCCGCTCCAGTGCGGCCTTCATCGCGTTCCTCATCTCCTCGAAGCTCAGCCCGACGATCTCCGGACCGGCACTGAACAGGTAGGTCCCGACCGGCAGGTCCCGACCGGCCTCGGCCACCACGGCCCGCATCCGACGTCGGACCCGGTTCCGGACCACCGCCGGTCCCACGCGGCGGCCGATGGCGAAGGCGAACCGGTGGGCCGTGCCAGCCCCGTCGAAGCGCACGGACACCGGCCCACTCCGTCCGACCCGCCCCCGCCGGCGGGCATCGTCCAGGGCTCGTCGCACACTCGTACCAGTGTTATCCCTGGTCACGAGCACATTATCCGTCAGGCCGACAGCCGGTGACGCCCCTTCAGGCGCCGAGCCCGCAACACGGCTCGACCAGCCCGGGTCGACATCCGCTTGCGGAACCCGTGGGTCTTGGCGCGTTTGCGCACGTTGGGCTGGTAGGTGCGTTTCACGGTTCACGTCCTTCCTCGCCGGTCGGGGCCATGCGGCTCCCGCGGCCGGTCACCGGGTCCTCCCGGGGCAGACCCCACATGCTAGGCGCGCCACGGGCGCCAGGCACACTCGGGCCCCGGGCGAGCCCGTGCGCCACGGTGTACCGTTCCGGAACCGGGTCCCTTCCCCGGACGGTGCTCGTCCGGTCACGCCTGGTCCCGGTCGGAAGGCAGTGGACAACTCAAGAGATCGCGACCTCTCCCCGCGGCCACGGCGGTCGCCGGGAACGGCGACATGCTGGGACGATGCTGTCCACAGCCTGTGGATTTCGCTGTGGACCAATGGGGGCAGATCGGGCGGAGGCCCAAGTGAACGACATCGACGACGTGTGGACTCGTTGCGCTGACGCGCTGCGGGCGCAGGTCTCCGACGCAATCTGGCAGGCCTACCTGGCCGGCCTCACGCCAGTGGAGCTCCGGGACGACGAGCTGATGCTCGGCGTGCCGAACACGCTCATCCGTGAACGGGTCGAGTCCCGGTTCTGGGGGCTCATCGCCGACACGACATCGGCCACCGTCGGAAGACGGGTGCGGGTGTCGTTCACGGTCGTCGCCCCCGTCGCCGAGCCGCTGGCCGACGCGCCCATGATCGACCCGCCGGCGGAGGTGGCCCCGCCGGCGAGCCGCGTCCCGCAACGACCCACCGCGTCCCGGGACCGCGATCCGGGTGACACCTCGGTACTGAACCCGGCCTACACGTTCGAGACGTTCGTCATCGCCGCCTCCAATCGGTTCCCCCATGCCGCGTCGCTCGCCGTCGCCGAATCACCCGCCCGGTCCTACAACCCCCTGTTCATCTACGGCGAGGCCGGCCTGGGCAAGACCCACCTCCTCCACGCCATCGGCAACTACGTGGTGGAGAACTTCAACGGGAGCAACGTCCGCTACGTCTCCACCGAGACCTTCCTGAACGAATTCGTCGACGCCGTCCGCAGCAACTCCACCCTCGCCTTCAAGCGCCGGTACCGCGAGTGTGACGTCCTGCTCATCGACGACATCCAATTCATCGAGGGACGGGAAGGTCTCCAAGAGGAGTTCTTCCACACCTTCAACTCCCTCTACGGCGCCTCGAAACAGATCGTCCTCACGTCGGACCGGCCGCCCAAGTCCATCGCCACGCTCGAGGACCGCCTGCGCAGCCGGTTCATGTCCGGGCTCATGACCGAGGTCCAGCCTCCGGACCTCGAGACCCGTCTGGCGATCCTGCGTGCCAAAGCCGAACGCGACGGTGTCGACGTCCCCGCCGACGTACTCGAGTTCATCGCCACCCACGTGAAGGACAACATCCGCGTCCTCGAAGGCGCCCTGATCCGGGCCACCGCCTACGCCAGCCTGAACGGTGCCCGCCTCGACCTCCCCCTGGCCGAAGCCGTCCTCTCCGACCTGATGACCGCCTCGAGACCCAGACAGATCACCCCCCAGATGATCCTCGAGGCCACGGCTGAGGCCTTCGGCTTCACCGTGGAGGAGCTGAAGGGGCCCAACCGGCGCCGGCCCCTGGTCACCGCCCGCCAGTGCAGCATGTACGTCTTCCGGGAGCTGACCGACTTCAGCTACCCCGCCATCGCCAAGGAATTCGGTGGCCGCGACCACACCACCGTCATGCACGCCGTCGAGAAGATCTCCAACCAGATGAAGGAGAAGCACCAGATCTTCAACCAGGTCACCGACCTCATCCTCCGTATCAAGCAGGAGGAACGGTGAACATTTCCAGAGGATGTGCGTTGCTTGTGGACATCACCCGGCGGGGCTGTGCCTCCGCTGTGGGAACCGGTGAACATTTCCAGAACCGGTCACCCCGATGTTTCCGTGCCGGCACCAACCGGCCGGTTCTGTGGATCACCGGTCCTGGCGCACATGTCCCCTACGCTGCGGCGGGGCAGGGTTGTCCACAATCCACAGCACCTACTACCACTACTGACAATTCATTCTTCTTAGAGCTAGAGATAGCGAGGCTGCCGTGAAGTTCCGATGTGAACGCGACTCCCTGGTCGAGGTGGTGACCACCGCGGGGCGGGCGGTGAGCACGAGGACAGCGACGTCGATGGCTCTCGGCGGTGTGCGGATGTCGTGCCACGGGAACACGCTGTCGGTCGTCGGGACGGACCTCGATCTCACCATCCACGCGGTGACGGAGGCGATCGGGCTCGAGGACGGCGTGTGCGTGGCGCCTGCCCGGCTCGTGTCGGACATCGTGCGGGCACTGGAACCGGGGGCGGTCACCGTCGAGTCGACGGGCGAGAGCGTCGAGATCGCCGCTGCCCGATCACACTTCAGCCTCCGGACCTTCCCGAGCGAGGAGTTCCCGTCCCTTCCCGAGCCGGAGCCACCGTCCACCACCCTGCCGGCGGCAGCGCTGTTCGACGCACTGCGCCAGGTGGTCCGCGCTGCGTCGAGTGACGACGCCCGGCCCCTGCTCACCGGAGTCCTGGTGGCGTCGGAGGCCGACGGGGTCCGCCTGGTGGCCACCGATTCGTACCGCCTGGCGCTCCGTGACCTGGCCGGGACAGGCGACCTCGCCGGCCAGCAGATCCTGGTCCCGGCCCGGGCGCTGGCCGAGCTCCAACGTCTCGCTCCGTCGGACCGGGGCGAGGCCGAGCCGACCGTGGGGGTCACCGTCGGCTCCCACGACGTCACGTTCACCGTCGGTTCGGTCCGGGTGAGCAGCCGCCTGCTCGACGGCACGTATCCCGACTACCGGCAGCTCATCCCGCCGACGTACCCCAACCGGCTCCATCTGGGCAAGGACTCGCTGCTCGACGCCCTGCGCCGCGTACGGCTGCTGGTGCGGGACAACACCACTCCGGTGCGCCTGTCGATGCGCCAGGGCGGAGTCGACCTCACGGTGGTCTCCCAGGAGGTGGGCGACGCCTCGGAGACGGTCGACGCCGATTTCGACGGCGAGGAGCTCACCATCGCGTTCAACCCCAGCTACCTGATCGACGGCGTGGAGGCCGTCGCCGGCGACGAGGTCGTGCTGGAGACGGTCGACGCCACCAAGCCGGCGACGGTGCGGGCCGCGGAGGTGGAGGACTTCCGCTACCTGCTGATGCCCGTGCGCGTCTCCTGATCGACGGAGGTCCCCCCTCCCCGTCATGCACCTCGTCCACCTGGAGATCGACGACTTCCGCAACCTGTCGCAGGTCCGACTCGAGCTCGAACCGGTCGGCACCACGGCCATCGTGGGGCCGAACGGATCAGGCAAGACGTCGCTGATCGAAGCGGTCGCCTACCTGGGGACGCAGCGGTCGTTCCGCGGCTCCCCCCGCGATGCCCTCATCGCGCGCGACGCGCCTGCCGCGGTGATCCGGGCCATCACCGAGAACGGCGGCCGCCGGGTGTCGATCGACGCCGAGCTCCGCCGGGAGGGCCCGAGCAGGACGCTCGTCAACCGCAAGTCGGCCCGCCGCCGGGTCGACCTTCACGACGCGCTCCGGGCCAGCGTGTTCTCTCCCGAAGACACCGAGACCGTCCGGGGCGGCCCCGCCGCCCGCCGCCAGTTCCTCGACGACCTGCTGGCCTTGAGTGACCTCCGCGGCGGCGCCCTGGTCGACGAGGTGGAGCGCATCGTGCGCCAACGCGGGGCCCTCCTCCGCCAGGCCGGGCCGAGACCGTCCCCCGACATCCTCCTCACCCTGGACGTCTGGGACGATCGCCTGGCCGTGGCCGGCACCGCGTTGGCTCAGGCCAGGGAGGAGCTGGTCCAGGGCATCGTGCCACTGGCGGCCCGGTCGTACGCCGTGGTGGCCGGGCGTGACGACCACCTCGACCTCACCTACCGCCGGTCGTGGACCGGTGACCTGGCGGCCGCACTCGCGGGCGGCAGGGCCGACGACCTACGCCGGGCCACCTCGCTGGTCGGACCGCACCGGGACGAGCTCGAGATCACGTTGGACGGTCAGCCTGCGCGCACCCACGCATCCCAGGGTGAGCAGCGGACGGCGGCGTTGGCCCTGACCCTGGCCGCGCACCGGCTGGCGACCGAGCGCCTGGCCAGCCCGCCGGTGCTGTTGCTGGACGACGTGTTCTCGGAACTGGATCCCGATCGTTCTGCCGCCCTGACCGCCGCCCTCCCGGCCGCCCAGACACTCCTCACCACGGCGTCGCCCCTGCCGCCCGGGGTCGCCCCGGTGCGGACGCTCGACATCCGGGCGCTCCGGGGGGAGCCGGGATGAACTCCGGTGACCCGGGCACCGGCGGCCGGCCACCCCGCAGGCTGGGGGAGTCGCTCGGAGCCGTGGTGTCGCGTCTCGGCCTCCATGACCAGGACGGGGTGGCCGCGGT
The DNA here is from genome assembly GCA_021799615.1 of Actinomycetes bacterium. Classification (GTDB taxonomy): domain Bacteria; phylum Actinomycetota; class Acidimicrobiia; order Acidimicrobiales; family RAAP-2; genus JAJZDI01. The sequence continues at coordinate 7,346 of JAJZAC010000084.1, forward strand.
CTTCGGGCGTTGGGAGGAGCTGGTGGGGCCGGCGGTGGCCGCCCACGTGACGCCGGTCCGGCTCGATGCCGAGGCGCTGGTGCTCGAGGTGGACCACCCGGCGTGGGCGACCCAGGTACGCCACCTGTCGGGCACCATCCTCGACCGGATCGTCGAGGCCGGGGCCGCCCGCCCAGCCCGGGTGACGGTGCGGGTGCGATCGCGCTGATCGGCGACCCGCACCGGCCCCGAAAGCGGTCCCGGCACGGCACCCCGTTGGTACACTGGGACATCGGGACCGAGCCCCGGACAGCATCTCGGACACGGTTGGCGCCTGGTACGACCAGGTACGTGTCGTTCCTGTCCAGACGGCTCCAGGTCCCCACCTCACCGACAGCTGAAAGGGCGCGCCCGTGGCGCTGAGAGACGAGCAGGTTCGACAGGCGTCGTCGAGTTATGACGCCGGGGACATCACCGTCCTCGAGGGCCTGGACCCGGTACGCAAGCGGCCGGGAATGTACATCGGCTCCACCGGTCCGACCGGGCTCCACCACCTGATCTGGGAGGTCGTGGACAACGCGGTGGACGAGGCGATGGCAGGCTACTGCACCCGGATCGACGTCGTCCTCCTGGCCGACGGTGGCGTGCGGGTGTCCGACAACGGCCGCGGCATCCCCACCGGCCCCCATCCCCAGTACCCGGAGTCCTCCGCCGCCGAGCTGGTGCTGACCACCCTGCACGCCGGTGGGAAGTTCGGCGGCTCCGGCTACAAGGTCTCGGGGGGGCTCCACGGGGTGGGTGTCTCGGTCGTCAACGCCCTCTCCACCCGCCTGCTGTTGGAGATCGACCGCGAGGGCGATCACCACGTCATGGAATTCGTCGACGGAGGCCGCCCCACGGACAAGCTCCACGTGACGGGACCGGCCCCCCGCGGCCGGACGGGGACGACGGTGTCGTTCTGGCCGGACCCGTCGATCTTCGAGGAGACCGAGTTCCGGGCCCAGACCGTGATCGAGCGGCTGCAGATCATGGCGTTCCTCAACCGGGGCCTCGAGATCCGCTTCACCGACGAACGCGCTGAGCGCGAGCAGAAGACGACCTACCAGTACTCCGGCGGGATCGTCGACTTCGTCAAGCACCTCAACGCCTCGAAGGAGGCGCTCTTCCGCAAGGTGTGCTCCTTCGACCAGTCCGAGGAGACGATGGAGGTCGACATCGCCCTCCAGTGGAACACCGGCTTCCACGAGAGCATCCACTCCTTCGCCAACGGGATCTCCACCATCGAGGGCGGTATGCACGAGGAGGGCTTCAAGAAGGCCCTCACCAACGTGGTGAACAAGTACGCCAGGGCCCGCGGCTCCCTCAAGGACAAGGAGCTGAACCTCCAGGGTGAGGACATACGCGAAGGGCTCACCGCCATCATCTCCGTCCGGCTGCAGGACCCCCAGTTCGAGGGCCAGACGAAGGCCAAGCTCGGCAACGTGCCCATGCGCTCGCTGGTCGAGAAGGCCACCAACGAGAAGTTGGCCGAGTGGTTCGAGGAGAACCCCCGCGAGGCGAACCAGGTCGTGCAGAAGGCCACGCTCGCCGCACGGGCCCGGATGGCCGCCCGTCAGGCCCGTGACCTCACCCGACGGAAGTCGGCGCTGGACGGCGCCGGCCTGCCGGGGAAGCTGGTCGACTGCTCGTCACGGGAGCCGCGCGAGAGCGAGATCTTCATCGTCGAGGGGAACTCGGCCGGTGGTTCGGCGAAGGACGCCCGCAACCCGCGGACCCAGGCCATCCTGCCCATCCGCGGCAAGATCCTGAACGTCGAGCGGGCCCGGGTGGACAAGATGCTGAAGAACACCGAGATCCAGGCGCTCATCTCGGCCATCGGCGCCGGTCTGGCCGACGAGTTCGACGTCAGCAAGATCCGGTACCACAAGGTGATCCTCCTGGCCGATGCCGACGTCGACGGGTCCCACATCCGGACGCTGCTGCTGACCTTCTTCTTCCGCCAGATGAAGCCGCTCGTCGAGGGAGGGTTCGTCTACGTGGCCCAACCGCCGTTGTACTCGACCCTCGTCGGCAAGGAGAAGGTCTACCTGAAGGACGACACGGCGAAGGAGGCGTTCCTGCGCGAGCACCCCAACCACAAGGCCGAGTTCCAACGGCTGAAGGGCCTGGGGGAGATGGACTTCGCCGAGCTGCGGGACACCACGATGGATCCCGGTCGCCGGTCGCTCCTCCAGGTGGGCGTGGAGCAGGCGGCCCTGGCCGACGAGGTGTGCTCGGTCCTCATGGGTGAGGACGTCGAGTCCCGGCGGCACTTCATCCAGACGAACGCGAAGGACGTGCGCTTCCTCGACATCTGAGGCGCAGCGGCACGGGACGGAGACGACGGTATGGCATCACGTGGATCCAACAGTTCTGGCGACGGCGGGGACGAGGTCGTCTCCGGATCGATCGAGCCCATCGAGATCCAGGAGGAGATGGAGCGGTCCTTCCTCGAGTACTCGATGTCGGTCATCGTGTCGCGCGCCCTGCCCGACGTGCGCGACGGGCTGAAGCCGGTCCACCGCCGGATCCTGTACTCCATGTTCGACCAGCGCCTGCTGCCCGACCGACCCCACACCAAGTGCGCCAAGGTCGTGGGGGACGTGATGGGTTCGTACCACCCCCACGGCGACACGGCCATCTATGACGCGCTGGCCCGCATGGTGCAGGAGTTCTCCATGCGCCACCCGCTCATCGACGGCCACGGCAACTTCGGGGGGACGGGCCCGGACGAGGGCCCGGCCGCCATGCGCTACACCGAGTGCCGGCTCGGATCGCTCGCGCTCGAGCTCATGGCCGGGATCGACAAGGACACCGTCGACTTCGAGGCGAATTACGACGCCACCACCGAAGAGCCGCGGGTCCTCCCGTCGCGCTTTCCGAACCTGCTGGTCAACGGCTCCCAGGGCATCGCCGTGGGGATGGCCACCAACATCCCTCCCCACAACCTGGGTGAGGTGGTGGACGCCACCGTCCACATGCTCGAGCATCCCGACGCGACCCCCGACGACCTGATGGCCTTCGTGAAGGGCCCGGACTTCCCCACCGGTGCGCTCATCCTCGGGCGCCAGGGGATCCTCGACGCCTACCGGACCGGTAAGGGCTCGATCAAGCTGCGGGCCGTGGCCGAACTGGACGAGGGGCG
>JAJZAC010000085.1 GCA_021799615.1 Actinomycetes bacterium
GAAGGTCCGCATGAGCACGCCGACCGACACGAGGTCCGAGAGGCGGCGTTCCGATTCGGGCTTCGTCCATCCGGCACGGGGCATGCCCCGAAACTACACTCGTGTAGTACTAACTGAACGGTATTGGCACTAGCCCCAACTCTTCACGCCGCCCATTGAGCTGAACCGACCGCGTCCGCGGAAAAGCCCTTCCGGTAGGGGAAACTGTGGTTGTCGAGACCCAGCAATCCCCGAGCAGAAGGGCACTTCCGAGGTGAACGGTACCAGCACTCGTCGCGTCAAGGTGGAATCCGGTGGGAAGGGAGTCGTGGCCCACGTCGGGCTGCACGCGTTGGGTGCGTTCGCTGATCGGATGGGGCTTGGCGATGCCCTCTCGTCGGCCATTCCCTGGGGCGGCAACGGGATCCCGGTCCACGACCGCGGGAAGGTCCTCACCCAGATGGCACTCGTGCTCGCCGGTGGCGGGGAGAGCTGCCTCGACATCGAGCACCTGCGCATCGGTGGCGTCCTGTTCGGCTCCGTCCCTTCCGACACCACGGTCGCCCGGACGTTCCACGAGATCCAACCCAGGGCACGAGCTGCCATCGCCGAGGCAGCGGCGAAGGTGCGGACCGCGGTGTGGCGGCGGTCGTCGGCGACGAATGGAACGGATCGAGTCGTGCTCGACATCGACGCGTCGCTCGTCGAGGTCCACTCGGAGAACAAGGAACTCGAAGCCGTCCTCCTCACGGCCCCGCTCGCCGATCAGGTGCGCGGCCTGGTCGAACGTGGGGTGTCGGTCATCGCCTGCTCCACTACCATGCGGCAACACGGAGTGGCCGCCGACCAGTTGCTCGCCGGAGTGCGCGTGGTGCCGTCCGGTGTCGGTCAGCTGGTGAGGCGCCAGAGGGCAGGGTGGGCCTATCTCCGGCCCTGACCTCTCCAGCTCTTGTCCGCGATCCGCCCGTCGGACGGCCCGCCCTGCCTGCCCTGCTGGCCGTGTAGCCGTGCCGGCCGTGCGAATCCTGCCGGGCCCCCAGTCGCTCGACCGGTCGTGGTCGGCGCCTGGCGGAGGCAGCGTGGCGGGGCGGCGTGCGAAGATCGTGCGGTGACCGGCGAGCGCGGCAGCACCCGCCCTGGGCTGGTCCCCCAGCTGGCCGATCTGTCGCTCCGGTTCTGGGTGCTGCTGGTGCTGACCGGGATCGCCGCCGGGCTGGGCGCCATGGCGATGATGGCGGTCCTCCGGGCCGTCCAGCACGCGGCACTCGGCTACCACCTCGGCGAGTACTCCACCGCGGCCCTGCACGTGAGCGGTGTCCGACTGGTGGCCGTGCTCGCCGTCGGCGGCCTGGTCACCGGGGTCGGCCTGTGGCTGATGCGGCGCCACGGGGGCACCGGCGGGGAGCCGACCCAGGTGGTGTGGGCCGGCACCGGCTCCCTCCCGCTGGGACGGACCCTGGTCAGCGGTGCCCTGTCCGAGGTGAGCGTGGGGATGGGCGCCTCCCTCGGTCGCGAGGCGGCGCCTCAGCACACCGGCGCGGCGTCGGGGGCCGCCCTGGCCCGCCGGTTCGGCCTCCCCGCCGACCAGCGCACCCTGCTGATCGCCTGCGGAGCTGGAGCGGGCCTGGCAGCGGTCTACAACGTGCCACTGGCCGGGGCGCTGTTCACCCTGGAGATCTACCTGGGCGCGGTCTCGCTTCCCCTGGTGGTGCCGGCCCTGGCCGCGGCCTCCATCGCCACCGGCGTGGCCTGGCTGACCCTCCCGGCTCACGCGGTGTACTCGGTACCCGTCCTTCCGAGCCCGAGCGTCTCGTTGATGGTGTTCGCGGTGGTGATCGGCCCCGTCCTCGGGCTGGCTTCGGTCGGGTACATCACGTCGATCGCCTGGGCCGGGGCTCACCAGCCCAAGGGACGCCTGCTGCTCGTCGAGCCGCTGGTCGTGTTCGCCGGCCTGGGGCTCCTCGCCCTCCGCTACCCGCTCCTCCTCGGCAACGGCGTCGACCTGGCCCAGTTCGCCTTCCTGGGAGGTGCGGGCCTGGCGACCCTGGTAGCGCTCACCGCGCTCAAGCCGTTGGTGACCGCCGCGTGCCTGCGGAGCGGAGCCTACGGCGGCCTGTTCACCCCGACGCTCAGTTTCGGGGCGGTGTTCGGCGCGCTGGCGGGGCACCTGTGGGGGATGGCATGGCCGGGCGCGCCGGCGTCGAGCGCGTCGAGCTACGCGATCGTGGGCGCCGCCGGGCTCCTGGCCGCCGCCATCGGTGCGCCGGTGTCGGCCGTCGCCTTCGTGCTCGAGCTCACCCACACCGCGTCCCCGGTGATGGCGCCGATCATCATCGCGGTGGTCGGGGCGACCCTGATGGCTCGCCGGCTCGACGTACGCACCATCTACACCGCCCGGGGGGCGCCCGAGGCGACCTCCACCGCAGCGGCTTCCCTGCCACCGGAGGACCTCGGCGGTCCGCCCAGCGGATGAGCTTCGACGCCTGGTCGACCCTGCCGGGGCCCTACGGGGCAGGAGGGGCGGCGCTCGACCGGTCCCCGGGGTGCTTGACGATGCGGGGCTCTACGGGGTGGTCGGGAGTTGGCCGGTATCCGGTTGCTCGTCGGTGCCGACGAGGTCCTGGGCGACGTCGCGCAGCTTGCGGTTCAGGTGCTGGGACGCCCTCCTCAGGACGTCGAAGGCCTGGTCGCCGCTGATCCGCTCCCGCTCCATGTAGACCCCCGGGGCCTGTCCGATGATCTCGCGCGTGGTCAGGGCGGTGACGAGGTTGCTGGTCCGGCGGTCGTCGTCTTCGTGGGCGTAGGGAGCACTCGGGGCCAGGCTGGCCAGTGACGCCAGGATCACCCCTTTGGCGCGGTCGACGACGCCGAAGGCGCCAGGGGATCGCGCGTAGAGGTTCAACGCGCCGGAGCCGGCACTCGTCGCCAAGGGCAGTGCCAGCACGCCGCGCACCCCGGCCCGCACCGCCCGCGGTCCGAAGGCCGGCCAGCCGTCGTCGCTGGTCAGGTTGTCGGCGTAGAAGATGACCTGGCGGGCCACCGCGTCGAGGACGTCGTCGCCGGCGAACAAGACCCGCGCCGTCTCGGTCAGGTCGCTGGTCAGCTCGTCGACCGTCTCTGCGCGCCCCGAGGAGCGGTGTGCGCCGGCATGCTGATGGCCACCATCGACTCGTCGATCGTGCTGATCTCGTTGCCGGCCATCTTCCGGGGCACCGGGCTCGATCCGCTCGTCTCCTCCAACATCAGCTACCTGCTGTGGCTGTTGGAGGGCTACATGGTGGTCATCGCGGTGCTGGTGGTCTCGTTCGGCCGGGTCGGAGACATGTTCGGCCGGGTCGGAGACATGTTCGGCCGGGTCGGAGACATGCTCGGCCGGGTGAAGACGTACAACCTCGGCTTCGCCGTCTTCACCGCCGGTTCGCTCGCCGCCTCGCTCACGTACTTCGGGCGACCGCCCGCCGCCCTGTACCTGATCGTGATGCGGATCATCCAGGGGGTGGGCGGGGCGATGATCATGGCCAACTCCACCGCGATCATCACCGACGCGTTCCCCGACGACGAGCGGGGTATGGCGCTCCGCATCAACCCGGTGGCCGCCATCGCCGGAACGTTTATCGGGCTGGTCGCCGGCGGCCTGCTGACCGCGATGGACTGGCACCTCATCTTCTACGTGTCTGTCCCGATCGGGCTGTTCGGGACGGTCTGGGCCTACCGGAGCCTCCGCGAGATCGGCACGGTCGAGGGCGGGCGTCTCGACCCGCCGGGCAACATCCTGTTCGGCGTCGGCCTGGTCGCCCTCCTCGTGGGGATCACCTACGCCCTCCAGCCCTACGGGGGATCTTCCATGGGATGGCTCAACCCGCTGGTGCTCACCCTGCTCGTCGGCGGTGCCGGCCTCCTGGTCGCGTTCGTGGTCGTGGAGACCAAGGTGGCCCAGCCCATGTTCGACATGGGCCTGTTCCGGATCCGGCAGTTCGCCGCCGGGAACATCGCCAGCCTGTTCGCATCGATCGGGCGGGGCGGGCTCATGTTCATGCTCATCATCTGGCTCCAGGGGATCTGGCTGCCCCTGCACGGCTACAACTTCGTCTCGACGCCCCTGTGGGCGGGCATCTACATGCTGCCGCTCACTGCGGGGTTCCCGGTCGCCGGATCCGCCTCGCCCCTGGGACAAAAGCCCTGGTCGACGGTGAGCCGGCCTGTAGGCGGGATTCTGTCCCCCGCCCGGGGGCGAGGGGGTGGCCATCCATCTGAGCGGTCCACCTGGGGGTGGCCTCCCCGAGGGGAGAGCCGGACGGGCAGCCCGTGCCCCCGTTTCGACCTTGCTCCGGGTGGGGTTTACCGAGCCGACCGGGTCACCCCGGCCGCTGGTGCGCTCTTACCGCACCGTTTCAACCTTGCCTGTGCGCCGGAGCGCCATCGGCGGTCTGCTTTCTGTGGCACTGTCCTGCGGGTCGCCCCGACTGGCCGTTAGCCAGCACCCTGCCCTGTGGAGTCCCGACCTTCCTCGACCCGCACCCCGCAGGTCGCCCCGCCGGATGCGAGCCGCGGCCACCCGGCCGGCTCACCGTCGTCCCCATCGTGCCACACGTCCGGCCCGATCCGATCCGGCGATGGGTGGACGGGGTCGCCCCGCCCGCGGCGGTCCCCGCCCGACGTGACGGTGGTGGCGCTCGGTCGACCGCCGGCCGGGCCGGTGCCCCCGGGGGCCGGTGTCCCTCGGGACCCGGCGTCAGGGCAGGATGGTGAGCGGGTGTGGCGGTAGTTGGCACGGTCCGCCGGGGCTCAGGTCGAGCTCCGCGGTGAACGCCCACTGGCCCGGCGGCACGGCGAACCCGAGGCGAGGATCGAGGGACGCCGTGCCGACGAGGAGGGGGACGCGCGAGGTGCCACCCGGCGGCAACTCGACGATGACCATCGGCAGCACCTGCATGCCGGCGAAGCCGCCTACGGTCCGGCGTGTCACGGGGTCCACGATGGTCGCTGTCACCGTCCCGTTCGTCCGGAGGTGGGCCGTCTCGCTCCCGTCGTTCCGCATGACGAGGACGCTCCGCAGATCGTGGCCCGAGGCGACGGCGACCGGCTCGGATGGAGCGGCGACGATCCAGCTCGGGCAGACCGTCCGGGGAGCTTCCGCCGGGCGCAGGTGATCGGGCCCGAGGTCCGCCGGACCGGCGAGCGGGTAGTGCAGGAAGCCCACCCGGAGGTCCACGTCGGGGCCAAACTCCTGGTGGAGCCGGGCAGCGGCGTCGACTGCCCAGGCCGCCAACCAGATCGAGAAGGGCGGGTGCCCGCCGTTGCCGTGGTCCAGGTCCGGCCACGTGCGCAGGGGCACCGCTGGGTCGTCGCGCAAGCGGGCGAGCACCGGGCGCAAGCGTTCCCACGTCCCGGTCACGTGGCCAGCATGCGACCAGAACGGTCCTCCCGCAACCCTGCTCGCCTCGGCGTACCGCCGTGCCCCGCTTCGGCGCGTCGCCGTGCCCCGCTTCGGCGCGTCGCCGTGCAGTCGTACTGGCGTGCCGCCCCATCGCTGGGAGCCCACCCGCGGGACCAGCATCTCGCACCTCCGGAGCGGGTGGGCGTCACCCGCTCGCTGACACACCTTCGGTGTCTGGGTGCAGGACCGGCGGCCAGGTCACGTCGGGTGACGAACCGCCGGCCCGTGATCCCTCGGGAGGCTCCGTACCGGGCGATCCCGCCTCCGCGTTCGTCGGTCCCGAATCGATCGGTGGCGCATCGCCTGGGTACACCGGACCTTGCGGTACGGCGCTCTGCCGCACGATGGCGGAGCGGAGACGATCGGACGTGACGGGCGCCAGGTCCCTGGTGACGACCTCGGCAAGGCGGGCGCGCAGGTCGGCGCGCAGGTCGGCACCCTGGCTCCGGTCGGTTCCCGTCAAGCGGAGCACGGTGGTCCGCCCGTCAGTCGTGCGTACCCAGACGGCGAGGTCCCCCTCCCGGCGGGCCGTTGCTGCCGAGCGCCGCCACGGCGACGGCGGGGAGGCGGGAAGGTCCAGGCGGGCGATGAGGTCGAACCCCAGCATCCGCCATGGTCCCGCGACCGGATACCGCCAGGCGAGCCAGTCCGGGCCGACGGCGTACCACCGGTGGGTCATCAGGATGGCCTCAGCGCCGGACATCCACAGAAGAACGGCCGCGGCGGCGCCGCTGGAGGCGGCCACGAACACGTGGCCCGGGCCATGCAAGGCGGTGCCGACCAGGAGGCCGACCCCGACACCGGCGGCGGCCGGTACCAACGCGACCGCCCAGGCGACGGGGGGAGCGACTGGCCTCGTGGCAACGACCACTCCCGTGCCGTCGTCCCCGGAGCCCGTGCCGTCGTCCCCGGAGCCCGTGCCGTCGTCCCCGGAGCCCGTGCCGTCGTCCCCGGAGCCCGTGCCGTCGTCCCCGGAGCCTGTGCCGTCGTCTTGACCGCCGGGCAGCGTCCGGGTCCGGACCTCGCACCGGGCCACCCGCTCCGGCGGCTCGCCTTCGTGCGTCGTGGGGCCGACCTGGCGACCGGTCGTCGCACGGACCATCTCGGCGAGTGCGCCCGCCGTCCGTTCGCAGGCGGCGCCAGGTCGAGCGGCACCGTCACCGCCGGCCGAACGGGCGCTGGTGACGGGAAAGCTGCGGCCGGCCACCGTGACCACCACCGGGCACCGGACGGTCCGCCATCGACGGCGTATCCGGCGGACGTCGACGGCCTCGATCGAGCCCCACGGCAGCACGACGGGGCTGGACTCACTCCAGAACCACACCCCGTCCTTCGTCGCGTAGAGCGACGAGTGCCGGATCCGGACGAGCACGACCAGTGCTGCCACCACCGGGATGCTCATGGCGAGCTCCACCACGGCGGTGGACCCGGTGGTCAATCCCGGCGCTGAACCCGGCGCCGAACCCGGTGTTGATCCGGACTGGTGGGCGTGGAGGACGGCGAGCCCGAGCACGGTGCATGCCACCGCGGTGCCCGCCAGGCCGGCCAGGTCGGCGGCGATGCGGCTGGGGATACGCAGGACGAAGGCGCCGTCGCGGGGCCCCCGGTGCCAGCGGGAGCCGGTCCAGGGGGTCTGCGGCTGCACCCCGGAGACCTTACCGGCAGGTCCATGCCGGGACCCTGCCGCGCGCCTGGTCGGGGCGGCATCGTATGTCCTCGCGTGCCATCGGGCGCATGGCCCATCGCTCGCCCCCTTGTCCGCGGCGCGTGGTCACTCGCGGCGCACCGGTCGCCGACCCGGGAGGCGGCGCGTCCGTGCATTCCTGGCGCGTCGGGGGACGGGCAGGCAGCGAGGTGGCCAGCGGGAGCGGGAAGGCAGCCTGTCCGGGGTCGTCGACCGGCATCGGGAGCGGCCCCACGGGCGGGGCGGAGACGCCGGATGCGGGCCCGTAGCGCCGGCGGGACATCGCCCCGCCTTTCGCCGTCAGGCCGGATGGGGGCACGTGGTAATGCGTGTCGATCAAGTGGAACCTGGCAGGCCGCCAGATCGGGAACCGGCAGCCCTCGACCGGCTCGTAGGGGACGGCGATGCGACCATGGACAGCCCACGTTCCGATCCGGGCTTCGTCGAGCTTCGACCACGTGACCGTGGACTCGAGCACGTCGCGGGCGCGCGGTGTGGTCACCGGCGCCAACGTGTCGCCAGCCAGCTTCGCGAGCCGGTCGCGGAGGGCCGCACCGTCCGCCGCCAGGGCGATGTTCCGGATCCGGATGGCGCGCCCGTCGGCGGTCCGGATGACGAAGCCGCGCCGCCCCACGTACCAGGGGAGCCGGGCCGGGAAGCGGCCGACGACGTCGACACGGCTGATCTGCTCATGTGGGACGACTCGCCACCGACCGGTCCACCACCGCCGCCATGCCACGAAGTCAGGCCCCGTTGCCAGCTCGCGCTCGGTGAGCCAGAAGGGCGTGCCAGCGAGCAACGCGCCGACAACGCCGGCGAACGCGCCGGCGACGAGCGGCGTGTACGAGCGTGCATTCCCTGGCGCCGCCGCCAGCGCCACGGACACCACCAGCGCACCCGTGGACCCGGCGACGGCGGCCGATGCTCGAGCGGCACGCATCACCAGGCGCGTGTTCCGGTAGCGGGTCGCGCCGTCGGGCAGCGGGCGAGCCATCTGGCCGCTGCGACGCGCCTGCCGTCGTGCGTGCTGCTCCCGGATCGGGGTGATCTCCGTCCCGGTGACGAACGACACCATGGCCGCCACGTTGCCGGCGCCGACGCAGGACCGGCTCGTCTGCCGGAGCCGGCCGTTGCGGGTCCAGGACCGGAACACCGTAACGGCGAACTGCTGCCCACCTCGGGTGGTGACCGCCGGACATGAGCGGTTCGCACGGGTCGCCGCCCCCGGGCCGTCGCCGTGCCGAGCCATCAGGACGACCGAGACACCGGCGATCTCGTCCCATGTCAGGTGGACGACGTGCCGACCGGACCGGAACCCGAGCCCGGCGGGCCGACCAGGATCAACGTTGCAGAGGCGTCCGCGACGGCCCGCCGCAGCGTCGACGGGTGTGCGACGTGGTCCAATCCGGCGACGTCGAACCCCAGCGCAGCGGCGGTCCAGAGGGCAGCCGTCCCGGCCAGGACCCACAGGACCGCCGCCAGCCGGGCACCTCGTGGGTTGAGCCGGAACGCCTCGATGTGCCGTTCCGGGCCCCACCTGGAGCCCGGCCACGCCCGCCGCCATCTCCCCATCGGTAAGAAACGATAGCCACCGGTCGGACCCGGGCGCGGCGGACGCCCGCCGGTGTCGGATCCCCGTCGTAACCTGTCGCCGTGGCCCCGCCCCCGCCTGCGCCCCCGCCTGCGCCCCCGCCTGCGCCTGCACGTCGGTCGCCCCGCACCGTCTCTGGCCCGGGGCCCGGCGGATCCGGTTCCCCCGGCGGCACCGACGGGGGTCGGGAGGAGACGGGGGCGGGAACCGACGCCCTGTCCATCGCCCAGCTCTACCGCCGGATCGACGGCGCCGTCCGGACGGCGGTGCCCGGCGAGGTGTGGGTCTCCGGCGAGGTCCGCTCGTTCAACGTCTCGTCCCGGGGGCACTGCTTCATCGACCTGGTGGACCCGGGCGCCGAGCGCGACACGGGGGCCGCCGTCCTCAAGGTGAAGGCCTGGTCGAACAGGTGGGCGCGCATCCGCGGGCAGCTGGACCGCCTCGGCATCACCTTCGACGCCGGGCTCGTCGTCCGGGTCCGCGGCGAGGTCGAGCTCTACCAGCCCCGCGGCGAGCTCAGTTTCGTGCTCACCGAGCTCGACACCGAGGCGCTGATGGGCAAGGTCGCCGCCGAACGGGCCCGGCTGGTGAAGGCGCTGATCGACGAGGGCCTCTTCGACGCCAACCGGCGCATCCCCGTGCCGGTGGTTCCCCTGCGTGTCGGGCTGGTGGCCAGCCCGGGGACCGAGGGCTACCGGGACTTCGTGGGCCGGCTCGAGGGATCGGGGTTCGCCTTCCACGTCCGGCTGGTCCCGTCGCAGGTCCAGGGTCGGGAGGCACCGGCCTCGGTGGCCGCCGCGCTGGCACACCTGGCACGCGAGGCTCCCGACGTCATCGTGGTCGTCCGGGGCGGCGGGTCCAAGAGCGACCTCGCCACCTTCGACGCCGAACCGGTGGCCCGGGCCATCGCCACCTCACCCGTCCCCGTGTGGACCGGGATCGGCCATACCGGGGACCTGTCCGTCGCCGACGAGGTGGCCAACCGCAGCTACATCACCCCGACCGAGTGCGGGCAGGAGCTGGTCCGGCGGGTAGGGGAGTACTGGGCCCGACGCCTCGGGTCGGGCCTGCAGGCGGGGCGCCTGGCCACTGCCGCCGTCGGGGCGGCCGAGGGCCATGTGGAACGCTCGAGGCGGCGTCTCGCGACCGGGTCCCGGCTGCAGGTCGAACGCCACACCGGGCGCCTGGCCCTCCGTGCCCAGGCGGTGCGGGGTGTGGCCGCCGGGGAACTCGACGGGCGCCGGGTCGTCCTCGGCCACCGTGCCGCCGCCCTGGCCCGCACCGCCTCGTCATCGGTGTCCGCGCACCGTGCCGGTGTGGCCCGGCGAGCCGCCGCCCTCGCCACCGTGCCGGCTCGGACCCTCGATGCCGCCGATCTGCGCACGTCCCAGTGGCGCCGGCTCATGGCCGCCTACGACTACCAGCGCCAGCTCGAGCGGGGCTACTCGGTGACCCGGCTCGCCGACGGGCGGGTCCTCCGCTCTGCCGCCGATGCCGGCGTGGGTGACGAACTGGTCACCGAGGTGGCCGACGGCCGGGTGCGTTCGCGGGTGTCGGCACCCGGCGGCGGGGCTGGTGGCGGGGCTGGTGGCGGGGCAGGCGGCGGGGCAGGCGGCGGGGCAGGCGGCGGGGCTGGTGGCGGGGCAGGCGGCGGCCGGGCTCTCGGACCAGACGATCGAGCACAAGGAGCGTGATGGGCATGGCAAAGGAAGCGACAGCACCCGCGGGTGGCATCCCGGTGGCAGAGCTGGGGTTCTCGGCCG
>JAJZAC010000086.1 GCA_021799615.1 Actinomycetes bacterium
CCGACAGCGTGGCCCGCGACGGCGTCGACCCGGCGGGCCGGCGGACCACCCAACCGCGATCCCGCGCCGCCCGCCACCGGGCGGCCAGCACCACGAGGAGGGCCCCGTGACCGCCACCGTCGACCTCGAGGCGCGCCCGGGCAGCATGGCGGGCAGCCGGTACGGGGAGCACACCACGAGGATCGCCAGGCTGAACGCCGCCTCGCTGCGCCGGGTGATCGAGCCGGACGCCGACGTCCCCGGCCACATCGGCGACGGGGCGGTCGTCCCCCGGGAGCTGATGGCCGTCGCCGACCTCGACCTGGACCTCACCGACGAGCAGTGGGTGAAGCTCGGGCGCGAGGAGCTGGCGGCCGTCGTCGATTCCGGGATCCGCTTCGAGACCCTGCTGATGTCCGGGTTCGCCGAGTTGATCGCCTACGCCGAACGGATGGACGACGAGCGCATCGTCTACATGCTCCACGAGATCGGCGAGGAGACCCGTCACTCCCGCCTGTTCGTGCGCCTGATCAGGCAGCTCGGACCCGAAGCGGTGAACCCGTTCGCCCGTCGCCTGCCGAACCTGGTCTTCCGCACGGTGAGCCGGAACCTGATCCACCGGCCGGCACCCCTGTGCATCCTCGTCCTGGCCGGTGAGGAGATCCCTGACCTGTTGCAGAAGAAGATGGCCGACCACCCGGCGACCGACGGGTTCATCCGCGACGTGAGCCGCTACCACCGCATGGAGGAGGCCCGCCACCTCGCCTTCGCCCGCACGGTCCTCCCCGAGCTGTGGGAGCGGGCCGGCCCGGTCGACCGGGTCCTCGTCCGGCGGGTACTCCCCACCGTGGTCCGGACCATGTTCGACGGTCTCGTCCACCCCGGCGTCTACCGCACCGTCGGCCTGCCCGGCTGGGCGACGTGGCGCGCCGTCGCCGCCAGCCCCAGCCGGGTCGCACTGCGCCACGAGGCGACCCGCCCGGTGCTGGCTGCGCTGCTGGCCGCCGGCGTGCTGTCACCGGGTCGCGTGCCGGTGGGGTGGCGGCGCCTGTGCGGCGTCGGCACCGACGGGGAGCCGACGACCGCCTGATCGGCCGGCCGACCCGCCCGGGTCCGCCCCCGGTCCTCCGGTTCGCACGACGACCACGACCCCCCGCCAGTGGCGGGGGGTCGTGGTGCACGGCGCATCGTGGGTGCTGTGGCGGTCCGTCCCGAGGGTCCCGAGGGTCCCGAGGGTCCCGAGGGATGGGTGCCGGTCAGGCAGCCGTCGCCGACCCGCTGCCCGATGCGCCCGGGCCGCCCATCGGCCCCGGACCGAACCCGCCCGGGCCGCCTCGGCCGCGGGGACCCGCGAACCCGGCGGTTCCGGTGCGGACCGTCACCGACGTGGCCGTCAACGTCGTGCCCTGGAGGGTGCCCGCCGCGTCGACGAACGAGCCGGAGGTGACCGCGGACAGCGAGGACGCCGTGGTCGATCCCGGCCCACTGGCGGTGGTGAAGGTGGTGGAGGCCGTGGTGTCGATGGTCCAGGTGGTGCCGCCCGGACCTGTCACCGTGATGGTCGTCCCGGTCACCGACGTGACCTGGCCGCCCACGTGGGGCAGCTGGATCTGGACGGAGGTCGCGTCCAGGGTGGTGTTGTCCGAGGCGATGGTGCCGGCCGCCCGGACGTGGTCGCCGACCTTGACGGCCGACAGGCTCGAGGCCTGGCCGCCCCGGGTCACGGTGGCGTCGGCGGCGACGTCGACGGTCCGCCAGAAGCCCTGCTGGTCGACGATCACCAGCGTCGAGCCGCTGACCGAGTGCACGGTGCCGTCGATGGTCGGCGACATGATGTCGATCTCGGCGGCCACAGGGGTGGTGGACGACGAGGTGGACGAGCTCGACGAGCCGGTGGCCGGGCGGACCGGCCGCACCGCGATGTGCTCGCCGACGGCCAGTGCGGAGGCCGGGACGGTGGTGCCGTCCTTGCGGTAGACGGTGGACGAGTCGGTCGTGACCGAGCGGGACTGGCCGTCGGGCCCGGTGAAGGTCACCGTGCTGCCCGAGATGGCGGTGACGGTACCGCCGGGACCGCCTCGCATGGGCCTACCGGGGCCCCGCCAGTCGCCCGGCGCCGGCGCGCCGGTGCCGCCCGAGGCGCTGGAGCCGCTCTGTCCGCTCGCCGACGGTGTCGTGGTGGCGCCTGAGCCGCCCGAGGCGGCGGCGGCCACACCGAAGCCACCGACGGCCAGCCCGGCGGCGAGCGCCGAGGTGGCGATCAGGCGCCGGGGGCTCCGGGACTGCTTGGGCGCGGTACCGCCGTGCTCGGGGACTGTCGGGGCCGGGGCCTCCGGTTGCTGGCGGGGATCGTTCGGGACCATGGGTGGTTCCTCCTGTCGGTGGGTTGGGAGCACGCCGGGTGCACCGGAGGCCGTTCCGGGCCGGGGCGGCACGGGCACGGGATGGTCCCGGTCCGTGACGCCCCGGCCCGCCGGTCGGGACGGGCACGAGGCGTGCGGTGTTGGCACGGTCATGTTCACGGGCCGGCATGAGACTCCGCTGAGATCGGCGTAAGAACTTCGGAAGATGCCGGTGCCGGGCCTGCGCGAAACCTGGGGAACGACCGGTGGACAGGGGGCCCGCGGCTGGGGACTTCGTGGAATTCCTGGGGACAACATCGGGATTTCCCCGGGGGCTCTTGACCGGTGGCGCCGCCGGGCGCAAGGTGTCATCAGTTCGGGAATCCGACGCCCACCGGTGGTGGAGGGCGGAGGGCACGGAGGCCGCAAGGTCTTCGGGTCCGAAGGCCTCATCGGACGGCAACGAGGGAGGACCTCCGGGTCAGCCTGGCGAGCCGGCCGCGCTGGCGGTGGGTGGGTTCCCGGCAGGTGGTCCGGCGACGGATCCGGGAGCTCCCCGCAGCGCCCGGCCCGGTGCCCGCTGCAGGGTCGTCCGACACGGCTCAGCGCAGGCCGGCGGTGCCACCACGTACGTGGCCCCGAGGAGCTGGGGAGGCTTCGGCCGACCGGTTACTCGGGGCCGCGTCGCGTCCGGGGTCGGACGGGGAGCTGGCCACGCGCGTCCGGGGTCGGGCGGGGACCAGTTCGGGAGCCGGCACGGGCAGAGCCCCGCCGCCCGGACCCGGTGGCGGATCAGGCGATGCCGCTCCAGGTCGCCGCCGGGCGCTCGCCGGAGGCGACCTGGTAGGCCAGGATGTCCCGGACGGTGGGCAGGTCCTGGGCGTGGGTCACACCCAGGCAGGTGGCGTCGGTCGGGATCACGCGGACCGGGGGTGCATCGGGGGAGCGCACCAGGTCGCCGACCACCTCGGGGAGGAGGACCTCGGCCTTGGGCACCTCGGCGCCGGCGGCCACCTCGGCTTCGATGGCCGCCTCGTCGAGGCCGGACCCGTCCATGGCCACCGCCAGCACCGGCCAGATGGCCGGGGAGAACCCCCACAGGTTCACCGAGACCACCGCCGCGGCATCCAGGTGCTCCGGGCCGGCACCGTCACGGGAGGCGAAGGCGCCGGCGCCGAGGCGGGAGACCTGGCGGCGCTCGGTGATGGCCACCAGATTGCCGTTCCCGTCCACCTGGCACACGCCGCGGGTCACCGGGTCGTCGGTCACGATCGTCCGTGCCAACTGGTAGCCGACCAGGGCGTGTCCCTCGGCCGAGTCGAGGAACCCGGCCAGGGCGGCCATGGGCGTCTCGCCGTAGACGTCGTCGGCGTTGGCCACGGCGAAGGGGCCGTCGGGCAGGGCGTCCTGCGCCGCCAGCAGTGCGTGGGTGGTCCCCAGGGGCACCCGCTGCTCGGCGAACGCCACCGGGATCGACGCCGGCCAGCACCGCTCGACGTGGTAGCGGATGGCCGGGCCCGTCTGGGGGCCGAGGACCAGCACCAGCTGGCCGAAGCCGGCACGGACGGCGTCGCCGGCCAGGAGGTCGATGACCGCCTCGCCGCCGGGCCCGATCGGGGCGAGCGGCTTGCATCCCCCGTACCGGCGGGCCATGCCGGCGGCCAGGACCACCAGCGACGGCCGGTCCACCCGCTCAGCCACCCCAGTGCAGGACGGCGCTGGCCCAGGTCATGCCCCCGCCGAAGCCGGTCAAGAGCACGTGCATGCCCGGCTCGAGCCGGCCCGTCGTCAGCGCGTCGTCGAGGGCGAGGGGGATCGACGCCGACGAGGTGTTGCCGTAGCGGTCGATCACCACCACGGCCTTCTCCTCGGGGATCCCCAGCCGCTGGCAGGCGGCGGAGATGATCCGCAGGTTGGCCTGGTGGGGGATCATGACGTCGATGTCGGCGGGGGTGAGGCCCGCTTCGGCGATGGCCTGCTCGGCCGACTCGACGACCACGCGCACCGCCTTGCGGAAGACCTCTTTGCCGTCCATGTACAGGTAGCCGCCGTGGTCGCACTTGAGCAGGTGCTCGAGAGAGCCGTCGGCGCCGAGGTTCCACGACAGGAGCTGGCCGGGCCCGTCGGTGGCCTCGAGCACCACCGCCCCGGCACCGTCGCCGACCAGGATGGCCACGGAGCGGTCGTCCCAGTCGGTGATCCGGCTCAGGGTCTCCGACCCGATGACGAGCAGGCGCTCGGCGCCGATGGCCAGCAGGCCGTGGGCCACCGACAGGGCGTAGACGAAACCCGAACAGGCGGCGTTCACGTCGAACGCCCCCCCGGGCACCCCGATGCCGTGCTGGACCTTCGCCGAGGTCCCCGGGACGATGCCGTCGGGCGTGGTGGTGGCCAGGATCACCGCGTCGATCTCGTCGGGGCGCCGTCCGGCCCGTTCGAGGGCCCGCCGGCCGGCCTCGATGGCGAGCCCGGAGGTGGTGCCCCCGATGCGGCGTTCCCGGATCCCGGTCCGCTCGACGATCCAGGCGTCGGACGTGTCCATCCTCGTGGACAGGTCGTCGTTGGTCACGATCTTGTCGGGAACGGCGATCCCCCAGCCGGTGACGACGCCTCCACGCACTCCCTTCGGGACAGGCACGCCTCAGCCCGCCTCGACCACGTGGATGCCGATGAAGGCGGCATCCTTGCCGATGATGCCGCCGGTGTTGGCCGCCATCGCGAGGGTGGCTCCCGGCACCTGCCGGGTGCCGGCCTGGCCCTGCAGCTGGCGCACGAGCTCGACGACCTGGGCGATGCCGGTGGCCCCCAGGGGATGGCCCCGGCCGACCAGCCCGCCGCTGGTGTTCACCGTCGGGCCGCGACCCCCGACCGCCGTCTCGCCGGCCAGGGTGGCCGGTCCCGCGTCGCCGGGCTTGTAGAAGCCGAGCGACTCGAGGGCGAACAGCTCCTCGGGGCTGGTGGCGTCGTGCAGCTCGACCACGTCGATCTCGTCGGGGCCGATCCCGGCGGCCTCCCAGGCGGCGGCTGCGGCCTCGGCCAGGCGCTCGTGGTAGTCGATGTCGCCGTTCCCCGACCGTACGGTGGTGCTCCGGATCCGGGGCGCACCGGCCCGGGACTCGGGCGACAGCACGGCGGCGGCGGCACCGTCGGTGAACGAGGAGCACATGAGGCGGGTGAGGGGTGCGACGATCTCCGGCGACGCCAGTACCTCGTCGGCGGTCACCTCCTCGCGGAACTGGGCGTCGGGGTTCATCGCCCCGTGCCGCCGGGCCTTGACGGTGGCGGCGGCGAACTGCTCGGCCGTGGCCCCGCGCTCCTCCATCTGCAATCGGGCCCAGCCGGCGTTGAGGGCCATGAGCACCGACCCGGACGGGTTCTCGAGGGTCTCGTGCATGCGGATGCGCTCGACCAGCGGCACCCCGTCCTCGATCCCGGCCAGCGTCTCGGTGCGGCTGCCCGTCCACATCTTCTCGACCCCGACGGCCAGCACGTTCCGCTCGCCTCCACGGACGGCCAGGGTGGCCAGGTGCATGGCCGAGGCGCCGCCGCCGCAGGAGTTGTCGACGTTCATGATGGCGGCGTTGCGCAACCCGGCCAGGCGGAGGAAGGACTGGCCCCGGATGCACCCCTGGTCGAGGAGGCGTCCGGCGGTGGCGTTGCCGAAGATGACCAGGCCGACGTCGGCCGGGTCGACGCCGGCGTCGGCCAGGGCCTCGGCGACGACCTGATGAGCCATGTCCTCGGCGGTCCGGTCGCGCCGGTGCATGGGGGTGATCGCAGTGCCGATCACGGATGGGCGGATGGTCATGCGGGCTCCTCTGCCGACGGGGCGGGGACGGGGGACGGGGGGAGGTGTGCGGAGTGCACGGAACCGGAGGGTACGGAACCGGTGGGTGTGCCGACCTCGCCCATGACGGCCTCGAACTGCTCGAGGGGCTCGTCGTCGGTGACGTAGACGGCGACGTGGCGGGCACCGGCATCGGCGTAGCGGCGGATGGTGCGGGCGACGTGGCGGGCGTCGCCCGCGACCAGGTGGCGGGCGAAGGCCCGGGGCGGGATCCGGTACAGGGAGGACATCCAGCGCGTCCCGCGCTCGGTGGCCACGTCGCGGTCCCCGCCCACCGAGACGAACAGGACGATGGACGGGACGACGGCGGGACCGGGCCTCCCCACCAGGTCGGCCTCTTTGGTCAGGCGCTCGATGGCTACCGCGTAGTCGTCGACGCCGACAAACAGCGGGATCCACCCGTCGGCCAGATGGGCGGCACGCCGCAGGGCCGACTCGGACGAGCCGCCCACCCACACCGGGATGTCGGGGGGGACGGGAAGCTGGCGGTACCGCACGCCGCCCGTCTCGCCGCCGCCCGTCTCGCCGCCGCCTGCCTCGCCGCCGGGGGCCAGTCCCGTGGCCCAGGAGCGCCGGAGCTCGACGATCCCGTCGTCGAGCTGGTGGCCGCGGATGTGGAAGTCGGCGCCAGCCTGGTCGTACTCGCCAGCGTGGCTGCCCACGCCGACCCCGAGCACCAGCCTGCCCTCGCTCAGCAGTTGGATGGACGCGGCCTGCTTGGCCACAGCACCGGCCGAGCGCATCGGCAGCTGGAGCACGCAGGACCCCAGGGTCACGTCACGGGTGGCGGTTGCTGCCACCGTCAGCGCGGTGAGGCACTCGATGACCGGCTCGTGCCAGAACAGATGGTCGCAGGCCCACAGGGCACCGGCACCGAGCGCCTCGGCCTGGCGGCAGGTGTCGGCGAGGTCGGCGACGGCCCGCCCGGTCCTGGTTCGCACCCGAGTCGTACCGTCGGTGGTACTCACGGGGGAAACCGCAGCCCACGAGGGAATTGTGTCCTGCGGAAGGGTCGGGAGGATGAGCCCTACCGACCCCTCCGGAGGCTGGAGCCGTCCCGAGGGCACACCGTATGGTAGCCGGTGCCACCGGCGGCGCGCAGTCTGCCCGCCAGCCGGCGGGCAGACGGGTGGACGCCCTGCATCCGTGCCGGACGGCCCGACGTTCGGCACGATGTACGGTCCCACGCCCGCACCCGGCAGAATGGGGCCTGGCGCGGACCGGCCCCGCCGCCGTGCCGGACGAGGAGACCCGTGACCGACGACACGACCACCGCAACCGACGAGGCGAACGCGACGGCAGAGCCCGGCGCGTCCGCGGTCGCTCCGGGGCCACTCACCGATGCCGAGGTGGCCGATCGGATGACCGCACTGGCCGGGTTGATCGACCTGATGCGCCCGGCTGTCCAGGCCGACGGCGGTGACCTGGTGCTGGTGCACGCCGACGTGGTGGCCGGCGTGGTGGAGGTCCAGCTGCAGGGTGCCTGCAGTTCGTGTGCCATCAGTTCGTCGACGCTCCAGCAGGGCGTGGAGCGGATCCTGCGGGACCGGTTGGACTGGGTGACCGAGGTGCGTGGCGGCGTCGACGAGAGCATGGACCCCCTGCTCAGCGGTGCGATGGGTCGCGGCGGGTACGTCCCCGGGTTCTGACCGGGGTCAGCGCGACGGCGCCGGGACGGCGCCACCCCCGAGGCCCGGCTGTCGGGTCCGGGCCTTCGTCCACCACGCCATCGAGGGAGGTTCTCGGCGACAGCAGTGACGGGGATGAGGGGAGGATTGCCCGACGGCGACCGTCCGGACGAGCGCCCGCGGCGTTCGTCCCAGCCTCGTGCCAAGCCAGGTGCGAGCCTCGTCGTCCCGCTGGTTCGGTCCGGCGCGCCCCTGCGCCCTGCAGGGCACACCACCTCGGCCCCCGGTGGCGCACACGTCGGTGCGCTCAACGGCCTCCGGGCAGTCGCCGTCGCCCTGGTGATCGCCTTCCACTTCGGTGGGCCGGGCCTGCGTGGTGGCTTCTTCGGTGCCGACGTCTTCTACGTCCTTTCCGGCTACCTGATCACCGGGCTGCTGCTCGGCGAGCATGCCCGACGAGGCCGGATCGGGCTGGGCCCGTTCTGGCTGCGCAGGGCGCGCCGGCTGCTCCCTGACCTCGTGGTGATGCTGGTGGCAGTCCTGCTCGTCGTGCGCTTCGCCGAACCTGCCGGCCTCTTCCCGGACTCCCGGATGAGCGAGCTGAGCACCCTCTTCTCCTTCTCCAACTGGTGGCAGATCGCGGCCAGGAACAACTACTTCGTGCTCACCGGTGCGGTCTCGCCACTGACGCACACCTGGTCGCTCGCCATCGAAGAGCAGTTCTACCTGGTGTGGCCGCTCGTGGCGGTCGTCGTCCTCCGCCTGTCGAGGACCTACGCACTCGGCCTCCGGATCCTGCTCGGGGTGGCCGTCGCCGTCCGCCGGCCCGCCTGGCGCCGGGGGCGGACAGGCGCCGGCGTGGTCGGGCTGGCCGTCGTGGTCGTCGAGTCGGTGCTCCTCACGGGCAGCAGCTCACCGGCGCACCCGGGGCGGGTTCCCGGTCGTGGCACTGGCGCCGTCGGCCCTGATCGCGGCAGCTGCGACAGTTCCCGGCGGGCCGGTGACCACGGCCCTCGAGGGGACCTTCGGGCGCACCTTGCAGGCGGCCCTCCCCGCTGCCGTCTCGGTGGGGGCGGTCGCGGTCGTGGTCGTGGCCCTGACGGGACCGGCCCTCCCGGCCACCGCCGGGCCCCTCGACCTTCACGTGCCACCGGCCCCCGACCAGCCAGTGCCGGCCGGCGGCGCCGGCCACCACCTGTCGCGCTTCGTGCCCGTCGGTGACCCGGTGGTCTACACGATGGGGATGGGGCTCGCCACGGGCAGTATCGCCGCCGACGGCGTCGAGGTCGTCAACCGGGGCGTGGTCGGCTGCGACCTCGACACCGTGCCCGAGATCTGGAGGCATTCCCACCTGACGCCGTCAACCGCGTGCGTGCACTGGCAACACCTCGGGGCGTCGTAGCTGGCCACCTACCGGCCTGACGTGGTCGCCGCTTCCGGCGGCACGGTGACGCTGGTCGACCTGAACCGGATCCTCGACCCCGCCGGACACATCACATCACGGATCGGTGACCGGACGGTGCGCTGGCCTGACGGCATCCACGTCACGGTGACTGGTGGCGAGTGGTTCCAACACCTCGTGCTCCCCGAGACCGCCCGCCTCGTACACCAGGCCAGTGGCTGACACATTAGTTATCAAAAATAACTAAACTGCCGGTATGGACGGCCAAAGTGGGCTCCAGGTGCACGAGCTGCGTGGGCAGGGCGGGTTGGTAGGGCCCATCCAGGCGCCGGTTGACCCGGCCGGCGTTTCCGGACCGGGCGGGGCGGCCGACACCGAGGAGGCGGCGCTGGCGGCCCGCCTTCGGGTGGCCGTCACCCGGCTCCACCGCCGCCTTCGCCAACAGGCCGTCGCCGGCCTCTCCCCGTCGCAGGGCTCCGCGCTGGCCGCCATCGAGTGCCTGGGCGCGCCGACGCTGGGCGAGCTCGCCGCCCGCGAGGGCATCCAGCCCCCCTCGGTGACCCGCATCGTGGGGGTGCTCGAGGAGATGGGCCTGGTGCGCCGGGTGACCGACGAGGCCGACCGGCGCATCGCCCGGGTCGAACTGCTCCCGGCCGGGCGCGACACGCTGTCCCGGAACCGCTCGGCCACGACCGCCTACCTGGCCGCCCGCCTCCACGGCCTGGCACCCGAGGAGCGCACCGCCCTGGCCGAGCTGACCGCGCTGCTCGAACGCCTCGAGGACGAGGGGGCGCCGTGACCCGGATCGCCACCGCCGCCCGCCAGACGTTCCGCTCGCTGCGGTTCCGCAACTACCGCCTCTACTTCTTCGCCCAGCTGATCTCGGTGTCGGGCACGTGGATGCAGACGGTGGCCCAGGCGTGGCTGGTGCTCCGCATCACGGGGAGCGGGGTCGACCTCGGTCTCGTCACGGGCCTGCAGTTCCTGCCCATGCTGCTCTTCGGACCGTGGGGAGGCCTGGTGGCCGACCGGGTGGACAAGCGGCGCCTCCTGTTCGCCACCCAGGCGGCCGGCGGCGTGCTGGCCCTCGTCCTCGGCGTGTTGACGGGCACCGGCGAGGTCCGCCTGTGGCATGTCTACGTCCTGGCCACGCTGCTCGGCGTGGTCAACCTGTTCGACAACCCCGCCCGCCAGACGTTCGTGGGCGAGATGGTCGG
>JAJZAC010000087.1 GCA_021799615.1 Actinomycetes bacterium
GATCGGAGCCTTGCGGATCGCGGGCCACACCAACATCGCGGCCGGGATCCGATCGGTCGGTCGCAACATCACCCGGGCACTCGAACTCCTCGGCCTGTGACCGCTGGACTTTGACGCTCACCCTGGGCCGACGCACGGGCCCAGGCCACCTACGACGATGCCGCCGCCGTGCTGGCCGAGGCACGCCAGATCCAGGCCCACCTCGAGGTCCAGGACCGCGCCATCGGCCGGATCCTCGACCGGGTGGCACCCGGCGACACCGACCCGGCGCCGGCCGCCCCCTGAGCGTCACCGACGTGCCACCGGGCACCGGCCCGCGCCACGGTCTACGGTGAGGTCGCCGGCTTGGGCAGGGAGGGCGTGAGCATGGACGTGACCACCACCCCGTACGCGACCGAGGACGCCTACCGCTCGCGGATCGCCGGTCCCTTCGACCGCATCGCCCGGGTGACCCACTGCGTCGACTGCCTCCCGACCGGGTGCCCCCTGGTGGCCTACGTGCGTGACGGGGTGGTGGTCCGGGAGGAGTCCCCCGGCGACCTGCCGCCGGTGGAGGCGGGGGTGCCGGACGCCAACCCGATGGTGTGCCAGAAAGGTCTGGCCTGGAGCCAGCAGATGCACGGCCCCGACCGCCTGCTGCACCCGCTGCGCCGGGTGGGCGAGCGGGGGTCGGGCGAGTGGGAGCGGATCACGTGGGACGAGGCCCTCGCCGAGGTGGCCGACGCCATCCTCGACGCCATCGAGGAGGTCGGTCCGGAGTCGGTGGTCCACGAGGGCTCGCCCGAGCTCGCCGCGCTGGTCCCCGCCGCCCGCTTCGTCCGCCTGATCGGCGGCACCAACCTCGACGTCAACGGCTCCATCAACGACTTCTGGGCCGGCCTCCACCAGGTCTTCGGCAAGTTCTACGTGACCCCGTCCGTCGACGACACCTTCCACGCGGACTGCATCCTCGTGTGGCACGCCAATCCCGCCTACACGATGATCCCCTCGTTCCACTACCTCACCGAGGCCCGCTACCGCGGGGCACGGATCGCCCTCGTCGCACCCGACGTCAGCCCCAGCCACGTCCACGCCGACCTCCACGTTCCCGTGGCCCACGGCACCGACGCCGCGCTGGCCCTGGCCATGTGCCAGGTCGTCCTGGCCGAGGGGCTG
Source organism: Actinomycetes bacterium (assembly GCA_021799615.1). Classification (GTDB taxonomy): domain Bacteria; phylum Actinomycetota; class Acidimicrobiia; order Acidimicrobiales; family RAAP-2; genus JAJZDI01. The sequence goes on from JAJZAC010000087.1 coordinate 1,156, forward strand.
GCCGACCTCGACTTCGTCCGGACCCAGACCGACCTGTCGCTCCTGGTCCGGTGTGACGACGGCCGCTACCTGCGCGAGGCGGACGTCACCGGTGGGAGCGCCGAGCGCTTCTACCACGGTCACCCGGAAGGCGGGCCCGTGCCGGCCGATCCGGCCAGCCTCCTCCTCGACTTCGCGCCGGCGCTGGAGGGCACGTTCACCGTGGAGCTGGATGCCGGCGGCACCGTCGAGGCGGAGCCGCTGCTGGCCAGGGTGCGCCGGACCCTCGACCGGGACTACACGCCCGAGGCCGCCTCGGCCCTCTGCGGGGCCCACCCGGACACCATCCGCACACTGGCCCGCTGGGTGGCCGGTGGGCGGACGCGGCTGGTCACCAACGCCGGCATGGCCAAGTACTTCCACGGTGACCTCATCGCCCGGTCGATCCTGCTCCTGCTCGGGCTGACGGGCAACTGGGGGCGCAAAGGGGCCGGCGGCGGCGCCTGGGCCGTCGGGATGTTCGACGGGCAGACCCTGGCCATGAGCAAGGACGAACCCGGCATCGCCGGCACGGAGGCCTTCCTCGCCGGGCTCGAAGCCATGACCGAGGCGATGCGGGCCGCCGACCCGACCCTCACCGGCACGCTGGCAGGCGCGTCGCTGTGGCGGTCGGTCGGCCAGTCGCTCGGCATGGTCCCGCCCGTGTTCTTCTGGTACTGGCATGCCGGGTTCCGCCAGCGGTGGGACGACGTCAGCGCCGGCGATTCGTCCATGCCGGCACCGTTCGGCGAGCTGCTCGACGAGGCCATTGCCGCCGGGTGGTGGGGTCCTGCGGCGGCGCCGGCGCCGGACAAGCCTCCCCGGGTCCTGCTCGAGATCGCCGGCAACACGCTGCGGCGCACCCGGGGCGGGAAGAATGTCCTCCTCGAGCACCTGTGGCCGCAACTTTCCAAGGTCGTCGTGTGCGACGTCCGCATGTCCCAGACCGCCAGGTACGCGGACGTCGTCCTGCCCGCCGCCCACCACTACGAGAAGCCCGGCTTCGGCATGCCCACGCCGTGGACGATGATGCTCAGTTACAGCGACGCCGCCGTCGCCCCGGCCGGCGAGTCCCGCACCGAGTGGGACATGCTCGGCGAGCTGTGCCGGGTACTGGCCGAGCGGGCAGGTGCCCGAGGCATCGAGTCGTTCACCGACTCGATGGGCGTCGAGCACCGCTTCGCTGACCTGTGGGACCGCTACACCCTCGGCGGCTCACTCGCCACCGACGAGGACCTGGCCGACGAGATGATCCGCGACTCGGTCCACACCGGGAACCTCCCGGCCGGGACGAGCCTCGACACCCTGCGCCGTGACGGGTGGGTCCGCTACCGGGACTGGGGCTTCATGGGCATGGCCCAGGGTCAGGCCTCGCCGTTCCCCGACGGCGAGACCCACGCCCCCTTGCGCGACCACGTCGAGCGGGGGCTGCCGTACCCGACACTGACCCGCCGTGCCCAGTTCCTCCTGGACCACCCGTGGTTCGTCCGGGCCGGCGAGGACCTGCCCACCCACAAGGACCCGCCGGCGATGGGGGGCGACCACCGGTTCCGGTTGTCGGGCGGGCACAACCGCTGGAGCATCCACTCGATGAACACGACCAACCCCGTCCTGCTCCAGACCCACCGGGGCAAGCCCTTCATCCTCGTGAACGAAGACGACGCCGTCGAGCTCGGCATCGGCGACGACCAGTCGGTGCGGGTGTGGAACGACGTCGGCGAGTTCGTGGTGCCCGCCCGCACCAGCCCGGCACAGCGGCCCGGGGCCCTCACCGTCTACAACGGGTTCGAAGGGTTCATGCTCGAGGGCGGCAACGGCCCGAACGAGGTCGAACCGGGCCTGGTCAAGTGGCTGGGCCTGGTCGGCGGGTACGGCCACCTGGCGTACGCCCCGACCGAGTGGCAGCCGGTCCCGGCCGACCGCTGCGTCAACGTCGACATCGAACCGGCCCGCGGGTCGGTGGGGCCCGCCCGGGCCGGGGTCAGTTGACCTGCCGCTCCCGGCCGGCCCAGTACTCCTGCCGCAGCTTGTACTTCTGGAGCTTTCCCGTGGCGGTGCGTACCAGCGCGTCCCGGAACTCGATCCGGCGCGGTGCCTTGAAGTGGGCCATCTGCTCCCGGCAGTGCTCGATCAGCTCCGCCTCGGTGACGGCGGCGCCGTCACGGGTGACGACGAGGGCCATCACCGCTTCCCCCCACGTGTCGTCCGGGACACCGATCACCGCCACCTCGGCCACCGCGGGATGACGGTAGAGGACGTCCTCGACCTCGATCGACGAGACGTTCTCGCCGCCGGTGATGATGACGTCCTTCTTCCTGTCGGAGATCACGACGTAGGGACCGTCCCGGTACCCGCCGTCGCCGGTGTGGAACCACCCGCCGTCGAGGGCCTTGGCCGTCTCGTCGGGCTGGTGCCAGTACCCCTCGAAGACGTGGTTCGAGCGGGCCAGGACCTCGCCCTCGTCGCTGATGTCGATGCGCACGCCGACGGCCGGCACCCCGGCGCGGCTGAGTCGCACCGCCCGTTCGTCCGACGGCAGGTCGTCCCATTCGTCGGGTGCCCGGTTGAAGGTGAGGAGCGGCGACGTCTCCGTGAGCCCGTAGAGCTGGATGAACTCCCAGCCGAGCTCCTCCTCCACCCGCTGGATCACCCGGGACGGGGGCGGGGCGCCGGCCACCACGATCCGCACCGTGTCGCGCCCGGGCACCTGCTCGCCGCGTTCCCTGCGGGCGGCGGCGGCGTCGAGGGCGGTGGCCACGACGGCGGGCGCCGCGCACATGATGGTGACACCCTCCCGCTCGACCCGCGTCAGGATCTCCTCACCGTCGATCTTGCGCTGCACGACGTGGCGGGCGCCGATGGCGGTGGCGGCGTAGGGCATGCCCCACCCGTTGGCGTGGAACATCGGCAGGGTGTGGAGGAGGACGTCCCGGTCCGACAGCCCGGTGTGCCAGCCGAAGGAGACCGCGTTCAGCCAGCAATTCCGGTGGGTGAGCTGGACGCCCTTGGGGCGGGCGGTCGTCCCCGACGTGTAGTTGATCGAGCAGGTGGCGTCCTCGTCGGGCGCCCACCCCACGGGCGAGCGGGTCGCCCCCACCTCGGGGTCGAACAGCGCGGCGTCGTCCTCGCCGTCGAGGCGGAACCGGTGGGGCACGTCGATCCCGGCGACCTGGTCGTCGAGGTCGGGGTCGTAGAGGAGCACCGACGTGCCCGAGTGGTCGACGATGTAGCTGATCTCGTCGGCGGTCAACCGGTAGTTGACCGGCACCAGGATCCGCCCGAAGCCGCTGACACCGAAGAAGGCGGCCAGGAACCGCGCCGCGTTGGGGCTGACGATGGCCACCCGCTCCCCGGCACCGACCCCCAGGTCGTCGAAGGTGACCGCCATGGCCCGGGCCCGGTGGTGGAGCTCGGCGTAGGTGATACGGCCGAGGCTTCCCGGCGTGCCCGGCTCGTCGAGCACCGCCGCCCGGTCGCCGTAGACCTCGGCGGCCCGCTCGAGGAAGTCCCCGACCGTCAATGGCACCCTCATCGTTCGACCCCCTCGAGCTCGGCTACCAGTCCCGGTCCGCCGGCGGCGCGCTGGGCACGCCCCCGAGGCGGGAACCGTCCTCCGGATCTTGGCAGACGGGTGACACCCGCGCACGTGCAGGTGCGCCTGTCCGCGCCCGGGAGCCGTGCCGGCCGGCGGTGGCCGGCGGTGGCCGGCGGTGGCCCCCGGCGGCCGGTGCCGGCCGCCGGGGGCGGCGGTAGTGTGCCCCCATGCACGCCGCCGACACCCTCGCCACCGCCCGGAACGAGTTCGAGCGTCGCCTCCGCCTGGTCGGCGAGGCCGACTGGGACCGCACCACGCCGTGCGAGGGCTGGACCGTCCGCCAGCTCGTCGACCACGTGGTGCGGGGCGACCGGATCGCCATCCGGCTCCTCGACGGTGAGGCGTGGGCCGAGGCGCAGGGCCAGGTGGCGGACGAGGACCTGGGAGACGACCTCGTCGCCGCCTTCACCGACGGTGCCGACGCCCTCGAGGCCACCTTCCGGGTGCCCGGTGCGCTCGAGCGGACCTGCCACCACATCGCCGGCGAGATCCCGGGGGCCCAGCTGCTCGGGTTCCGGACGGGCGACTACGCGCTCCACGCCTGGGACCTGGCCCGTGCCATCGGCGCCGACGAGGACCTCGATCCCGAGCTGGTGGAGATCGTGTGGGAGTCGCTCCAGCCCATGGCACCGTTCATCGGTCAGACCGGGTTCTTCGGCGACGGGCCGAGCGGCGAGGTCGACGAATCGGCCCCGCTCCAGGTCCGCCTGCTCGACCTGACCGGCCGGCGACCCTGACCGGCCGACGACCCTGACCGGCCGGCCCGGCGCCGATCCTGCACGGGTCGGCTGGGACGACCGGCCTAACCTGAGCCCGTGGCCGGCCACCTCGAGCTCGAGAACCTGACCCGCCGGTTCGGCGAGCTCACCGCGCTCGACCACCTCTCCTTCTCGGTCCCGGCCGGTCAGGTGGTCGGCTTCCTCGGGCCGAACGGTGCCGGCAAGACGACCACCATGCGTGCCATCTTCGGGCTGACCGACCTCGACGCCGGGACCGTCCGCTGGAACGGCGCACCCGTGAGCCAGGCCGAGCGCCGGCGCTTCGGGTACATGCCCGAGGAACGGGGGCTCTACCCCGGCATGCTCGTGGCCGACCAACTGGCCTACCTGGGCCGGCTCCACGGGATGAGCGCGTCGGCGGCGGCAGGGGCGGCCGGGTCCTGGCTGGACCGGCTCGGCATCGCCGACCGTGCCGGCGACAAGGTGGAATCGCTTTCCCACGGGAACCAGCAGCGCGTCCAGCTGGCAGCCGCCCTGTTGCACGGCCCCGAACTGCTGGTGCTGGACGAGCCCCTGGCCGGCCTGGACCCGCCGGGGATCGACACCATCGGCGGCGTCCTGGTCGAAGAGGCCAGGGCCGGGTGCTGCGTGCTGTTCTCCAGCCACCAGCTCGACCAGGTGGAGGACCTGTGCGAATCGGTGGTCATCATCGACCACGGACGCCTGACGACCGAAGGGCGCGTCGACGACCTGGCCACCAGCGGCGCCCGCCGGCTGGTGGTGCGGGTCGAGGGTGTGCGCGATGCGGCCTGGGCCCGGGGGGTCCCCGGCATCACCGTCTCCGAGGTCGACGGGGGCGAGGTCAGGCTGGTGCTGGAGGAGTCGGTCGACGTCGACACCGTCCTCCGGGCGGCCATGGCCGCCGGCCGGGTCACCACCTTCGTCCTCGAGCGCCGCCGCCTCTCCGAGGTGTTCCGCGAGGCACTCCGATGATCCGGCTGCTGGCCGGCGCGGTCATCGCCGGCGTCGTCGCCGTGCGGATCTGGTTCCGGGTGCGGCGCCACCGGACCACCGGCGGCCATCGAACCGGTGGCGGTGGCCGGAGCCGGCTCCCGTGGGCCGGCGTCACCGGCGACGTCGGCCTGGTGGCGTCGCGGGAGCTGCGAGAGCGCTTCCGTGGCCGGGTCTTCCGGGTAGGCACGCTGTTCATCCTCGCCGTCGTGGCCGGAGCGATCGTGATCCCCACGCTCACGAGCAGCCCGGCCCGTCCCCGCCGGCTCGGCGTGGTCGGCGCCCTGCCGCCCGCCACGATGGCCTCGGTCACGGCCGCCGCCCGGGGGGTCGGGACCACCGTCGTGCTCGTCCCCGAGCCGTCGACGGCCTCGGCACGCGCCGCCCTGCACGACGGCCGCATCGATGCCGCCCTGGTCGACGGCTCGGAGATCGTGGTCGAGGCGCCCATCCGGCCCGGCGACACGTCGGCCACCGCCCAGTTCGTGCGGGCCGCCGCCAGCAGCCTCGGCGTCACCCGCGCCTTCGAGGCAGCACGTCTCACACCCACCCAGGTGGCCACCGTCGCCGGTGCCCGCCCGCTGCCGGTCTCGAGCATCCAGCCGGGGACGGGCACGGGGTCGGCGAAGTCCACCTCGGTGGTCGGGCTCGTCCTCGTCTTCATGATGCTCACGCAGTACAACACGTGGATCCTCATGGGCGTCATGGAGGAGAAGTCCAGCAGGGTGATCGAGGTCCTCCTGGCCACCGTGCGCCCCCTCCAGCTCCTCACCGGGAAGGTACTGGGGATCGGCCTGGTGGCCTTCGCCCAGGCATCGCTGGTCGTCGCCTTCGCCCTGGCGCTGGCGGAGGGCGTCGGCTCCCCCCTGCTCCACGGCACCGCACCCCTCGTGCTGGTCAGCACGCTCCTGTGGCTGGTCCTCGGCTACGCCTTCTACTGCTGGGTGTACGCCGCCGCCGGTTCCATGGTCGAGCGCCAGGACCAGGTGCAGGGACTGGCCCTCCCGCTCAGCCTGCCGCTCGTGTTCGGCTACATCACCGGGCTGATGGCGGCCGGGACCGGCAGCGCCTCCGCACTGGTCACGGTGTTGGCGTACGTACCGCTGACGGCACCGTTCTCCATGCCGGTCCTGGTGGCCCTGGGGGCGGTGACGTGGTGGCAGTTCACGCTGTCGGCCGTCATCAGCATCGCCAGCACGGTGGCCGTGGCCCGGCTGGCGGCCACCGTCTACCGGCGGGCCATCCTCCGTACCGGCGGGCGGGTCCGCCTGCGGGCACTGTTCGCCACGGGCCGCTGAGACCGAGGTCGCCACGAGTCGCCGGGGCCGGTCCGCCGCCCGGGCCCGGCCGCCCGGCGGCGTCTGGGAGACTCGTCCGGTGCCGGAGATGCAGGGATCACCGGGTGGGAGCGGACGACGCCGGGGACGGCCGGCGGCCTCCGCCGGGACCGCCACCCGCCAACGGATCCTCGACGCGGCCCAGCGGAGCTTCGGCCAGCTGGGCTACCGGGGGCTGGCGGTCGAACAGCTGGCCCGCGACCTCGGCCTCGACGCTCGGGCCATCTACCACTACTTCCCGTCCAAGGCGGCGCTCTTCCAGGCGGCCAGCCAGGCCGCCTTCGAGATCTACGGGTCCGAGGTGGCGGCACGGGTGCTGGTCCACGACGACCTCCGGAGCCGGCTCCACGCGTTCGTGGCCCTCTACCGGTCCCTCTTCGTCGAGCATCGCCATTTGCTGTCGTTCATCAGCGTGGTGGTGGTCGAGTCGGTGGCGACCGAGCAGCGGGGAGACGGGGGGGACGGCGGCGGCGACCGCCCCGCGCACGTGGCCGACCTCGCTACGCACGGCGCTCCCGTCGTCGCCATGAACACGCTCCTCGTCGACCAGGCCATCGATCGCGGCGAGCTGGTGGGCGAAGTCGGTGCCGAGGCCGCCGTCGCCTTGCTGCAGATGGTCGGCATGGGACTCGGCCTGGCCAGCCTGGGCAACGATCCCCCGTTCCTCCCCATGCTCGACGCCCTGGACCGCCTCATCGACGGCACCCTGCTCTCCGGGTGACCGAACCTGGCAGGGCACCATATTTCCGGATACCCTGAAATATGCGGCACCGGATCGCCGGCTGACGCCACCTGCCGACCGATGGGGGGACCATGCAGCCGAGCCGTAGCGACCGCCTGCGCCGTACCGACCGCCGCCACCGTCGGAACATCCTGGTGGTCGCGCTGGCGGTCGCCACCACGGCCACGGCGTGCTCGAGCTCGCCGGGGGTGACGTCACGCGCCGCGGGCCCGTCGTCGACGACCGGCGCCGCTTACCACCGCCCGGCCTGCCATCCCACCCCGCCGGCGACCCCCGTGCACGCGGTGCAGGTTCCCGGCGTCGCGTCAGCCTGGACGGTGACCTCGTTCGACGGCACCGAGCTCCGGGCCTACTGGTTCCCGGTGTCGGCGACCGGGACGACCAGGGCACCGACCGTGCTCATGGGTCCGGGGTGGGGCGAGACGGCGGACACCAGCCTCACGTCCGCCGCCCTCTTCGGCGGGCTCACCATCGACCAGCTGCACCAGGCCGGCTACAACGTGCTGACGTGGGATCCCCGGGGCTTTCCGCCCTCCACCGGTACCGCGGAGCTGGACAGCGCTTCCTACGAGGCCCGCGACGTCGCCCAGCTCATCACCTGGGTGGCCACCCTCCCCGGCGTCGAACTGAACGGTCCCGACGACCCGGCCATCGGCATGGTCGGCGCCTCCTACGGCGGTGGCATCCAGTTCACGGCGGCCGCCGTCGACTGCCGCATCGACGCCATCGTCCCCACCATCGCCTGGCACTCGCTCGCCACCAGCCTCGACACGGCGCACACCATCAAGGCGGGGTGGGCCGGCCTGCTAGTGGAGGCCGGCGCGCGCATGCACCTCGATCCCCACATCGTGGCCGCCGACGACGCCATCGCCTCGGGCACGCTCTCACCGGCCGAGGTCCGCTGGTTCACGGACGCCGGCCCCGGCGACCTCCTCTCGAAGATCAGCGCGCCCACCCTGATCGTCCAGGGCACGGTCGACAACCTCTTCACCCTCGACGAGGGGGTGGCCAACTACGAGGCGCTGCGGGCACGCGGGGTGCCCACCCACATGATCTGGTTCTGTGGCGGGCACGGCGCCTGCCTGACTCCGCCCGGCGATCAACAGGTCATCACCACCGACACCATCGCCTGGCTCGACCGCTACGTGAAGGGCCAGTCCGGCGCGGACACCGGCCCGCCGTTCCAGTTCGTCGACCAGAACGGCGCCGCCTACCAGGCAGCGGGCTATCCGGTGCCCACCGGCACGCCCCTCATCGCCTCGGGTCACGGCACGCTGGACCTCACCGCGACGGGAGGTTCCGGGCCAGCACCGGTCCCCGCCGGCGACACCGACCCGCTGGCCGGGTTCGCGGCGCCGGTCACGCCGGCCGAGGCGTCGAACGCGGTGGACGTGGCGATCGGTACGGGATCCCGCGCCGCCGTCGTCGTCGGCCCGCCCGAGCTCACGCTCACCTACCGCGGCACCGTGGCACCGGGAGACCGGCCCGAGCGGGTCTTCGCCCAGCTGGTCGACGACGCCACCGGCCAGGTGCTCGGTAACCAGATCACCCCGATCGACGTCACCCTCGACGGCGCCACCCACACCACCACGGTGCCCCTCGAGATCGTGGTGGCCGCGCTCCACCCGGGGGCGCACCTCACCCTCCAGCTGGTGGCCACCACCGTGGCCTACGCCCAGCCCCGCCTCGGGGGCTCCGTCACGTTCAGCGCCATCCACCTGTCGCTGCCGGTGGCCTCGGGCATCGC
>JAJZAC010000088.1 GCA_021799615.1 Actinomycetes bacterium
CGCGTAACCATGTCCAGACGACCGTCGGTAAGCCGTGTGCGGGAAAACCGCACGCACGGATTGAAAGGGGAATGGGGAACCAGGCTCGCACTGCGAGTACTGCGCCCCTGACTACCAATGGATCTTCACCACCTGCTCGGCGACGAGGCGGACTCACTCCTGGGCCACACCAGCACGGCGTTCCCCGCGGACGGCCTCGTCCTTCCCGGACCCGACCACCTCGAGCGCACCATGGTCGAATCCGATCGGCCGCCCGCGGTGATCCGGAACCTGGCCCTCATGTTCAACACGGGACGGCTGGCTGGTACGGGGTACCTGTCGATCCTCCCCGTCGACCAGGGCATCGAGCACTCCGCCGCCGCCAGCTTCTCCAAGAACCCCGCCTACTTCGATCCGGCGAAGCTGTGCGACCTTGCCCTGGCCGGTGACTGCAGCGCCATCGCCACCACCCTGGGCGGGCTCGGCATGGTGTCCCGCCGCTACGTCCACCGGATCCCGTTCATCGTCAAGCTCAACCACAACGACTTCCTCAACTATCCCAACGGTTACGACCAGGTGATGTTCGCCTCGGTGCGCCAGGCGGCCGACCTCGGCGCCGTGGGTGTCGGCGCCACCGTCTACTTCGGTTCCGAGCACGCGGATCGCCAGATCGTCGAGGTGTCCCGGGCATTCGCCGAGGCCCACCGCCTGGGGATGTTCACCGTCCTGTGGTGCTACCTCCGCAACAGCGCCTTCAAGAAGGACGGCGTCGACTACCACGTGGCCGCCGACCTGACCGGCCAGGCCAACCACCTCGGCGTGACCATCGAGGCGGACCTGATCAAGCAGAAGCAGCCGGAGACCAACGGGGGCTACACCGCCCTCGGCTTCGGGAAGACGGACCCCCTCGTCTACGACAAGCTGACGACGCCCCATCCCATCGACCTGACCCGCTGGCAGGTCGTGAACACCTACGCCGGCCGTATCGGCCTCATCAACTCCGGCGGTGAGTCCAAGGGAGCCACCGACCTCGCCCAGGCAGTGCGCACCGCGGTGATCAACAAACGTGCCGGCGGGACCGGGCTCATCGTGGGTCGCAAGGCGTTCCAGCGGCCGACCGACGAGGGCGCCGCGCTGATCCACGCCATCCAAGACGTCTACCTCGACCAGTCGGTGACCATCGCCTGATCTGCCGCCGGTCCGCGGCCAGCGCCTGCCTTGCCGCCGGTCTGGGACCGGTCCTTCTGGCCGCCCGCGGGTCGACCGGTGGCCGTCGTCGAGCGCCGGCCACGTCGGCGAGGACCGGTCGGCCGGAGGGGACACCGGACGTCGCGTCAGGTTCCCGTGCCGGCGACGCGGGGGTACACTCGGCTGATGGTCGGGTAGTTGTGGCTGCCCGGTCGCGCCTGTGTCGGCGAGCCCTCGCCGGAGCGGACGGATCAAAATCAAAGAGGAACGCAACCAGGATGTTCCGGGATTCCCGGGCGCCGAGCCACGGGCCGGCGACCCCCGGAGCGTCCGACGACGAACGAGGGAGCACGGTGTCCGACACCACGACCGACGAGCACGCGCCACACACCCTCGACCGGGTCGTCATCCGGTTCGCCGGCGATTCGGGCGACGGGATGCAGCTGACCGGGGACCGGTTCACGACGTCCTCCGCCCTGCTGGGCAACGACATCGCCACGTTCCCCGATTTCCCGGCCGAGATCCGGGCCCCTGCCGGGACCCTCGCCGGGGTGTCGGCGTTCCAGGTCCACATCTCCGACCACGACATCCTGACGCCGGGCGACGCGCCGAACGTCCTGGTGGCCATGAACCCTGCCGCCCTGCGGGCCAATACCGGCATCCTGTCGCCGGGCGCCATCGTGATCGTCAACGTCGACGCCTTCGACGAGCGCAGCCTGGCCAAGGCCGGCTACGAGGCGAACCCCCTCACCGACGGGAGCCTGTCGGCGTACACCGTCTACGAAGTCCCGATGACCTCGATCACCACCGAGGTGTCGAAGGATGCCGGGGTGAAGCCCCGCGATGCCGAACGCTCGAAGAACTTCTTCGCACTCGGGTTGATCAGCTGGCTCTACACGCGCCCGATCGAGCCCACCCTGGCCTGGATCGACGAGCGCTTCGGCGGCAAGCCGTTGGTCCGCGAGGCGAACGTCCGGGCGTTCAAGGCCGGGTACCACTTCGGCGAGACGGCCGAGCTCTTCGAATCGTCCTACGAGGTCCGTCCGGCCAAGCTCGAGCCGGGAGAGTACGCCAACATCACCGGCAACATCGCCACCGCCTGGGGGCTGATCGCGGCGTCCGTCCGAAGCGGCCTCCCCCTCTTCCTCGGCACCTACCCGATCACGCCGGCTTCGGACATCCTCCACGAGCTGTCCAAGCACAAGCACTTCGGGGTGCGGACGTTCCAGGCCGAGGACGAGATCGCCGGCATCGGGGCCGCTCTCGGCGCCTCGTTCGGGGGTCTGCTCGGGGTCACCACCACGTCGGGCCCGGGCGTGGACTTGAAGTCGGAGACGATGGGCCTGGCCATCAGCCTGGAGCTGCCGCTGGTGATCGTCGACGTCCAGCGAGGCGGCCCCTCGACCGGCCTGCCGACCAAGACCGAGCAGGCCGACCTGCTCCACGCCATGTACGGACGCCACGGGGAGGCTCCCCTCCCCATCGTGGCAGCCAAGACCCCTGCCCACTGCTTTGACGCCGCCATCGAGGCGGTGCGCCTGGCCGTGACCTACCGGACGCCGGTCATGCTGCTGACCGACGGCTACCTGGCCAACGGGACCGAGCCGTGGCTGATCCCGGACGTCGACACGCTGCCGGCGATCGAACCGGCATTCGCCACCGGCCCCAACGCCGAGGGACCCGACGGCACGCCACGCTTCGAGCCCTACCGGCGCGACGAACGCACCCTGGCCCGCCCGTGGGCACCTCCCGGGGTCGCCGGACTCGAGCACCGCGTCGGCGGCCTGGAGAAGGCGGACGGCACCGGGAGCGTGTCCTACGACGGGGTCAACCACGAGCGGATGGTCCACCTGCGCGCCGCCAAGATCGCCGGCATCGCCCGTGACATCCCGCCCGTGGAGGTGGACGACGAGGGTGGCGACGCCGAGGTCCTCGTCGTCGGGTGGGGCTCGACCTATGGTGCCATCGCCGCCGCCGTACGCCGGGTGCGGGCCCGGGGGCTGAAGGTGGCCCACGTCCATCTCGTCCACCTCAACCCGTTCCCGGCGAACCTCGGCGAGGTCCTGGCCCGGTACCGGACCGTGCTGGTCCCCGAGATCAACATGGGCCAGTTGAGCCGGCTGCTGCGAGCCGAGTTCCTGGTTCCGGCGGAGTCCGTCTCGAAGGTCCAGGGCGTCCCGTTCCGGGCCGCCGAGCTCGAGGCGATCGTCCTCGACCGGCTCGGCGTGACCGTGGCCGCCGCCCCGTCCGATGGAAAGGTGTCCGACTGATGACCGACACGGCACTCACGAATGGGGCCGTCCCCGTCCCCGTGACCACCCGCAAGGACTGGTCCTCCGACCAGGAGGTCCGCTGGTGCCCGGGATGCGGCGACTACTCGATCCTGGCCGCGGTGCAGATGGCGCTCCCCGACTTCGGTGTCCGGCGCGAGAACACCGTGTTCGTCTCCGGTATCGGCTGCGCTGCCCGTTTCCCCTACTACATGAACACCTACGGGATGCACTCCATCCACGGCCGGGCGCCGGCCATCGCCACCGGGCTGGCGGCGTCGCGCCCGGACCTCGACGTGTGGGTGATCACCGGCGACGGTGACTCGCTCTCGATCGGCGGCAATCACCTCATCCACGCGCTGCGGCGGAACATCAACATCACCATCCTCCTGTTCAACAACCAGATCTACGGCCTGACCAAGGGGCAGTACTCGCCCACGTCCGAGGTGGCCAAGGTCACGAAGTCGACGCCGTTCGGCTCGCTGGAGCAGCCGTTCAACCCGCTCAGCCTGGCTCTCGGCGCCGAGGCCACCTTCGTGGCACGGACCCACGACATGGACCGCAAGCACATGATCGAGACGTTCCGGCGGGCGCACGAACATCGCGGCGCCTCGTTCGTGGAGATCTACCAGAACTGCAACGTCTTCAACGACGGCGCCTTCGAGGGGATCACGGGGAAGGACAATCGGGCCGAGATGCTCATCCCGCTGGAGCACGGCCAGCCTGTCCGCTTCGGGGCCGAGGGCGAGCACGGCGTCGTCCTGCGCTCCGACGGGACCGTCCACATCGTGGACGTCGCCGAGGTGGGGGAGGAGCACCTCCTGGTCCACGATGCCCGTCGGGAGAACCCGGGGCTCGCCTTCCAGCTGAGCAGGCTGTCGCGGGGTCCGTTCGAACCGACGCCCATCGGTGTGTTCCGCGACGTCGAGCGGCCCGAGTACGGCCAGCAGATGGCCGACCAGATGGCCATGGCCGAGTCGCGGCGGGGCGGCCCCGGCGACCTGGCCAGCCTGCTGCGGTCGGGTTCGACCTGGACGGTCGGCGCCGGCTGACACGGCCGGGTGGGGCCCGTCGTCGACGGTCCGCCAGCGGTCAGGGGTCGAGCGTGCGGAAGACCATGCCGGTCCGGGGCTTCGGGTAGAAGTAGGTCGACTTCGGAGGCATCCGCCTGCCGGCCGAGGCCCAGCTCCGGATCTGGTCGACGGTCACGGGCCGGATGAGAATGGCTGCCTGGGCCTGGCCGGACGTCACCGCGTCCACGGCGGCGCCGACGGAGTAGCGGAACTCCAGCTCGTGCTCGGGAAGCTCGGCCAGCACCAGCGCCACCTGGGACGTGTCCAGGTCCGACCCGGCCGCCTCGAGGGTGCCGTCGCGGGCGGTGAGGAGCCAGATGCCAGCCGGCGCCACCAGGGCGAGCGCTCCCTGGTCCACCGCGCCGACGGTCCGCTCGTCGAGGTCGCCCACACGGGTGACGTCGAACCACGAGGCGAAGGCGTCGACGAGGTCGATGCCCTCGGGAAGCCCCGACAGCACCCGATGGATGGGACCGACCGACAGCTCCCGCTCCGAGAGCTCGACCACGAGGGCCAGGACGGTGGCGCTGGCGTCCCCCGGCACCTCGGCGTGGTACGCCAGCGCCGTCTCGAACCGGTGGTGCCCGTCGGCCAGCACCACCGGCGCCGATGCGACGGTGGCACCGATGGCACCGACCGTGGCATCGTCGTCCACCACCCAGAGCTCGTGGACGACGCCGTCGTCGTCGACGGCGGCCGCGTCGGGTGCGCGGTCCGAGGGGAGCAGGTCGGACAGTCCGTCGGCCATGGACAGGCCCCAGATGGGCGAGAGGTTCGCCCGTGTCGCCCGCAACAGGTCCAGCCGGTCGCTCTTCGGCTTGGGAAGGGTCTGTTCGTGGGGCAGGACCCCGCGCGGACCCTGGTCGAGCCCCAGCGCACCCAGGACCCCGGTGGTGGCCCGGCCGTCCGGGGTCCGCATCCGGTAGGCATAGAGCGACGGCGCCGGATCCCGGCGCAGGAGTCCGTCGTCGGTCCACTCGGCCAGCAGGTGGGCGGCCTGGGCGTAGCGGTCGCGCCCGGAGGGACGGTCGTCCTCGGGCAACTCCAGGAGCACGGCGTTGGCCCGGTGCCGGGCTGCGAGCGCGGCCCGCTCGGCGGCATCGACGACGTCGTACGGGGGCGCGATCACCGCGTCGAGCGACACGCGCCCGGAGTCGTAGCGGAGGCCGGGAAACGGGAGGAATTCAGGCATGCCCTTGCGTAGCACACGGCGGTGTGGGCGCTGTCCGCCGCGCCGAAAAATTGACGTTGACGTAAACTACGTCCATGTCCGACCCCCCGGTACCCGCTGGGCCGTCCGCCCGGACCAAATGGATGGTCCTCTCGAACACGACGCTCGGCGTGTTCATGGCCATGCTCAACCAGTCGATCGTGATCATCTCGCTCCCGGCGATCTTCCGGGGGATCCACCTGGAGCCGCTGCAGCCGTCGAACATCGGCTACCTCCTCTGGCTGCTGCAGGGCTACATGGTGGTGACGGCGGTGCTGGTGGTGACGTTCGGCCGGATCGGCGACATGTTCGGCCGGGTCAAGATGTACAACGCCGGGTTCGCCGTGTTCACCGTCGCGTCGATCGGGCTGGCGCTCATGCCGTTCTCGGGACCGGTGGGCGCGTCGACCCTGATCGGACTGCGCGTCGTGCAGGGCATCGGCGGCGCCCTGCTGATGGCGAACTCGACGGCCATCCTCACCGACGTGTTCCCGCCCAGCGAGCGGGGGATGGCGCTGGGGTTCAACATCATCGCCGGGGTGGCCGCGTCGTTCATCGGACTCGTCGTCGGCGGACTGCTCGCCGACGTCGACTGGCGGCTGGTCTTCCTCGTGAGCGTCCCCTTCGGCCTGTTCGGGACCGTGTGGGCCTACCTGAAGCTCCACGACACCGGCGTGCGGCGCGCGGCGCGCGTCGACGTTGCGGGGAACGTGTCCTTCGGTGTGGGGCTCGTGCTCGTCATGGTCGGCCTGACCTACGGGCTCATGCCCTACGGTGGCCACGCCATGGGCTGGACCAGCCCCTGGGTGCTGGCCGAGCTGATCGCGGGCGTCGTACTGCTGGTGGCCTTCGTCTTCGTGGAGACGAAGGTGGAGGACCCGATGTTCCACATCGACCTGTTCCGGGTGCGGGCCTTCGCCGGCGCCGGGGTCGCATCGCTGGTGGCCAACATGGGACGGGGGGGCCTGCAGTTCATGCTCATCCTGTGGTTGCAGGGGATCTGGCTCCCACTGCACGGCTACTCGTTCGAGTCGACGCCGCTCTGGTCCGGCATCTACCTGCTGCCGATGTCGGCGGGGTTCCTGGTGAGCGGGCCCCTGTCCGGCCGGCTGTCGGACCGGTTCGGGCAGCGGTGGTTCACGACCGGCGGCATGGTGCTCGCGTCGGTGACGTTCCTGGCGCTGGTGGGCATCCCGGTGGACTTTCCCTACGGCCTGTTCGCCGTCCTGGTCTTCGTGAACGGCCTCGGCGTGGGCATGTTCTCGGCGCCGAACACCACGACCCTCATGAACAGCGTCCCGGCACGAGATCGCGGTGCCGCGTCGGGCATGCGGGCCACCTTCATGAACTCCGGCTTCGTGCTCTCAATCGGCATCTTCTTCACCCTGATGATCATCGGCCTGTCCGCCGCCCTCCCCGATGCCCTGCGCACCGGCCTCACCAGCCAGGGCGTCCCCCTGGCCACGGCGACCCACGTGGCGTCGCTGCCAGCGGTGGGCACCCTGTTCGCCGCGTTCCTCGGGTACAACCCGATGCACACCCTCCTGGGTCCTGCCGTGCTGCACCACGTCGGCGCCGCCCATGCCGCGGTGATCACCGGGCACTCGTTCTTCCCGTCGTTGATCTCGGGACCGTTCCACAAGGGCCTGGAGGTCGCCTTCGTGGCCTCGGCGATCCTGTGCGCCCTGGCTGCCGCCTCCAGCTGGTGGGCCGGTGACGCTGGCGAGGTGCGGCGACCGGGTGTCGTCGGCGGGCACAACGGGGGATCCGAGGCGGCGCTGGAGGAGCTGGCCGCCGAGCTCGAGCCGTCGGTGATCGGCGGCGGTGGCACCGAACCGCTGGTGGTCGAGGAGGACGATCCCGACTCGCTCCCCGCCGGTTCGGGGAAGCGGCGACGGTGACCGCCGCCGGGCGTCCGGACAGCGATGCCATGCGCATCGGCGAGGCCGCCGCCACCACCGGGGTGTCGACCCGTACGCTCCGTTTCTACGAGGAGATCGGCCTGCTCGTCCCCTCCGGCCGTTCCGCCGGTGGGGCCCGGCGCTACAGCGAGGCCGATCTGGCTCGCATCCACCACATCCGCGACCTCCAGGAGGTCCTGGGCTTCGACCTCGGCGAGATCAAGGAGGTGCTCCGGTGCGAGGACGCCCTGGGCGGGCTCCGGACCGAGTACCGTGCCGGCGTGCCCGACCGTCGGCGGCACGAGATCCTGGTCGAGGCGTCGGACATCAACGCCAGGATGCGCTCGGTGGTGGCGGCCAAGCAGGAGGCGCTGGCCGCCATGCAGGCCGAGCTGGAGGAGAAGGCCGCCAGGTACCGGACGTTGGCCCGTCAGCTCGGCCAGGTGCGCACCGACTGATCCCCGGGGTGCGCTCCCGGCCGCCTCAGAGCTTCGAGGCGACGAGCGTGGCGAGCGCCTGTGCGCCGGCCGGTTCGAGGTGGACCCCGTCGGGCGTGAACCACGATGGGTGGCCGACCGATTCGCTGTACCAGTCGGCCAGCACGGCCACGCCCGGGTAACGGGCGACGCCTGCGGCGAGGACCTGGTTGTCGCCGGCGGCCCACGAACGGCTCACGTCCACGTTGACGAAGACCACCCGGGTGACGCCGGATGCCGCCTGCATCATGGCGTCGAAGTCGGACGGCGTGATCGTGCCGTTGGTGCCGAGCTCGACCACCAGCACCGATCCCAGGGTTCCCGAGGCCCGGTCGGCCTGGACCACGCCGATGCCGGCTGTGAACTGCCTGCTGACCTGGCCGTCGATGCGGATGCCGGGCACGTCGGCGGACAGGTAGGGCTCGATGTCGATCATGATCGAGTCACCGACGGCGGTGGCGCCACCGGGCGGCAGGGCGACGGGCCCGGTCGCCGAGGTCGCCGTGGTGGTCGGTGGCACCGTGCTCGGGGTGGTCGGTGGCACCGTGGTCGGCGTGGTCGGCGCGGTGGGCGTGGCACGAGCGGCGGTCGGTCGGTCCGGCGTCGTCCCCCCGTTCCCGGCCAGCACGACGACGACACCGGCACCGGCGAGGACGGTCACCGCCGCCACCAGGGCGACGACGAGGAGCCGGCGAGCACGGGTCGGGGGTCTGCTGTGCCGGGCCATCGGACTAGTCTTGCCCCGGGCCTCGGCCGGTCGCCATGCCGGCCCCGCCCCGGCGCCGTCCGGACCGGTCATGCCCTCGTGCGCCCGACGCACAGCGAGCCGCACCAGACCGCCGCTGCCGCCCCGGCGAAGGCGGCACCGAGCGCTACGCTGCCGCCCCACCCGTCGGCGGCGTAGACGGCGCCGGCGGCTGCGGATCCGATCGCCCCGCCGGCGAAATACGTGACCATGTAGGCGGTGTTGAGCCGGCTGCGTGCCGCGGCGTCGATCCCGAACACCAGATGCTGGTTCTGGATGTGCACCGCCTGGATGCCGAGGTCGACGGCGAGGATGCCGACCATGAGGGCGGCGAGGTCGCGCCGCCCCAGGGCGAGTAGGCCGAAGGCCCCGACGGTCACGAGCAGACCGCCGACCGTCGCCCAGCGCTCCCAGCCGCGATCGGCCAGGCGTCCACTGACGGCGGCGACGCCGGCTCCGCCTGCGCCGAGCAGTCCGAACAGGCCGATGACCGCGCGGCTGTAGTGGTACGGCGGGCCGGCCAGGAGGAACGCCAGGTCGGTCCAGACCACGTTGAAGGCGGCGAACAGGAACGCACCGATGGCCGCCCGGTGCCGCAGGACCGGCTGCGATGCGGCCAGGCGGGCCACCGAGCGCAACAGGGCCCGGTAGCCGAGCGACTCCCTCGGCTCTTCGGCCGGCAGTCGCCATGCCAACAGGACGGCGAGCGCGGCAACGGCGACGGCGCCGGTCACGAAGACGGCGCGCCACCCCGCCACCTGGGCGATGAGCCCGGCTGCGGTCCGTGCCAGGAGGATCCCGACGAGCAGGCCGCTCATGACGGTGCCGACGGCCCGGCCGCGATCCCCGGGACCGGCCAGGTGGGCGGCGAACGGCACCAGGATCTGGGTGGCGACCGAGCAGAGCCCGGCCAGGCCGACGCCGGCGGCGAGGACGCCGATGCTCGGTGCCAGCGCCGCCACCAGGAGGGAACCGGTGGCGCCGACCAGGACGAGCGGAACGAGCCGGCGACGGGTGAGGATGTCGCCGAGCGGGACGAGGAGGACGAGGCCGGCGCCGTAGCCGACCTGTGCCGCGGTGACGACGAGCGCGGCCCGCCCGGGGCTGACGCGGAAAGTGGCGGCGATGGACGCGAGGAGTGGCTGGGCGTAGTACAGGTTCGCCACCGACACGCCGGCGCCCACGGCCAGCAGGGCGATCATGCCCCGGCCGATGCCCGCGCCGACGGCGCCGGAGCCCGGCTCGGCGGCTGGTCGCCGCGCCGCGGGCGGGTGGGGGTGCGGGACGTCGGCCACGGGGGCGTGAGCGTACCGCCCGTCCGGCCCCGCCCGTCCGGCCCCGCCCGTCCTCGTAGACTCGGCTCGTGTTGCGTCCTGAAAACTGGACCAAGCCTGCGGGTGCAAGTCCCGTCTGGGTAATCGCCGGAGAGCCCAGTAGCAGACCCCGGTCCGTCGGAGAGATCCGGCGGGCTGAGCGGGGTGT
>JAJZAC010000089.1 GCA_021799615.1 Actinomycetes bacterium
GCCCGTAGCCGGGGGGTGGCCCGTACGCCGGTGGCCCGTAGCCGGGGGGTGGCCCGTACGGCGGTGGCCCGTAGCCGGGGGGTTGCCCGTACGGCGGTGGCCCGTAGCCGGGGGGTTGCCCGTAGCCCGGTTGCCCGTAGCCCGGTTGCCCGTAGCCCGGTGCAGGGCGGATGAAGGGAACCGGATGCGGCCCGGCCGGTGTCTGCAGGGCCCCGGCCAGGTATTCGATGTCGAACCCTTCCTTGCGGACTCGCATGTCGATGGTGAGGACCACGGCGAGCGACGCAGAGAGGGGAGTCAGGACGATGAGGACGACCGTGCGTTCGACGAAGTAGACGATGGCACTGGCCACGGGGTCGCCCGCCGTGCCGAGCAGCCCCACGCCGAACAGCGTGCCGGCGATCCCGCTGGCGATGGCGACGATCAGGCCCATGAGGAACAACGTGCCGAACACCGACCACCAGCTGCCGCGTACCAGGCGGAAGGCGCGCCGGATGGACCTGCTCCCTCGCACGTCCTCGAGCATCAGCGTCGGTGTGGCCAGGCGCGTGGCTACGTAGGCCCAGGAGTCGAACACCAGCGCGGCGAGCCCGAGGACGATGCCGACGACGACGGTCATGCCGGTCGACCCCGTGGTGGAGACCAGGGCCACGAGGAGCACCACCACGACAATCGGCACCACGACGACGACGGCGACGAGGAACGAGATCCACAGCGCACTCGGCAGCTTGGCGACACCGCGGCGGAGGGCGGCGCGCCAGTCCACCCGCTGGCCGAGATAGGCATTGCCCACGATCCCGTACAGGGTGGTGACGGCGAGGGTGGCCACGATCCAGCCGACGACGGCCGTGACCGACTCGCCGCCCACCAAGGTGGCCACGTCGGTTCCGGTCATGGTGACCGCGGAGGTCGACCCGAACGGTGTCGCCGCCGTGGTGGTCGGCAGGGTCGATACCTGCACGAGTGCCTCGATGATGCCGGCGGGAATGGCGATGACCAGCATGGCCTTCGCCATGGCGAGGAAATTCCGGCCCCAGATCTTGAACGCGGCGTCGATCCGCTCGCCGACGGCGAGTGGGCGCAGCATGGCCGGCGGTGGCGTCCACACGAAGGTCAGACCCCGGCCTTCAGCACGGTGCCGCCCGTCGGGGCGGGCACGCCGAACCACCACCGCACCAGCCGTTCCGCCCTGCCCATCGGGGCCTCCCTTGTCGCGCCGTGGGGTCAGGGTAACAAGTCGGCGGGTGCAGGTGCCGGGACCGGTGGTGACCGCCGGTCGTTGACGGCCACCGCGGCCCCCCTGGTCATGGCGAGCGCAGCGAGCGTCGCCAGCATCCACGGGTAGGGGGCCAGCGGTGCCGTCTCCGCCAGCACGAGCGGGACACCGAAGCCGAGGTAGGTCAGCGCGTAGTAGACGGCGGTCATACCGGCCAGGTCGTCGGGCCCGGCCAGCCGCTGGATCTCGAGGAGACCCGACACCAGGCCCAGGCCGTAGCCGGCGCCGAGGACGGCCGCCGCCACCAGCACCAGGCCGTGAGAGGCGGCGGCCGCCGCCGTGCCGAGGACGAGGCCGACCGTGACCGCGGCCAGCCCGGCCCGTGCGCCCCGGGCGTCGTCGTCCCGGTCGATGCGGCGTGCCAGTGGCTGGACGAGGACGCCGACGCCGAACAGCGGCACGGCCACGGCGAGCCAGGCCGGGAACGCACCCGCCCGCAGGCGCGACGGTGTGACGGGTGGAGCGGGGACGGGATCGCCCGCGGGCGGGGGGGTCGACGGGTCCGGACCCGCCAGAGTGTACGAGCGGCGCCGCCGGTGCCGCCCGGTATCCGCCCGGTCGTTGCCCCGGTGGGTCCGACCCGGTACGGTCCCCGCGGGGGACGGTCCGAGCAGCGCCGCCGGCCCCGGGGCGGCCCCGTGCCGCCCGGCGCACGACCCCGGAGGCCTCGACCCGTGGAGCTCGTCCCCCGTCGCATCGTCGTCGACTGCGGGGGCAGCGTGCACGCCGCCCCGCTGCCATCGGGTGGCCGGGCAAGCCTCGGGGTCGGACCTCTCGAGGTCGAGATCGAGCGGGGTGGCAGCGGGTGGTCCTGGTCGGTGGGGAACCGGGGCGACGCCCCGGTGCCCGTCCGGTCGGTGGCGGTGGTGCTCGACGTGGTGGCCGTCCGCGAGCCCCTGCGCCTGTTCCGTCACGGGTACCAGTCGTGGAGCCCGACCGGGGTGGCTGTACTGGGCCGCGATGTCGATCCGTCCACCCGTGCCGACCTGCCGTTCCTCCAGGGGGTGCACGCGGCGGACGACCGTACGGTCACCTGGCCGGGCGAGCTGCGCAGCGAGTGGGTCACGCTCCTCGTCGACGCCGATGCCGGCGGCGAGCCGGTATTGGTCGGCTTCACGGGAGGCGACCGCCACGACGGCACCTTCCGGTTGCGCCCCCGGGGACAGGAGGGGATGACGGAGCTGTGGGTCGAGGCGTTCCTCGGGGACGCGCTGCTGCCCGCCGGTGCCGGGCGCCAGCTCCACCCCGTGGTGGTCGGCGGGCCGGGTGGCGCGCTCGAGCTGCTGGCCGCCTGGGCCGACGTGGTGGCGGCGGCCGGCGGGGCCCGGTCCACTGCGCCCCGCCCGGTCGGCTGGTGTTCGTGGTACCACTACTTCGGTGCCGTGACCGAGACCGACGTCGGCGCCAACCTGGCGCTCGCCGACCGGATCCCGGGCGACCTGTTCCAGGTGGACGACGGCTTCCAGGTCGAGATCGGCGACTGGCTGGCCACCAACGAGCGGTTCCCCTCCGGCCTGGAGGGGTTGGTCGAGCGCATCACCGGAGCCGGGCGCCGACCCGGGCTCTGGCTGGCTCCGTTCCTGGCGTCGCCCGCTTCCGATCTCGCCACCGGCCATCCCTCGTGGCTGGCCGGTGGCCCGGGCACCTCCGACCGGGAGCCCCTGCTCGCCTGGTGGAACCCGGCCTGGGGGGGAGGCCGGGACGGGTTCATGTACGCCCTCGACACCACCAACCCGGAGGTGCTCGACCACCTCGAGGGCCTGGGCGCGTCGCTTGCCGGTGGGGGATTCGGCTACCTCAAGCTCGACTTCACCTTCGCACCGGCCTGCTCCGGGCGGTGGTCGGATCCGACCCGCACGCCGGCGGAGCGGGTGCGGGCCGGCTTCGACGCCCTGCGCCGGGGGGCGGGGGAGTCGACCGTGCTGGTCGGGTGCGGGGTGCCGCTGGCCAACGTGGTCGGCGTGGCCGACACCGTCCGGATCGGACCCGACGTCGCCCCGTGCTGGGCGTTGGATCCCGCCGACGAGATCGTGCCGGGCTTCCTCGGCGTGCAGCCCGCCACCCGCCACGCCTTCGCCAACACGGTGACCCGGGGCTTCATGCACCGGCGGCTGTGGGTGAACGACCCCGACTGCGTGATGGTGCGCACCGAGCAGACCTCGTTGACGCCGGCGGCGGCCGCCGCGTGGGCGGCCACCGTGGCCTTGTCCGGAGGTGCGGTCGTCGTCTCCGACGACCTGTCCCTCGTGGACGGCGGCGCGGCCAGGCTGTTGGCCGAGGCGGTCGCCCTGGGAGGGCGGGCCGACGACGCCGCCCGGGCCGGCGCCACCCTCGAGGTGGACGGTCTGCTCGATGCCGCCGTGCCTGCCGTGGTGCACGGGGCCGGCGCCACCCTGCGCATCGACACGACGACCGGACGCTGCCTCGGTGATCTCCCGTGGGAGTGACGGAGAGTGAGTAAGCCCATACGCAGGGAGTTTGAACGTTGCACCCCGGGCCGCCGCGCACGATGATGGGATCACGGGGCGATCCGGTGTTCGTCCGGTGTTCCCCCGTTGCGCATCGTGCGTGTGCATGGTGCGCAGGCACGAAGGAAGGATGGAGTCCATGAAGGCCAGACACCTCGTGGTAGGCGGTGGGATGCTCGTCGCATCTGCTGCCGCCGCCCTGGCCACGTTCACGGTGCCCGCGTTCGCCGGCACCCCCGCGGACCCAGGCTGCTACACGTGCACCCCGCCCCAGACCAAGACGACCGACCCGAACCAGCTGCCGTTCACCGCCGGTGGCGGTTCGTCGACGGCCTCCAACGCCACCCAGCAGCAGAGCTCCATCAGCAGCCTGCCCTTCACGGGTGCGGATGTCGAGGAGATCGCGGCCATCGGCGTCGGCGCCGTGATCGCCGGTGGTCTGCTCAGCCGGCGCCGTCGGTCCCGGGCCTGACCGGTCACGCCCGGCGGATCAGCACCTGACGCCGACACGTCGGTAGACGGCGAGCGTCTCCTCGGCGACGTCGCCCCACGACCGGGTGGTGGCCCGGCGCCTGCAGGCGTCGGCGAGCTCGGCCCTCCTCGCCGGGTCGGCGGCCAGCGCCCGGATGGTGTCCGCCAGTCCGTCGGCGTCACCCGCGGCCACCGTGCAGGCGGCGTCGCCCACGAGCTCCGTGACCGCGGGAACCGGTGTGGTCACGACGGCGGCGCCGCACGCCATGGCTTCGAGCGGCGGCAGCCCGAACCCCTCGTAGACCGAGACGTACGCCACCAGCTCGGCCGCGCCGTAGAGGGCGGGCAACTGGGCTCGGGGCACGAACCCGAGCGGCAGCGTCCCCGGTGGCGGACTGCAGCCGAGGGTCCCACCGGCGAGGACGAGGGGTAGCCCGGCCGCGGCGCAGGCCCTCGCCAGCCCGTCCACGTTCTTGCGGGGATCGAGGGAGCCGACGTGGAGGACGAACCGGTCCGGCAGCCGGAAGGCCTCCCGGGCCGTGCGGAGCTCCCCCGCATCCGGCGGCACCATGTCGGGCCCGGGCGCCTCGCGGACCACGGTCGGCGTCCGCCCGAAACGCTCCCGGACACGTGACGCCGTGAACTCGGAGACGGCGATCACGGCGTCGGCCCGGCGCAGCGCGTGGTGCACGAGGAGCCGCTCGCCGGCCACCCGTGCCCGAGGTACGCCGGTGGGGGCGTCGAACACCGACAGGTCGTGGACGGTGGCGACGGTCGGGCACCGGTGGCGGACAGGAAGGTCGACGTCGAGCCCGTGGTAGAGGTCCAGGTCCGTGCTCCCCAGCCCGACCAGACCGGCGAGGACCCGCCGGAGGCCGGCACTGTCCGGTCGGGTCACGGGTCGGAGGGAGCGAGGAAGGTCGCCGGCCGCCGACGCCTGGACGAGCGGCACCAGCCGGGCGTCGGTCCGGTCGGCGAGGGCCACCAGCAGCTCGCGGATGTACGTGCTCACCCCGGCACCCGACGGCTGGAGCGGGAGGGCATTGAACCCGATGGTGACCGTGCCGGCGTTCACGGGGGTGTCCGCAGGATCCCGACTGTTCGCCGGGTCGCCGCCTCGTCCCGCCCGGCCAGGCCGAGCAGGTCCCCGTCGGCGGCGCCCAGGCACAGGCCGACCATGAGGAACGGGATGGCGGCGTAGGCCCCGATCCAGAAGATGTCGAACAGGCCTTCGACGTAGTGGCCGGCCAGGATGGCCAGTCCCATGACGCCGTAGGCGCGCGGTAGTCGGGCCATGACGCCGAACGACGTGCCGAAGAACACCAGGAGCGCGGCCACGCCGACGACGCCCGTCGACGCCAGGCCGCCGATGACGACGTTCGGGGGGACGGGGACCCCGGCGAACTGCGGCAGGTTGTAGAAGCGCATGCCCTGGCCGAGCCAGGGGTTCTGGTGCCACACGTTGAGGGCGATCCCCAGCTGGTCGACACGGATGGCCACCGAGTTGAACTTGGGGTTCACCGCGAACTGGTTCTGGAAGCTCACGTAGGCCAGCACGGCCAGCGGGAGCACGAAGACGAAGATCAGCTTCGAACGTCGGTGGATGTCCGAGCGGACCATCGTCGCCAGGATCAGGGCGCCGATGAGGACGATCATCGACTGGCGCGACTGGGAGGCGAGGAGGCCGAGGAAGCAGAGCCCCTCGGGGATCCGGGCCCACCGGGTGGTGAGGCCCAGCCAGCGGGGGTTCAGCTGGGCGACGACGACGGCCACCCACATCATCGCCCCCACCGCGTTCTTCTGGTACAGGCCCCACTGCGCGGGGGCGAAATGCAGGCGGAGCGCGGTGACGATGGCCACGAGGGCCACCGCCGAGGCAGCCGCCAGGTACAGGCGGACCGCCACCCTGATCCGGCCGCGGGTAGCGACGACCCACCCGATGACCACGCTGCCGGCCACGTCGGACATCCGGTGGAACCACTCCACGATGTCGTAGCGGTTCGGGTGGACGGCCACCACCACGATCAGCACCGCCTCGTAGGCGAGGAACGTCGTGAGGAAGGCGCGCAGGCCGCGGGCGCGCGACCAGTCCACCTGAGTCAGCGATGCCAGGGCGGCGACGAAGACGACGAGGTCGGAGAGCGACAGGTTGGTGGACGAGCCCCCCACCCGCATGAGGAGGAAGGCGCCGGGGAACGCCAGGACGGCGACCAGGACGGGATCGGCCACCAGGATCCCGGCCAGCAGGATGGCCAGGCCGGCGGCGACACCCAGTTTGTGGCTGAGGACGGCGGTGACCCCGGCCGCGCTCAGGGCCACGACGGCGACGGTCCAGAACGCCGCCGGCCGGCGGGTGGTCGTCGGCGATCTCGTAGGCTTGCGTTCCATGTCGTGGGGTGGGTCGTGGTGCGGGCCGTGCAACGGGGAACCTGGCAGCGAGCGTGGTGGCCGTCGTGCGCCCGGTGGCGCCGGCGCCCCACGGTACTCCCTGAGTGCGCCGTCGTCGTGGCCCGCCCCCTGCCGCCGGTGGTGAACGGGCCCCCGGACCGCTGGACGGTGGTCGCCTGCTCCCTCGAGCGTCGGGGGCCGGTCCGGCGCCGGATCCAGGTGATCGCCGATGGTATCCAGGAGCGGCACCCCGAGGCCGACCTGGTGTTCGTCGAGCCGGCCGTCGACGTGCCCCACGCACTCCTCCGGGGGACGGCGGTGGAGCGGTCGCCGGAGGTGACGACCGAGGTCGCCCCCCACCCGGGCCAGCGGCGGTGGCTCGTCCGCCCTCGCAAGTGGCTGCCCCGCGCCGTGGCGCCAGCCGCCGACCGCCGGGCCGCCCGGCGGCTGGTCCGCACCGTCGGGTCGCTCGCCGTGGCCGATCCCGTCCTGTGGATCAACGACGCCCACGCCGCGCCGCTGGTCGACCTGGTGCGGTGGCCCGCGGTCTACGACGTGACCGACGACTGGCTGCACGCCTCGGTCACGCCACGCGAGCGGCGGCGGCTGGTACGGGCCGACGCCGCCCTGGTGGCGGGGTGCGACGCCGTGGTCGTGTGCTCGCCCGCCCTGGCCGCCACCCGGGGGGCGGCGCGCCCGGTCGACCTGGTGCCGAACGGGGTCGACGTGGCGTCCTACGCCCGTCCGGTGCGGCGGCCGGGAGACCTGCCGGCCGGGCCGCTCGCCCTGTACGCCGGTACGTTGCACGAGGACCGCCTCGACGTGGACCTCTGCGTCCGCACCGCAGCCGCCCTGGCGGGCGCACCGCTGGTGCTCGTCGGACCGGACAGCCTGTCACCGCACTCGCGTCGCCGCCTCGACGCTGCCGGCAACGTCGTGCGTGCCGGGCCCCGCCCGTTCGGGGAGGTTCCCGACTACCTGCGTGCCGCCGACGTCGTCGTCGTCCCCCACGTGGTGACGCCGTTCACCGAGAGCCTCGATCCGATCAAGGCGTACGAGTGCGCGGCGGCCGGACGGCCGACGGTGGCCACGCCGGTGGCCGGCTTCCGCCAGTTGGGCCCGCCGGTGGAGACCGTCGAGCCGGACGGGTTCCCCGGGCGGGTGGCGGCGCTGGTGGACGAGGCGGCCCGACGGGGCCCGGCGCCGGCCCGCCCGCTGCCGGTGGCCGACTGGGACGAGCGTGTCGGGGCGTTCGACGCCGTGGTGGCCCGCGTCCGCCGCAGCCGGCGGCCGGCACCATGATCGGGCGCCCGCGTCGTACACTGGTGGCTCGACCAGGACCCGGACGCCGATGGAGGCGTGGCCGACCAGTGAGCGCGGAGCCCTGATGACCTTCCGAGAACTGAGCGCAGTCCTGTGGAGGCGGAAGCTCACCGTCCTGCTCGGCGTCGTGGTGGCGGTGGCCGCGGCCGGCGCGTACCTGACCCTGCGCACGCCGTCCTACCAGGCGACGGCGACGGTGCAGCTGCAGGCGCCGGCGTCGGGTTCGAGCTCGCCGTCGGTCAACCTGGCAGACCCCCTGGTGGTGATGGCCAGCCCCGCGCTGGCCCACCAGGCGGCGGCGATCGCCGGCGCACCGCTCGACGCCCAGATCAGCGCGGCGGTGTCCCAGACCACCAACGTCATGACGGTGACGGCGACGGGACCCGCCGCCGTGGGGGCCGAGCGGACGGCCAACGCCTACGCCAAGGCCTACGTGGCCGAGGTGGCGGACCAGGCGGCCGCCCAGGTGGCCAAGATCGGCCAGGCCATGAACGCCATCAACGCCACCATCGCCGCACTCGAGGCCAGGGACCCGGCGGGGACGAACCCGGGCATCGCCGCCCAGATCACGTCGAACTCCCAGACCTACGCCGCGCTGGCGGCCCAGCAGGTGGCGATCAACATCAACGGCCCCTATGCCACGATCCAGAACCCGGCCACCGTTCCGGGAGCGCCGGCCGGGTCGAGCAAGACGAAGGTCGGTGGGGTCGCGGCCCTGGCCGGGCTGCTGGCCGGATGCGGCCTGGCACTGGTGCGCGAGCAGTTCGACACCCGGCTCAGCTCGGACACGGACGTGGCCGAGGCGACGGGTCGGCCGGTGCTGGCCGAGCTCCCGGTGGACGACTTCAGCTCCCGCTCCGAGCAAGCAGTCGCCGTGATCGAGCGGCCCGACTCGCTGCTCGCCGAGTCGATCCGGGAGCTCCGGACCAGCATGCGGGTGATCCTCGAGGACAAACCCGGTGCTCTGGTGATGGTGACCAGTCCGGCCCCCGGTGACGGGAAGACGTTCGTGGTGGCCAACCTGGCCGCGGCCTGGGCCATGTCCGGGCGGACGGTCATCGTGGTGTCGGCCGACTTCCGGCGCCCGCGCATCGAGCAGATGTTCGGCATCCCGAACGTGGGGGGGAGCGGTCTCGCCGGCCTGACCACGCCGGGGGGTGCAGCGGGCATGGGTCCGCAGGTGCGCTCGCCTCTGCCGGCGCGGGCGGACATCGAAGCGGCGCTGTTCACCACCCGGGTGGGGGGGCTCTACGTGTTGCCGTCGGGTGGGACGCCGAGCCAGCCGAGCGAGCTGCTCGACGGCCCGGCCATGGCCGCCGTCACCGAGGAGCTGTCGGGATTCGCCGATGTGGTCCTGTTCGACGCCCCGCCGGTCATGGCCGTCACCGACGCGGCCATCATGGGGCGCAGCCTCACCGGGATCGTGGTGGTGGGATCGGAAGGCCGGACGGGCCGTGAGGACCTGGTGGCCACCGTCGACCGCCTCGAGGCGACGGGGGGCAAGGTGTTGGGAGTGGTGCTGAACCGGGTCGGGAAGAGCTCGGCGGCCACCTACCACCCGTACTACCGCAACCGAGGCTGAGGGCCGGCACGTTCCGCCTCCTCGGCCAGCAGGTCGAGGACGGCGCCGGCGGTGCGGTCCCAGGTGAAGCGGGCGGCGACCGCCGGGTTGCGCTCCCTGGCACGCCGGCGCAGGTCGGCGTCGTCGAGCGTCCGGGCCAGGGCGGCGGCGAGGGACGCCGGGTCGGGCTCGCTCCACACCACGACGCCGCCGGCCACGACCTCGCGGACGGCGGTGGCCGGGGTGGAGACGACGACCGCGCCGCACGCCATGGCCTCGAGGGGTTGGAGGCCGAACCCCTCGTCGGGGGAGGCGTGCACACTGGCCGCCGCCGTCCGGTACGCGTCGGCCAGGGCAGTGTCGCTCAACCTGCCGGTGAAGGTGACCATCCGGCCGATGCCGTGCTCGGCGGCGCGTCGGTGGACGGCGTCACGGCGGTCGCCGAGGTCGCCCCCGATCACCAGGTGGACCGGCTCGCCGCGTCGGGCCGTCAACGCCGCCACGGCGTCCACCACCAGTTCGGTGCGGTCCCGTGGGTCCGGCGACGCAAGGTGGAAGAACGGCGCGGGGCCGGTCCCGTCGCCGCCGACCGGTGGGGAGAACGTCGCCAGGTCGACCCCCAGGGGGACGACGGTGACGGCGTCGGCCGGGATCCCGTGGTGGCGGCTGAGGTCCTCGGCCGTCGCCCGCGTGGCCGTCACCACTCGTGCCCGGCGCAGCGATCGGTCGAGGAGGGCACGGCTGTAG
>JAJZAC010000015.1 GCA_021799615.1 Actinomycetes bacterium
GCGGGCCCGTCCGGCGCCGCCGCGGCCGCCGGCGCCCGCCCGTCGAGGCGGTCCCGCCGCCAGCGCGTGCTCCTGGGCGGGGCGGTCGCCGCGCTGGCCGCCGGAACGGCGGGAACCGTGCTGCTCGTCCTCGGGCCCCGGCACGCCGGCCAGGCGGTGACGGGCAACGTCCCCCTCACCGGGCAGCAACAGGTGGCGGCGTGGCTGGCGCAGGCGGCGGTCGACGTGAACGGCGACCAGCTGGGCCCGGCGGCCGTGCTCTACACGCGGGTGCTGGCCCAGGATCCCTCCAACGAGGTGGCCCTGGCCCAACTCGGGTACCTCGAGTACCGCACCGGTATCGACGGCAACGACGCCTCGCTCGTCGCCCAGGGCACGTCGATGCTCCACCGGGCGGTGAACCTGGTGCCCGGCGACTTCGCCGCCCGCCTCTACCTGGGAACGGTGCTGTTCCAGCACGACCACGACGCCGCCGGTGCGGTGGTCCAGTACCGGTCGTTCCTGGCCGACGACCCGCCCGCGTCGGTCCTCGCCCAGGCGGCGCCGGTCGTCCGCCAGGCGTTCACCGCCGCCGGCCAGCCGGTGCCGACCGGCGTGCCCGCCGGCTGAACGAGCAGCCCGGCCCTCCCGTCAGCCGCGCAGGGCCCGCAACTCGGCCACCACCTGCGCCAGGGCGGCGGCGAAGGTGGCGGCGTCGTCGGCGGTGGTCGACCAGCCGGCGGAGACCCGCAGGGAGTGGCGGGCGTCGACGCCCATCGCCTCCAGGACCGGCGATGGTTCGAGCGCCTCGGACGAACATGCCGAGCCCGAATGGACAGCCACACCCCTCCGGTCCAACCCGAGGAGGACGGGTTCGGCCTCGACGCCGTCCACGGCCAGGCAGGCGATGCCGGCCAGCCGCTCGGTCGGGTGGCCGAGGAGACGGACGCCGTCCACGGCCAGCGCACCGGCCAGCACCACCCGGTCGATCGCCGCCAGTCCTTCGAGCTCGCCGGCCAGCCGGACGGGATCGGCCAGCACCCGTGCCACCGCGCCGAACCCGACGGCGGCCGGCACGTTCTCCATGCCGGCCCGCCGGCCCCGCTCGGCGTCGCCCCCCACCAGCAGGGGGGCGATCCGGGTGGTGCGGGCCAGGATCAGGGCGCCGATCCCCGGCGGCCCCCCCATCTTGTGGGAGGAGAGGGAGACGAGCGCCGCGCCCAGCCCGGCCAGGTCGGCGTGCAGCCGGCCCGGTGCCATGGCCGCGTCGACGTGGACGGGCACGCCCCGCCGACGGCAGCGCTCCACGACCTCGGCCACCGGCTGGACCGTGCCGACCTCGTGGTTGGCCAGCTGGCAGTGGACCAGCGCCGGGAGCACCCCGTGGTCGGCGACGGACCGGTCGAGGGCCTCGTCCACGGCGTCGGGCAGGATCCGGCCGGACCCGTCGACCGCGATGCGGACCTGGGGGGCGAGCCGGGCACTGGCCTCGCGGACGGCCGAGTGCTCCACGTCGGCGAAGGCGACGGGGCCGGCCGCTGCACCGGTCCGCTGCAGCGTCCCCCAGATCGCGGTGTTGATCGCCTCGGTCGCACCCGAGGTGAACACCACCTGGCGGGACCGGCTCCCGGCCAGGGCGGCGACCTCCTCGCGGGCCCCTTCCAGCGCGACACGGGCCTGCTGGCCCTCGGTGTGGAGCCGGCCGGGATCGGCGGTGACACCCGTGGCGGCCCAGGCGGCCATGGCGTCGGCCGCCTCGGGGCGGAGGGGGCTGGTCGAGGCGTGGTCCAGGTAGGCGCGGGCCACGTCGGCCAGCTCAGACAGCGGTCGCGCAGGCGTCGTCCCCGCGCGCACGCGACGACAGGACGACCGGCACCGGCTCGACGTCGGCGCCGCCGCACAGGCCGGCCAACAGCCCGTTGACCATGCCCCGGTCGACGGCGCACAGCACCGGGAACTCGGCGGCGGCCCCCCCGAACGGGCACGTGTCCGACACCATCACGGTGGCGTCGCCCAGCTCCTCGGCATGGGCGGCGAACCCGTGGGCGGTGAAGGTCTCGGCGATGGTGTGCATGGCGTTCCGTAGGGACCGCTGGCCTTCACCGGGCGACATGTGCGCGGCCAGCGTCCGTCCGTACTCCTCGCCGACCCGTTCGGCCATCTGCTCGGCGGCCTCGGGCCCCAGCAGGTCGAGCGCAGCCCGGAGCAGGCGGACGAGCAGGTCGTCGCGCCGGGTGAAGAGGTCGAGGGTGGGATCGTCGCCGACGGCGCGGTAGCGTTTGGAGGGCCGCCCGGCGCCGCCGTTCACCCCCCGGGCCACCGTCACCTCGAGGTAGCCACCGGCCACCAGGCGCTCGAGGTGGTGGCGGGCCACGTTCGGGTGGAGGCCGAACCGGGTGGCGACCTCGGATGCGGTGGTGTCGGGGTTCGCCCGGGCGAAGAGGAAGATGTCCCGCCGGGTCGGATCGCCGAACGCGGCGGTCACGGCGGCGACGGTGGCCGTGAAGCGGTCGTCCTCGGCCGACGGCACCTCCACCACCTCGGCGACCAGGCTGGACGCGCCCCCCGGGGGGTGCGTGCGCAGGCTGGACGGGGGTGTCGGCACGTCACCTAGTCTACCGGTGAAGGCCCCGAACCCCCGAGGAGAGCCCATGCCGGTCGACGACGCCCAGGTCCACGCTGCCATCGCGGAGGTGGTGGACCCCGAGCTCCGGCTCCCCCTGGGCCGGCTGGGCATGGTGCGTTCGGTCGGCGTCCGCAGGGGCCACGTCGAGGTGCAGCTCGCGTTGCCGGTGGCCGGGTACCCGGGCGCCGACGAGCTGGCCGGGGCCGTGCGGGCGGCGGCCGCCGCCGTTCCCGGGGTCCGCGACGTCGCCGTGTCGGCATCGGCCATGTCCGACGAGGAGCGCGTCCCCCTTCGCCAGCTGCTGCGCGGCGAACCCGTCGGCGACGAGGGCCACGGCCACGACCACGGCCACGGCCACGGCCACGGCCACGGAGGCGGCACCCTCGGCCACGAGGAGGGACGCCCCAACCGGTTCATGGCCCCCCGGTCGCGCACACGCGTGCTCGGGATCTCGTCGGGCAAGGGGGGCGTGGGCAAGTCGTCGGTCACGGTGAACACGGCGGTCGCCCTGGCCCGGGCGGGCAAGGACGTCGCCGTCCTCGACGCCGACGTCTACGGGTTCTCCGTCCCGGCGATGCTGGGCGTCGACCGGGACCCTGTCATCCTCGACGACCTGGTCATCCCTCCGACCTCCCACGGGGTCCGCTGCCTGTCGATGGGGTTCTTCGTCCCCGACGAGACCCCGGTCATCTGGCGGGGACCCATGCTCCACAAGGCCCTCGAACAGTTCCTGGTCGACGCCTACTGGGGTGAGCCGGACTTCCTGCTCATCGACATGCCGCCGGGCACCGGCGACGTGGCCCTGTCGCTCGGGCAGTACCTGTCGAAGACCGAGGTCTACGTCGTCACCACGCCCCAGGCGGCCGCCCAGCGGGTGGCCCAGCGTTCGGCCTACGCGGCCCGGCAGCTCAAACTGTCGGTGCGCGGGGTCATCGAGAACATGAGCTGGTTCACCGGTGACGACGGCACCCGCTACGAGCTGTTCGGGAGCGGTGGCGGCGCCCAGTTGGCCGGCGAGCTGGGGGTGCCGCTGCTGGGCCAGGTCCCGCTGGTGCCGGCGGTGCGCGTCGGCGGCGACGTGGGTACCCCGGTCGTGGTGGCCGAACCCGACGGCGAAGCCGCCGCCGCCTTCGCCGCGCTGGCCCAGCGCCTCATCGAGCTGGGGCCCGCCCGCGTCTACCGCAACGAGCTCACGCTGCGCTAGGGGAAGTGCTCAGGGCCGTGGCCCCGCCCGTCCGGTGACGTCCACCCCCCGGGGCAGCGCGCCCGGGTCCCAGTCGAGCAACTCGACGGCACGGGCGAAGGCGAAGCGGTCGGTCATGCCGGCCACGTAGGCCACCGCGGCGCGCACCGGGTCGTCCCCGGCACCGTCGTCGGGGAGCTCACCGGGGTGGGCGACGAAGTGCTCGACCAGGGCCCGGAGTACCGACACGACGGCCCGACCCTGGTCGAGCGAGGCGGGTCGCAGGTAGATGCGCTCGTAGTTGCAGGTGCGGAAGGCGGCCAGCGCCTCGGCCAGGGACTCGTCCATACCCACCTCGCCGGTTGCCAGCGTGGTGGCGATCATCGAACCGATGAACGCGCCGAGCTGCTGGCTGCGGCGGGTGCCGCAGCGGTCGCGGACCACCGGCGGCAGCACGTCGGGCGTGACCACCCCGCAGCCCACGGCGTCCTCGAAGTCGTGGCACACGTAGGCGATGCGGTCGGCCCAGCTGACCACCTCGCCCTCGGGTGTGGCCGGAGCCGGCCGGGACCACGAGTGGTTGGCGATCCCGTCCAGGGTCTCCTCGCACAGGTTGAGCCCGGCCAGGGAGACGGCCGCCCCCCAGGGCGCGTGGTCGAACCCGCCCGGCAGGAACGGCGACAGGGCGTCCTCGCTGGCGTGGCCGCCGGGGCCGTGGCCGCAGTCGTGCCCCAACGCGATCGCCTCGGTGAGGTCGACGTTGAGGCCGCAGGCCCGAGCGATGCCCGTGGCCACCTGGGCCACCTCGAGCGCGTGGGTCAGCCGGGTGCGCTGGTGGTCGTCGGGGAAGACGAAGACCTGGGTCTTGCCCGCCAGCCGGCGGAACGCCGTGGCGTGGAGGATGCGGTCCCGGTCGCGCTCGAAGCACGTCCGCCAGGGATCCGGCTCCTCGGCGACGGCCCGACGGCCCGCCCCGACGGCCCGGGTGGCCCCGGGGGCGAGCGACGCGTCCTCCGCCTGCTCGCGGTCCTGGCGGTGGACGCCGGCCAGTCCCGGTGGCCCGGCCGGGGCCCGGTAGTCGGCATGGGCGCTCCGGCCGTGGGTGCGCCGGTGCCCGGCCATGGTCGACGCCCACCGGGTGGCCCGCTGGTGGGCGGTCTCGGAGGTGGGGACGGCCGGGTCGAGGTTCACGGCTCCAGTCTGGCGCGCCGGCGTGACAGCCGGGCCGGAGGGCCGGGTATCGTCGCGGGGAGCGGCCAGACGGCCGGAGGATGACGAGGAGCGTGCCAGGTGGACGTCCGTATCGGGATCGTGCAGTCGGTCAAGGAGATCGACGTGGAGCTACCGGACGACGCCGAGCGCGACGAGGTCGTCGCCCAGATCGAGAAGACCCTGGCCACGGAGGGCGCCATCCTGTGGCTGACCGACCGCAAGGGCCGCCGGGTCGGGGTGCCGGGGGCGAAGGTCGCCTATATCGAGGTCGACGCGCCCTCCACCGATCGTCGAGTCGGGTTCGGGATCTCCTGAGCACGTCGGGCCGGGGGGCAGGACCGGGCGGACCTGGCGCATGACCGTCGACCTGGTCGACCGCCGCCTGGTGTTCGTCACCGGCAAGGGGGGTACGGGCAAGACGATCGTCGCTTCTGCCCTGGCGCTGTTCGCTGCCGGTCGGGGCAAGCGGGTGCTGGTCTGCGAGGTCGACGGCAAGGGGGACGTGGCCGGCTTCTTCGAGGCGGGCCCGACGGGGTTCGCCGAGCGGGAGCTGGCGCCCGGTGTGTTCGTCATGACGATGGACACCGAGGCGTCGCTGCGGGAGTACCTGAAGCTCCAGCTGAAGGTCCCGGTGGTCGGCCGTATCGGACCCGTGGCCAAGGCGTTCGACTTCGTGGCCACGGCCGCCCCCGGCGTGCGCGAGATCCTCACCGTGGGGAAGCTCTGCTACGAGGTGCGCGAGCGCCACTACGACCTGGTCGTGGTGGACGCACCCGCCTCCGGTCACGTGGTCGGTCAGCTGGCCGCACCCCAGGCCATCAACGAACTGGTCCGGGTGGGCTTGATCCGCTCCCAGACCGACTGGATGCTCGAGATCCTCTCCGACCCGGACCAGACGGCGTTGGTGGCCGTGTGCACGCCCGAGGAGATGCCGGTCAACGAGACCCTCGAACTTGCCGCCCGCGTGCGGGACGAGACCACGGTCAGCCTGGCCGCGGTGGTCGTGAACCGGGTGCTCCCCGAGCTGTTCAGCCAGCGGGAGGAGGCCGTCTTCGAGGAGCTGCGCACGCCCGCGGCGGTCGGGGTCCTCGACGGGGGGGTCGGTGGTGACGTGACCCCCGTGCTCGAAGCGGCTCGGCTGGCGGTGACGATGCGGCGCTCCCGGGCCGTCCACCTGGCCCGCCTGCGCGAGGGCATCGACCCGACGGTGCCCCTCCTCTACCTGCCGTTCATGTTCACCCGCTCGCTCGGGCTGCGGGCGGCACGGCTGCTGGCGCAGGCGCTCGGCGAGGAACTGGGGTACTGATGTCGCGGCGGCAGGCCCGAGGTGCGCCCGCCGGTCGGAGCGAGCCGGCAGCCACCGTCGAGGGCCTCCTGTCGGCCCGTGAGATCGTGATCGCCTGCGGTCCGGGGGGCGTGGGCAAGACCACCACGGCCGCCGCCACCGCGGTCATGGCCGCGCTCCACCACGGCGGTAAGGTCCTGGTCCTCACCGTGGACCCGGCCAAGCGGCTGGCCAACGCCCTCGGGCTCGAGGGGATCGGGAACAGCGAGCGCCGGGTGCCGGCGTCCGCCTTCCGCGGCGCGGGGGTGAAGCCCCGGGGCGAGCTGTGGGCGGCCATGCTCGACACGAAGGAGTCGTGGGACGACCTCATCCGTCGCCACGCCCCCGACACCCGGACCCGTGACGAGATCCTGGCCAACCCCCTGTACCAGAACATCTCCGGGCGTTTCGTCCAGAGCCACGACTACATCGCCATGGAGCGGCTGTTCGAGATCCACTCGGAGGGCGACTACGACCTGATCGTGGTGGACACCCCGCCGACCCGCAACGCCCTCGACTTCCTCGACGCACCCCAGCGCATGGCCGACTTCTTCTCGTCCCGCCTGCTGCGGTGGCTGATCGTCCCCTACCGGTCCAAGCTGGTGAACGTGGCCACCCGGCCCTTCTACCAGGTCGCCGACCGGATCCTCGGCACCCAGTTCCTCGCCGACATCTCGGAGTTCTTCATCCTGTTCCAGTCGATGTACGACGGGTTCGTGCAGCGGGCCGAGTCCGTCGGCCGCCTCCTCTCGGACCGGCGGACCACGTTCATGGTCGTCTCCACGTTGGAGGCCGTCCCCCTGCGCGAGGCGGAGTTCTTCGCCCGCGAACTGACCGGCCGCTCGCTCCACCTCGGCGCCGTCGTCCTGAACAAGGTGCTGCCGGACTTCCTGCGGGACCCGGCCGCCGCCGCCGTGGCCGGGGCCCTCCAGGAGCGGCGGGCGGAGCTGGCCGGTGCGCTCTCGGCGGCGGCCCGTGGGCCCCTCGGCGACCCGGTCCAGGTGGAGCGGGTCCTCGTCGAGGTGGCGGAGAGCTTCCTCAACTTCCGCGTGGTGGCGCTGCGCGAGGCGGAAGAGCGGGCACACCTCGGATCGGCGCCCGAGGTGCTGGCGACGGTGCCGTTCTTCGACCACGACATCTACGACCTGGCCGGCCTCGTCCGGCTGGGCGAGCAGATCTGGGAGTAGGCGGGTCCGCCGGCCGGGCGGGACCCCGCCGCCGCTGCCGTACGATGCAGTCGTGCCGGACATCGTCGCTCCCGAGCTCGACGCCTACGCCGAGCGTCACACCACCCCGCCGCCCGGCCACCTCGTCTCGCTGGCGGCCGACGTGCGAGCCGAGCTGGCGGCACCGGGCATGATGGTCGGCACCGTCGAGGGCCGGCTTCTCGAGCTCCTGGTCTTCGCGCTCGGGGCCACGTCGGTCCTCGAGATCGGGACGTTCGGCGGCTACTCCGCGCTGGCCATGGCCGCCGGCCTGGCTCCGGGTGGGAGGATCGTGAGCTGCGAGCTCGATCCCGCGCACGCAGCCTTCGCCCGGCAGCGGATCGCGTCGAGCCCCTACGCCGGCGCCGTCGAGGTGGTCGAGGGACCGGCGCTGGACACCGTCGCCCGGCTGCCGGGGCCGTTCGACTTCGTCTTCGTCGACGCCGACAAGGAGCGGTACCTCGACTACTTCGAGGCGACCCTGCCCAAGCTGGCCCCCCGGGGCCTGCTGGCCGCCGACAACACGCTGTGGAGCGGCCGGGTCCTCGACGACGGCGACCGCACGGCCGACACGGTTGCCCTCCGGGCGTTCAACGACCGTCTGGCCGCCGACCCCCGGGTGGTCGCCGTGCAGACCACGGTGCGCGACGGGCTGACGCTCGTCCGCCGGGCCGGTTGAGGCTGGCCATGCTCGACTACCACCTGCACCTGTGGCCCCACACCCAGTCCGACGCCGAGGCGACGGTGGAACAGGTGGCGGCCTACTGCGAGCGGGCCCAGGCCGCCGGGGTGGAGGAGATCGCCGTCACCGAGCACCTGTTCCGGTTCGTCCAGACGGACCGGTTGCTCCACGGGTTCTGGGACGACCTGCCCGGTGAGGCGCTCCGCCCGGGCATGGCCGCCTACTGGGAGCAGCACGCCCGGGTCGACCTCGACGAGTACGTCGAGGTGGTCGAGGCGGTGAAGGGCGCCGGCCTGCCCGTGGTGCTCGGCATGGAGGTCGACTACTACCCGGGCCGGA
The DNA here is from genome assembly GCA_021799615.1 of Actinomycetes bacterium. Taxonomy (GTDB): domain Bacteria; phylum Actinomycetota; class Acidimicrobiia; order Acidimicrobiales; family RAAP-2; genus JAJZDI01. The sequence goes on from JAJZAC010000015.1 coordinate 8,551, forward strand.
TGGACGAGGTGGCCGACCTGCTCGCCGGCTATCCCTTCGACGTCCTCCTCGGATCGGTCCACTGGCTGGGGGCCTGGCGGTTCGACGTGCTGGACGACCCGCAGGTCATGGCCGAGTGGGACCTGCGCGACGTCGACGCCGTGTGGGACGAGTACACCCTGGCGATGGAGGAGCTGGCCGCCTCGGGTGCCTGCGACGTCTTCGCCCACCCCGACCTGGTGAAGATCGCCGGACGGGTTCCCGCCATGCCCGACGAGTTCTACGACCGCCTGGTCGAGGCGGCCGTGGCCTCCACGATGGCCGCCGAGGTGTCGTCGGCCGGCTGGCGCAAGCCGGTGGGGGAGGAGTACCCGGCGCCGGCGCTGCTCCGGCGGTATGTCGACCGGGGCGTCCCCCTCACGACGGCGTCGGACGCCCACGGCCTGCCCGACGTGGCCCATCGGGCCGACGACCTCCGGGCCCTGCTCACGGCCGCCGGGGTGGTCGAGCTGCGCGCCTTCCGGGCCCGCCAGGGGCGGGCGGTGCCCCTGGCGCCGGCGGACGTCCCGGCCGGGGACTGACCCGATGGCGACCCCGGCCGAGCTCGCGCTGGAGCGGACGTCGCTCGCCCCCGCCGAGCTGGCCCACCTCCGGCGCCTGGTGGGGACGTGGGGCATCCTCGCCGACCTGGCCTTCTCCGACCTGGTGCTCGTGGCGCCGCTGGCCGGCGGAGGCGCCGCCGACCAGCCCGGGAGCCCGCCCGAGATGGTGATCCTCGGCCAGATGCGACCGTCGAACACGGCCACCGTCGTCCAGGACGACCTGGTCGGCCGGACGGTGGGCCAGGACGACTGGCCGCTGGCCGCCGTGACGCTGACCACCGGCGAGGTGACCCGGGGGGAGCTCCAGCTCGACCGGGCCGAGGAGCCCGTCCAGCTCCAGTGCATCCCCGTGCGCTTCGAGGGGCGCACCATCGCCGTGGTGGCCCGGCTGACGGCGGCCGCCGGCCGGCGCCCCGGCCACCTGGAACGCACCTACCGGGATCTCTTCGACCGGTTCGCCGTGATGCTGTCCGAGTCGACCTTCCCGTTCCCGAGCGAGGAGGTGGCCATCGAGGAGGCACCCCGGGTGGGCGACGGCATCGTCCTGGTCGACGAGGAGGGCCGGGTCCGCTACGCGTCGCCCAACGCCACCAACGCGCTCCACCGCATGGGGATGTACCTCCAGGTGGAAGGGCGACGCCTCCCCGAGCTGGGCATCGAGGAGTCCGCCGTCGAGTGGGCCCTGGCCTCGGCGCTGCCGGTGGTGGAGGAGGTCGAGCGCCGGCCGGACGTGACCGTGCTCCTGCACTGCATCCCGCTCATGGCCGGCGGCGACGTCACCGGGTGCGTCGTCCTCCTCCGCGACGTCACCGACCTGCGCCGCCTCGACCGCCTGCTGCTGTCCAAGGACGCCGCCATCCGTGAAGTCCACCACCGGGTGAAGAACAACCTGCAGACCATCTCCGCCCTGCTGCGCCTGCAGGCCCGGCGCCTGGAGTCGGCTGACGGACGCGTCGCGCTGTTCGAGGCCGAGCGGAGGATCCGGTCCATCGCCCTCGTCCACGAGATCCTGTCGCGCGAGCCGAGCGAGCAGGTGCCGTTCGACGAGATCGTCGAGTCGCTGGTGGCCATGGCCACGGACTCCGTCGTGTCGTGGCGGCCGGTCGCCTTCTCCACCACCGGTCAGCTGGGGGAGCTGGGGGCCGACGTGGCCACCCCGCTGGCCGTGGTGCTCGCCGAGCTCCTGCAGAACGCGGTGGAGCACGCCTTCGGCGACGGGGCCGGCGAACCGCCCGGCGCCGAGCCGGGCGACGGCGAGCGGGCGCCGTCGCCGGTGGGCCACGTCGAGATCGCCCTCGCCCGCGACGGCGAGCACCTCGTGGTGGAGGTGACCGACGACGGCGTGGGGATCCCCGAGGGGTTCGACATCGACCGGACCCAGAGCCTGGGGCTGTCCATCGTGCGGGATCTGGTGCGCACGCAGCTCGAGGGGACGATCACCCTGGCACCGGGAGCGGGGAACGGGCCGTTCGGGCCGGGCTCGGTCGTCCGGATCGTCCTCCCGGGACGGGAGGCGCCCCGCCTCGGCGTCTGACGCCGGGCGGGCCGGGGTCGGTGCCGGCCGCGGCGGTCAGGCCACGCCGCGCATGGCGGCCGGATCGCGCTCGAAGCGGTAGCCGACGCCCCGGACGGTGGTGATGTACCGGGGGTGGTTCGGGTCCGCCTCGACCTTCAGCCGGATCCGCCGGACGTGCTCGGTGACGGTGGACCCGTTCTGCCACGCCTCGGTGCTCCCCCACACCTGCTCGAGGATGCTCTCGCGGGTGTGCACGTGACCCGGACGGGTGGCCAGGAAGGCCAGCAGGTCGAACTCCTTGCGGGTCAGCTCGACGGGGGCGCCGTCGACGGTGACGGTGCGCTCGTTGCGGTCGATGACCAGTCCGTCGGCCGAGATGTGGTCGATGCGCTCGACCGGCCGACTGCGCCGGAGCACGGCCCGGATCCTCGACTCCAGCTCAGGCAGGGAGAACGGCTTGACGAGGTAGTCGTCGGCACCGAGGTCGAGCCCGGTGATCCGGTCCCGCTCGGCGGCACGTGCCGTGCAGATGATGACCGGCGTGGTCTGTTCCCGACGGAGCGTGGTGAGGATGTCGAGCCCGTCGACCCCGGGCAGCCCGAGGTCGAGGAGGACGGCGTCGGCCGGGTCCTGTACCAGCTGGCGCAGCACGTCGGGACCGTCGGCGCACTCGGTGACCCGGTAGCCGCGTCGTCGCAGGTAGTGGACGGCCGCGTAACGGTTCGCGGGGTCGTCCTCCGCCACCAGGAGGTGGGTCGGGCGACCGGTCACGGGCGTGGCCGTTCCCTGGGCTTCTTCGATGGGCATCATGTACAGCGTAACGACGGGAGGTCCCGAACCCTACGGCGGGAGCTGCGATTGTCTAATCGGAGTGATTCCGTTGTGCAACACAAGCGTATTCGCTGATCGACGGCAGCGCACCGGGACCTCCAGCCCTGGCCGCACCGGGGTCGGCGGCGGACGATGGCCCCATGGGCGAACGGGACGTGTGGCCGCCTCCAGCCGGGTTGGCGGCCGTGGTGTGTGACCTCGACGGCGTGGTGACCGACACCGCCGCCGTGCACCGCCGGGCGTGGGCGGAGACGTTCGACGGGTTCCTGGCCCGCCGGGCGGCGGCCGGGCTGGTCCCGGCGCAGGCGGCAGCCCCCTTCAGCGACGGCGACTACGCCGCCTACGTGGACGGGCGCCCCCGGCTCGACGGGGTCCGCACCTTCCTGGCATCGAGGGGGGTCGAGCTGCCGGTCGGCACGCCGGCCGACCCGCCGGGCGACGACACGGCCTGGGCGGTGGGCAACGCCAAGGACGAGCGCTTCGTCGCCCGGCTCGCCGACGGCGTCACCGTCTTCCCCGACGCGGTGGCGTTCGTCCGGGAGGCCCGTGCCCACGGGTGGGGTGCCGCCGTCGTGTCGTCCAGCGCCCACTGCCGTCAGGTGCTGGGCCAGGCCGGCTTGGGCGACCTGTTCAGCGTGCGGGTCGACGCCCAACTGGCGGCGGAGCTCGGGCTCCCCGGCAAGCCCGACCCGGCGACGTTCGTCGAGGCGGCTCGGCGACTGGGTGCGGCACCGCCGGCCGCCGTGCTCGTCGAGGATGCCGCCGTCGGCGTCGAAGCGGGCCGGCGGGGCGCCTTCGGGCTGGTGGCCGGGGTCGACCGTGCCGGCGGCGATCCGCGTCACCTGGGCCGGTGGGCCGACGTGGTCGTCCCCGACCTCGACGCGCTCCGCCGCCGGTTGTTCGGTTCCGGTCGGGGGGACGTCCGGCCCTAGCCGGCACCCCGCGCCGGTCCCACACTGAGGGTATGTGGATCGACCAGCGAGGGTCGGAGATCCTCCCCCGGGGCGAGTGCCTGCGCCTGGTGGCCGTGGCCGCACGCGAGGGCCAGGTCGGCCGCCTCGGGATCTCGCGGCCCGGCGCGCCGCTCGTCCTGCCGATCAGCTTCGGGTACGTGGCCGACGGCGTCCTCGTCAACCTGGGACCGGGGCGCACCGCCGACGTGGTGGTCGGATCCCTGGTCGCCTTCGAGACGGACCACGTGGACGAGGCCTCGGGGGAGGCGTGGGCCGTGCTCGTGCGCGGGCTGGCCACCGAGCTGGCCGACGACGAGGTCGAGCGGTGGCGTCCGTCGCTGCCGAGGCCGCGGGTGGCCCACCCCGGCAGCAGGTTCGTGCGCATCCGTCCCGACGTGGTGACCGGCAGGAGGTTCGTGGCCACGGGCAGCCCGGAGGCGCCCGCACCCGCCGACCCGCCGGCCGTCCCCGTCGCCTCGTGACCGACGGCCGTGGACGGCCCCGACCGGGATGACGGTCCCCGGGCAACCGGCGGGGACGACGGCGGCACCGAGGTCCTCCGACGGGCCACGGGCTGCACCCCGGGTGGCTGGTCGGTCACCGTTCCCCCCGGGCGCCCGGGGCTCGAGCGGGTCGAGGAGAGCTGCCTGGCCGTCGCCGACGGCCGCACCGGGGTCCGCGGCAGCCTGGAGGAGGACGGGGCCGGCTCCCGGCCCGGGGTGTACGCGGCCGGGATCTACGAGCGGGAACCCGACGGCAGCGAGCGGCTGGTGGAGGCACCGACCTGGACCGCGGTCGACCTGGCCGCGTCGCCGGGGCCCGGTGTGCGCCTGCTCGACTTGCGCACGGGTGCGGTGTCGCGCACGGTCGAGCGCGACGGCCGCACCGTCCTGCAGAGCGTCCACTGGCTGTGCCTGGCCCGCCCGGGTACCGGGGTCCTCGTGGCCGAGGTCGACGGTGACCTGATGGCCGCCCCTGGCGGCGTCGGCGCCGACGGCGACCAGGTCGACACCACGGCGGTCCCGTCGGCGCTGGGCGGCGTGATCGAGATGACGTCCGTCACCCGGGTGGCTCCGTTGCCCGTTCCGGCGGGGGTGGCCGGTCCCGACGACCCGCCGCCGGCCGTGGTGACCCGGCTGGTGGGGGTGGTGGCCGGGCGCCGCACCCGCACGCTGCGCGAGGATCCGACGCGGCTGCTCGGCCGGGCTCGCCGGTCGGGCATCGCCGGCCTGTGGGACGAGCAGGTGGCGGCTTGGGCCCGGCGGTGGGAGGTGGCCGACGTCGAGGTCGTGGGGGACGAGGAGCTGACCAGGGCCGTCCGCTTCGGGCTCTTCCACCTGATGGCGTCGGTGGCCAGCCGGGGCGAGGCCGCGGTCGGGGCGCGGGGGATGACCGGTCCCGCCTACGACGGTCATGTCTTCTGGGACGCCGACGTGTTCGTCCTGCCGTTCCTCGCCGCCACCTGGCCCCGCTCGGCGCGGGCGATGCTCGAGTACCGGCTGCGCCGGCTGCCGGCCGCCCGGGCGGCGGCGGCGGCGGCCGGGTTCGCCGGGGCCCGCTTCCCGTGGGAGTCGGCCGACGACGGCACCGACGTGACGCCCACGTCGGGCGTCGACGAGGCCGGCCACGTGGTCCGCATCCTGACCGGGCAGGAGGAGGAGCACATCACGGCCGACGTGGGCTGGGCCGCCTGGCAGCTGGCCGCCTGGGCCGGGAGCTGGCGGTTCCTCGACGGTCCCGGCAGGCCGCTCCTGGTCGAGCCGGCCCGCTACTTCGAGCACCGGATGGACGTCGACCGGGCCGGCTCGGCCCACCTGCGGGCCGTGATCGGTCCGGACGAGTACCACGAGCACGTGGACGACAACGCCTACACGAACTTGATGGTGTCGTGGTTGCTGCGCCGGGCCGCCGAGGTCGGGGACCGCCAGCCGGGAACGGTGGTGCCCGGTGAGCCGGCCCGCTGGCGCACCCTGGCCCACCGCCTGGTCGACGGGTACGACGAGGAGCGGGGGATCCACGAGCAGTTCGCCGGGTACGGAGCCCTCGAGCCCCTGATGGTGGCCGAGCTGGGCACCCCGCCGCTGGCCGCCGACCTGGTGCTGGGCCGGGAGCGGCTGGCCGGCTCGCAGATCGTGAAGCAGGCGGACGTCCTCATGGCCCACCTGCTCGTCCCTGACGGGATCGCACGGGGATCGCTCGCCGCCGACCTGGACTTCTACCTGCCCCGCACCGCCCACGGCAGTTCGTTGTCGCCGGCGGTGCATGCGGCGTTGCTGGCCCGGATGGGCCGTACCGACGCGGCACGCCAGCTCCTCCACCTCGCCGCCCGTGTCGACCTCGACGACCTCACGGGGACGACGGCCGGGGGGCTCCACCTGGCCACGTTCGGTGGTGTGTGGCAGGCGCTGGTGAACGGGTTCGCCGGAGTCCGGGTGACCGGTCCGGACGACCGGGCCCTCGTCGTCGACCCGCAGCTCCCGCCCGAGTGGGAGGAGCTGCGCCTGCGGGTCCAGTGGCACGGTCGCCGGGTCGCGCTCCGCTGCCGGAACGACCGGGTGCACGTGACCACGGACCGGTTGCTGGCCGTGCAGCTCGGTGCCGGGCCCGTCACCGCCGTGCACCCGCCGGGCGCATGGGTGGAGCGGACGGGGGGACGGGGCGACGGCGGAAGGCGCGAGGAGGCGACATGAGCAAGCAGCTCGACGAGGTCCCCACCGGCACGCTTGCGGTCTTCGGCGGTTCGGAGGCGCTCCGGCTGGCGTGGGCGGCCACGACGGACCAGGTGGGCCGGGTCCTGGCCCTCGACCCGGTCGCCGTGGAACCCGACGGGTCGGCGGCAGGCAGCGTGGAGGACATGGTGGCGCTGGCCGGCCGCACGGCCGGCCCGCTCCTGGTGCTCCCGCAGTTCCCCCCGTCGGCCGGCGGGGGGAGCACGCCCGCGGCACAGGTGCTGGTCCCCTTCGACGGCACGGACTCGGACGCCCGCCGCCTGCGTCCGCTCGTGGCCCTGTTCCGTGCCGGCGGGGTGGCGACCGTGCTCATGCACGCCCTGACCGAGGAGACCCGTCCCCGGTTCTGGGAAGGCCCGGGACACCATGCCGAGGCATGGCGGAACGAGGTCGAGCTCCGCCACGGCGCCGAGGACGACGCCGAGCTCCGCATCTCGAGCGACGATCCGGGCCGGGCCGTGCGGGAACAGGCCGGGGCCGTCGACCTGGTGGCCATGGTCTGGGGCGGTGACCCGTCGGTGGAGCGGGCCGCCGTGGTGCGTGCCGCGCTGGGCGACGCGGTCATGGTTCCCGTGCTGCTGCTGCCGGCCCCGTGGGTCGACGCCGTCCACGTCGAGGGGGACGACGCGCCGGAGGGTGTCAGCCCCGACCGGCCGGCCGGGTCCGGCTGACAGACCGACGGGACGCCCGGGGCGCGTGGATCAGGCGGTGCCCGCCCGGGTCACGCCCCGGGTCACGATGCCCGGCGGCGTGCGGCCAGCCACGCCTTGCGCAGCTTGCGGCGCTCCTCCTCGGAGGTGCCGCCCCAGACGCCGGACTCCTGGTTGGTGGCCAGGGCGAAGTCGAGGCACGGCTCCTGGGCCTCGCAACCCCGGCAGACGCGCTTGGCCGCCTCGATCTGGTCGATGGCAGGGCCGGTCGTGCCGACCGGGAAGAACAGGTCGGGCTCGGTGTGCCGGCAGGCAGCCACCTGGCGCCAGTCACCCTCGTCCCACTCGACCGTACGGTTCCACACCAGGGCCACGACGCTTCCTCCGCTCCACAGAGATGCCCGTTTGTGATCTTGTTCACATGGCTCGGCGCTCGCTGGTCACCTGCCATTTCGGATCGTCACGTAGCGTACCGACCAGCGCGTACCGTTGCAAGCAGTTTTCGCGGCAGCTGCCGGCCACCGGGGCGGTGTCCACCGGGGGAGGCGGGACGGGCGGCAGCGGACGTGGGCCGGACGGCGAGGCGGGGGCCGGACGGCGAGGCGGGGGACGGGCATGCGGGGGACGGACCAGTGGGCCACAGGCCGGACAGGGAGGGAGCGTCGTGACCGAGCAGCATGCGAGGCCGCTCGAGGCGCGTCACGGGAGCCCCCCACGGCTCCTGGCCCACCGGGGCAGCCCGGCCGCCGGGATCGCCGAGAACTCGCTGGCCGCGTTCCTGCGCGCCGCCGACCTGGGGGCGGACGGGGTCGAGCTCGACGCCCGCTCGACGGCGGATGGCGCCGTGGTCGTCCACCACGATCCCGTCGTCCCCGGAGCCGGCCCCGTGGCGGACCTGCCCGTCGGCCGGCTTCCCGACCACGTCCCACTGCTCGCCGAGGTCCTGGCCGCCCTCCACGGGCTCCTGGTGAACGTGGAGGTGAAGAACCTGCCCGGCGAGCCGGGGTTCGACCCGGACGACGGGACCGCCCGCGCCGTCGTGGGGCTGGTGCGCGACGACGCCGCCGCCGGTCGGGTGGTGGTGTCGTCGTTCTGGACACCCGCCCTCCAGGCGGTCCGGGCCCTCGACCCGGACCTACCCGTCGGGCTGCTGACACCGTCGTGGATGGAACCCGAAGCGGCACTGGAGGCGGCCCGGGTGCTCGGCGCCGACGCCCTCCACGCCGCCCACCCGACCGTCGGTCCTGCGCTGGTCGAGGCCGCGCACCGGGCCGGGATCGAGGTGTGCGCCTGGACGGCCACGACCCCACGCGACCTGCGGCGCATGGTCGGCGCCGGGGTGGACACCGTGATCACCGACGACGTCGCCGTGGCCCGGGCCGTACTGGGGGGGCCACCACCCGGACGGTGACCGTGCGGCACCACCCGGCGTGACCAGCACTCGGGCGCCGATTGGTCGGCGGGGCCCGTTTTCGTCAACAATGCACGCCATGAACGTCGTCGTCTGTGTCAAGCAGATCCCCGATCCGGCGGCTCCGCCCGCACTCGATCCGGGGACCCATACCCTCGACCGATCGGGGAAGCTCATCCTCGACGACTCGGACGCCTACGGCGTCGAGATGGCGCTCCAGCTGGCGGACGCCGCCGGCGGCGGCGAGGTGACCCTGGTCTCGATGGCGCCGAACGGCGAGGTCTCGGGCCTGCGCACGGCGCTGGCCATGGGCGCGGCCAAGGCCATCCTGGTGAGCGACGACGCCCTGGCCGGGTCCGACGCACTCAGCACGGCGAAGGTCCTGGCCGCTGCGGTGCGCAGGGCCGAGCCCGACCTGGTGCTGGCGGCGACCGAGTCGACCGACGGCTACACCGGCACCACGCCGGTCCAGATGGCCGAGCTGCTCGGCATGCCCTCGGTCACCTTCGCCAAGAAGGTCGAGATCGCCGACGGCACGGTCAAGGTGGAGCGCCAGACGGAGGCAGGTTACGACGAGGTCACGTGCCCGTTGCCGGCGGTGGTGACGGTCACCGCCGGTGTCGTCGAGCCCCGCTACCCCTCGTTCAAGGGGATCATGGCGGCCAAGTCCAAGCCGGTGGACACCCTGACGGTGGCGGATCTCGGCCTCGACCCGTCTGAGGTCGGAGCGACCGGCTCCCGCCAGGAGATCACGTCGGTGACCGAGGCGGAGGCACGCCAGGCCGGCGAGATCGTCACCGACGAGGGTGACGGCGCCGAGCGCATCGTCCAGTTCCTCGAGCAGCTCAAGGTCATCTGAGACCGGGCAGGAGAACAACCTCATGACACGTGCATCGATCTGGGTCCTGGCCGAGGTGGTCGACGGGACGCCCATCACCACTTCGCTGGAGCTGCTGACCCACGCCCGCTCGCTGGCCTCGACCGTCGAGGCGGTGGCCTGGGGCGCCGAGACCGCGGCGGCCGCCGCCACCCTCGGGGAGTACGGCGCCACCACCGTCCACGACGTCGGCGACCTGGCCGGCGCCCTGCCCGGCGTACCGGTGGCGGCCGCCATCGCCGCCCTCGTCGAAGGGGGCGCGGCACCCGACGCCATCCTGTTCCCCGCCACCTACGACGGGCGTGACGTCGCCGGGCGCCTCTCGGCCAGGCTCGACCTGCCCGTCCTCACCAACGTGGTGGGCCTCGACGAGGAGGGGGACGCCCTGAGCTCGACCCACGCCATCTTCGGTGGGACCCACAACGTCGTCGCCCGGTTCACCGGGTCCGGGCCCGCGCTGTTCGTCGTCCGTGCCAAGTCGTTCGCCGCCGAGCCGTCGGGCGGAGCGCCGGCGGCCGTCGTCGCCGCCCCGGCGCCGGACACGGGGGCGACCAACGCCGCCCGGGTGGTGGCTCGCCACGTGGAGGAGCGCTCCGGTCCGAAGCTGGACGAGGCCGACGTGGTCGTCTCCGGCGGCCGCGGCCTCGGCGAGAAGGACGCCTACGCCATGATCGAGGAGCTGGCCGGCCTGCTCCACGGGGCGGCCGGCGCCAGCCGGGCCATCGTGGACGCCGGCTGGGTGCCCTACTCGCACCAGGTGGGGCAGACGGGCAAGACGGTCAAGCCCACGGTGTACCTGGCTTGCGGGATCTCCGGCGCCACCCAGCACATGGTGGGCATGAAGAACTCCAAGAACATCGTGGCCATCAACAAGGACCAGGACGCGCCCATCTTCTCGGTGGCCGACCTCGGCATCGTCGGCGACGTCCACAAGGTGGTGCCGAAGCTCATCGAGGCGCTGAAGGCCCGCGCCTGATCGACCCCGGACCGGCGGTCCGCCGCCGGCGTGCGACGTCCCGGGCCCGGCGCGCCCGGGACGTCCGCGTCCGGCACCTCGAGCCGCCACCGGGACCGCCAGGCGACGGCAGCAGCCCGGCGAGGGCGCGCTAAGGTCGTGCGTCGCCGACCCGGTGACCCGCGGTCGTGGGCCGATTCGCGGACTGGCTCGCTCGACGAACCTCACGGACGTGCTCTTCCCCACCATCGACTTCGCCATCTTCTTCGCGGTGGTCTTCACCGTGAGCTGGCTCCTGAACCCGTTCCCGGTCCCGTGGAAGCTGTTCATCGTGGCGGCCAGCTACTTCTTCTACGCGTGGTGGGACTGGCGGTTCGTGTTCCTCCTGGCCGCCGCCACGGTCATCGCACACGTGGGCGCCACCGCGATCGAACGGACGTCGGGCACGGCGCGCCGGGTGGCCATGTGGGCGTCGGTGGCCGGGCTGCTCGGGCTGCTCGGGTGGTTCAAGTACTACGGGTTCTTCGCCGTGAACCTGGACAACCTGTTCCGCTCGATCGGGTTCGGGCACCCGCTGCCCCTGCTGGCCATCACCCTGCCGGTGGCCATCTCCTTCTTCACCTTCATGGCCATCAGCTACGTGGTGGACGTCGAGCGGGGCGTGGTGCGGCGGGCCCGGCCCATCGACCTCGCCGTCTACCTCTCGTTCTTCCCCCACCTGGTGGCCGGGCCCATCGTGCGGGGGACCGAGCTGCTGCCCCAGATCCGCCGCCGCCGGGACGCCGCCGAGGTCGAGTACGCCCGCGCCTTCTGGCTGATCGCGTCGGGGCTGGCCAAGAAGGTCGTGCTCTCGTCGTACCTGTCGGCCAACGTCGTCGATCCCGTCTTCGCCGACCCCCACCAGCACTCGGCCCTCGAGATCCTCATGGCCGTGTGGGGGTACGGGGTGCAGATCTACGCCGACTTCAGCGGGTACACCGACATCGCCATCGGGATCGCCCTGCTGCTCGGGTTCCGGTTCCCGCAGAACTTCGACCGGCCGTACACCGCGCTGTCGCTCCAGGACTTCTGGCGGCGCTGGCACATGACGCTCTCCTTCTGGCTGCGGGACTACCTCTACATCCCGCTCGGGGGCAACCGGGGGACGGAGCCGAGGATCGCCGCCAACATCATGGTGACGATGCTGCTCGGCGGCCTGTGGCACGGTGCCGCCTGGACCTTCGTGATCTGGGGCGGGATCCACGGCGTGGGGCAGGTCGTCGGCCGCCGGCGCCGGATGTACCGGCTCGCCCGCGGCCTCCCTACGGTGCCGGTCGGCCGGCGGCGGGTGGCGCTGGCCCGGTTCGCCACCTTCCAGTTCGTCTGCCTGGGCTGGCTCTTCTTCCGGGCGGACACGGTGGGGGTGGCGTGGACCATGCTGACCCGCGCCGTCACCGCCTGGGGATCGGCACCACTGGTCACGCCACTGGCCGTCGGTGCCGTCGCCATCGGGATCGCCACCCAGTACGTCCCCGACGGGTGGTTCGACGCCGTGCTCACCTTCTTCGCCGAGCGCCGCGTGGTCGTCCAAGGGGCCATACTGGGCCTGGTGCTGCTGGCCATCACCACCCTGGGGCCGGCCGGCGTCGCACCCTTCATCTACTACCGCTTCTGACCGATCCGCCACCGCTCCCGACCTGGCCGACATGACTCCAGCGCTTCCCGACGACGTCGACGTCCGCCGCCCGCCCGGGCTGGGACCGGGCGAGGGGCTGCCCGACCCGGACCACCGGCGGGCGCCGTGGCGCCGGGTCCTGGCCGTCGGCGTGACGTGCTTCGCCGTGTGGCTCCTCCTCGACGCGCCCAGCCTCCAGCGCTCCGCGGAGGTGTCACCCCTCGGCACCCGGCGCACCGTCTCGCTCGACGTGCTGGGCCCTCTGGCCGCCGTCAGCCGGGGCCTCGGGGTGGACCACGTCGTGTCCGTCGCCGACGGGCTGCTCGGCCGGACGCCCGGTGGCGGCCCGGCGCTCGCCACCCCCCGCCCGGGCCGCACCGTGGGACGGGTCGACCCGCCGCCGACGGTGCCGCCCGCACCTGCCCACGGGCAGCGGCCGGCGTCGCCGTCCACCACCACGACCACCTTCCCTCCCCTGTTCGCGGATCCGACGGCGGCCGACCCGCTGCGGGTCCTGGCCGTCGGCGACTCGATCGGGATCGATCTCGGCCAGCCGCTGGTCGACGACCTGACCGCCACCGGCATCGTCCACGCCGTCCTCGACGGCAGGGTCGACACCGGCTTGGCCCGGCCCGACTACTTCGACTGGCCGGCCGAGCTGCGCATCGACCTGAGCAACGACGCGCCCCAACTGGTGGTGGTGATGATGGGGGCCAACGACCCCCAGAGCATGCTGGTCGGCGGCCGCGCCGTCGCCTACGGGACGGCGGCGTGGGACGCCGCCTACGCCCAGCGGGTCGGCGCCTTCATCGGCGAGGCCACCGCCACCGGAGCCCACGTCCTGTGGGTGGGGATGCCGCCGATGGAGAACCCGCAGCTCACTGCCGAGATGGTCCACATCAACGCCATCGTGGCCGCCCAGGTTGCCATGCGGCCCGGTGCGGCCGCCTTCTTGTCGTCGTGGAACGTGCTCGGTGGGCCGCAGGGGACGTTCAACGCCTATCTCCCCGGACCGGGCGGGGCCGAGGTCAACGTGCGCACGCCGGACGGCACCCACCTGACGCCGGGCGGCGGGCAGGTCCTGGCCCAGGCGGTCATCGCCGCCATCCACGCCGACTTCCACGTGGCCCTGCCCGGCTGACGGTCGGGGCGGTGCCGGGCCTCACACCAGCGGCCAGGGATAGGGCGGGTGGTCGCCGTCCGGCTCCGGGTAGGTGCCCGTCGCCACCAGGCGGGCGATGCGCCGGCGGAGGGCGGCCACCTCGCCGGCGTCGAGCAGGTCCGACAGCGCAGCTGGCACGGCCCGGCCCAGGGTGTCGAGGTCGGCGAGCAGGTGGTCGGGGACCGGCTCGCCGCGGTACTCCCAGATGACCGTGCGGAGCTTGTGGTCGGCATGGAAGCAGAGGCCGTGGTCGATGGCCCGCAGGCGCCCGGCGTCCGTGGCCAGCACGTGGCCGCTCTTGCGGTCGGCGTTGTTCACCACCACGTCGAAGGCGCAGATGGTCCGCAGGGTGTCGTCGTGGCCGCCCTCCTCGATCAGCGTGAAGGCGTGGCGGTCGTAGTCGGCCGGTTCGAACGCCTGGAGCGAGCCGGTGCCGAACGGCAGGTCGTGGCGGACGACGGTCGGTGGCACCAGGTCCCAGGCGAGGGCCCGTGACACCAGGTAGGCGGCGACCTCCCGCCGGTAGAGCCCGCCAGGGAAGTCCCAGAGCGGCCGCTCGCCCCGCTCGGGCTTGTAGACGGCCCGGAGCCCCGGTCCGCCGTCCGGCGAGCACACGGTGACGAGGAAGGTCTGGTTGGAGCTCCACGGGAGCCGGCCCTCCACCTCCACCTCGCCGGTGGCCAGTGCCAGCTCGACCTGGTCGTCGGGGTGGGCGCCCACTGCCGGCACCCTCAGGACACCGGCGGTCGGTGGCCGTTCGTCCGCGGGCACAGGTGCCCCGACGGGTCGAGGGGGGACCCGCACAGCGGGCACGGCGGCCTGCCCGACGCCACGAGGCGGGTGGCGGCGATGGCGAAGGCGGCAGCCTGTTCCCGGGTCACGGCCAGGCGGGCCATGGAGCCGGCCTCGTCCTCGGGGACGAGCTCCTCGACGACCAGGATCACGCGGTCGATGTCGGCGTCGAAGGAGACCCCGATGGTGCCGACCACCCAGTCCGGCTCGGCGTCGCCCTCGAACGGTGGCGGCTCCCCGACGTGGCCGGGACGGGGCGCCTGGCGGACCACGCCGCCCAGGTACTCGGCCAGGGCCCCGACCTGTTGCTTCTCGAGCTTGAGGGTGAGCACCTGCCGGCCCTGGGCGACCTGGACCAGGAACACCCGCTGGCCCGGTGGACCCGGCGCGGCCACGGTGAACCGGTCGGGAGCGTCGAAGTCGTGCTGGGCGCTCATCACACCCGCCTCACGAGATCGCCAGCTCGGCGAGCGACGCCGTCGAGTTCACGCACAGCACGTGGATCCCACCGGACCCGATGGCGAGGGCGCTGACCGAGCACGGCGAGACCACCAGGCGTTGGAACAGGTCGAGCGGGGTCCCGGCCGCCCCGGCCACCGCCGCCTTGATCGGGTCGGCGTGGGACACGGCGACCACCGTCTCGCCGGGGTGGGTGGCGGCCAGACCTTCGAGGGTGCCGGCCATCCGGGCCGAGAGCTCCGTGAAGGACTCGCCACCGGGGAACCGGAACGACGCCGGTGCGTACTGGACGGTCTGCCAGGAGCGCTCCCGCACCAGCTCGCGCAGGGGGCGACCGGTCCACTCGCCGAAGTCGCACTCGAGCAGGCCCCGGTGGCGGCGCACGGCGAGCCCGAGGGCGCGAGCGATCGGCCGGGCCGTCTCCACCGTCCGCTCCAGGGGCGACGCGTAGACGGCGGCGACCGAGCGCCCGCGGCCCGAGGCCGACTCGGCGATCCGGCCGGCCACCGACTCGGCCTGGGCACGGCCCTCGTCGGACAGGTGGAGCCCGGCGGCCCGCCCGGGCAGGACGGCACCGGTGGTGGGGGTGCGCCCGTGACGGACCAGGAGGACGACCGTGGGGCGCTGGGCGGCGGAGCGTCGTGGCGGCACGAACGTTCACCGTACCCTCTCACCATGGGATCCCGTCCGCACGAGACCGCCCTCCCGGCACCCCTGGCCCGCCTGGCCGCCGAGGTGGAGGCCTGCCGGCGCTGCCCCCGCCTGGTGGCCTGGCGGGAGCAGGTGGCGTCCGAGCGGCGCGCCGCCTTCGTCGACCAGGTCTACTGGGGCCGGCCGGTGCCCGGCTTCGGCGACCCAGCGGCGACGGTCGTCGTGGTGGGCCTGGCGCCGGCCGCCCACGGCGCCAACCGGACGGGGCGGATCTTCACCGGCGACCGGTCCGGTGACTGGCTGTTCCGGGCCCTGTGGCGGGCGGGCTACGCCAACCAGCCGACCAGCACCGCCCGAGACGACGGCCTCGTCCTGTCCGGCGCCTGGGTCACCGCCGCGGTCCGCTGTGCCCCGCCGGGGAACCGGCCCACGACCGAGGAGCGCGACGCGTGCCTGCCCTTCCTCGACCGGGAGCTGGAGCTCCTCGACCGGACGCGGGTCGTCGTCGCCCTCGGTGGGTTCGCCTTCGGCATCGTGGCGTCACTGGCCGGCCTGCGCCCCCGGCCCCGCTTCGGCCACCTGGCCGAAGCGGCCCTGCCCGACGGGCGCACCCTGCTCGCGTCGTACCACCCGAGCCAGCAGAACACGTTCACCGGCACCCTGACCGAGGAGATGTTCGACCGGGTGTTCGACCGGGCCCGCCTGCTGGCCGGCTGAGCGGTGCCGCGGGGCCGGGAACCGGGTCACCACCGGCGGGGGCCGGTCCCGGTCCGGAGGGCGCGGTGGCCGGCGCCCGGCGCGAGGTGGTGGGGGTGGGCGGCCCGGTAGGCGGCCCGCCTGGCCAGGTCGGCTGTCTCCTCGAGCTCCTCGGTGGTGGGCACGACCCGGTCCCCGGCGTGCTCCTCGCGCCACAGGTGCGACGGCCACCAGTTCCACCGTCCGAGGAGGACAGCCACGGACGGCACCAGCAGCGTGCGGACGAGGAACGTGTCGAGCAGGATGCCGGCGGCCAGGCCGAGCCCGATCTCGCGCACCTGGGTGTCGCCGGCCAGGGTGAGGACCCCGAACGTCCCCGCCAGCACCAGTCCGGCCGACGTGACGGTGGTGCCGGTGGCGCCGATGGCCCGCCGCACGGCCACGGCGATCGGGGCGTGGTGGGCCTCCTCGCGGATGCGGGTCATGACGAGGATGTTGTAGTCCTCCCCCAGGGCCATGATGAAGATGAACATGAAGAAGGGCAGCACGAAGTTGATCCCGCCCTGCCCGCCGATCACGACGAAGACGAGCACGGCGAGGCCGAGGGACGCCAGGTAGGAGAGGCCGACGCTGGCCACCAGGTAGAGGGGCGCGACCAGGCTGCGCAGCACCGCGGCGAGCAGCAGCGCCAGCACGGCCAGGACCACCGGGATCATGCGGAACAGGTCGCTCCCCGACACGGCGGCCACGTCGGCCAGCGACGGCGCCTCGCCGGCGACCCCCGCGGCGCTGGCGCCGATCTGGTGGCTGACACCGGCCACCACCTGGCGCACGGCAGGGATGGCGTCCACCGCCGCCGGGGAGGTGGGCGGCCCGGCCCGCAGCGCCACGTCGTAGAGGACGGTCCGCCCGTCCGGGCTGACGAACTGGGTCGCCGCCCGGTAGGCGTTGTAGACGTCGGGCGCCACCGCCACCCCCGGTGGCACCTGGCTTGGGAGGGAGGCGGCCGGTCCCAGCGGGGCCAGGGCAGCGTGGGCGGCAGCCAGCTCGGCCGGTGCCAGCCTCCGCCCGCTGGCGTCGAGCGGCCCGGTGACGGCGGCGAACTGGCCCGAGGCGACGAGGGACCCCTCGGCCCGGTCCAGCACGGCCGGTGCCGCCCACACCGGCGTCGGCAGCCGGAAGACGACGCTGGTGGGATCCTGCTCGGCAGCGGGGAAGTCGGCGGCCAGGATGGCCTGCCCCTCGCCCGAGTCGCTGGTCGCCGCCGGCCCCCCACTGGCGAAGCCGGAGGGCCCGTAGCGCAGCATGGCCGTCGACAGCCCGCCGAAGACGACGAGGCCGACGACCAGGGTGGCTGCCGGCCTGGCCACGATGCGGGAGGCCGTCGCCCCCCACAGGCCGCGGCGGTGCTGCCCCGCCCGGGGGATGCGGGGCCAGAAGGCTGCCCGTCCGAGGACGGCCATGAGGGCCGGCAGCAGGGTGAGGTTGGCGGCCAGGGCGAAGGCCACGCCGATGGCCAGGCCGGGCCCGAGGCCCTGGTAGAGGCCGAAGCTGGCCAGGGCCAGGCTGCCCAGCGCCGCCATCACGGTGAGGGCCGAGAACGTGATCGACTCGCCCACCTTGGTGAGGGAGAACGCCACCGCGTCGTGGCCGGACCGCCCGCGCCGGATCTCCTCGCGCACGCGGAAGATGAGGAACAGCCCGTAGTCGGTGCCCGCCCCCAGCATGAGCACGGTGAGCAGGATCGGCGTCAGGGTGGATACCTGGACACCGAGGTGGGACGAGGCGGCGATGACCGGCCCTGCCGCCACCAACGCCACGGCCGAGGGCACCAGGGCCACCAGCGGGGCCAGCAGGCTGCGGAAGATGAGGAACAGGAGCACGACGATGAAGACGATCGAGAGGTACTCGGTCAGCGCCTGGACGTGCGTGGTCTGCTGCTCCTGGTCGACCGAGGCGGCCACCCCTCCGGCCAGGTGGACGGCGAGCCCGGCCGGCGGCCCGGCGGCGGCCATGGCGGCCCGGATGTCCCGCACGGCCGTGGCATCGGGGACCGGGTGCCGGGGGCGGGCCGGGGCGAGCTCGATCGACGCCTTGCGGGCCCGGCCGTTGGCCGACACCCCCTGGTCGACGACGGCGCGCACGAACGGCAGCGCCCGGATCGCGCCCTCGGCCCGGTCGACGGCGGCCTCGTCGGCGGCGTCGAGCGCTCCCCGGGCGGTCGCTGCCACCAGGGTGGTGGTGGCGCCGTGGGTCGGCTGCAGTGGCGAGGCCAATTGGGCGGCCACCGTGCTGGCGGCCTGCGGCGGCAGGAAGGCGCTGTTGGTGCCCTTCTCGACGCTGGCCAACGAGGGGAGCGAGGCGGCGAGGGCGACAGCGCCCAGCAGCCAGAGGACGATGATGGGCCAGCGGAAGCGGACGCTGAACCGGCCCAGGGCGGCGAACAACGGTGGGTACTCCTCGACGACGGCACGCGTGCCACCCCGGAGGCGGCGCGACGGGATCGACGAATTGTAGGTGACGCAGCCCGGGCGCCGGGGGTCGGCCCCGGGCCCGGCGGCTCAGACCGGAGTGGGCAGGCGGCGCGGCATGGGCACCGCCGTCTCGGGCCAGCGGCGCCGGCTCACCCGCGACAGCTTGTGCAACAGCGCCACCGCGCCGGGGTCGTCGCTGCCCGGGCGCACCTCGAGGGCGCCCCCGTCGGCCATGGCGTCGACCAGGTCGCGCCCGCGCTCGGTCCGCACCAGGGTGAGGGTCCAGTCGGCGTTGGCGCCGATCCCGCCGGTGGAGATGTCGGCGTGCTCAGCGGCGAAGTCCGGGCAGGCCGTGCATCCCTCGCGGGTCCAGCCGTGGGCCTCCTTGAGCGGGATCTCGTGGTAGCTGCCGTCGCGCATCCACACCTGGAACACGCCCTTGATGTTCATCTTGGCGATGTCGGCCCGGGCCAGCCCGTAACGGGCCTCGAACAGCTCGGGGAAGATGGCGTCGTCGAACGACTTCGAGCAGAGCAGGCCGATGGACAGCGACAGGCGGCGGGCGATCTTGCCCGCCTTGCGGGCCGCCATGATGGCCGGCGCCGATGCCTGGCAGCCCATCCCCACCAGGGCGATCCGCTCGGCACCCCCCGCCACCGCCTCGGGGTAGGCGAGGGTGTTGGCCGAGTAGGTGTAGCGGGACCCGGCCGCCCGGAGGACCGACGCCCGGTCGGTGGCCACCGCGGGGACCGCCTTCCACGTCGAACCGTCGCCTTCGAGGTCCGACACCAGGGCGGCGTCGATCACGTCGTGCTCGAGGGCCCAGATCAACAGGGCGGAGACGAGACCGCCGTCCTGACCGGCGGCCAGGATCTCGGGGTCGGTCGCCCTGGCCAGCAGGACCCGCCCCTCGATCCCCGACACCTCGTCGTCGGTGCGCTCGCGGCCGTGGAGGTGGGTGTCCGCCTCGGGTTCCCAGGTCCGGAACCTCGGGCAGGCCCGGGTGCACATGGTGCACCCCTTCACGCCGTGGGTGCAGTCGGTCGGGCCCCCGTCCTCCTCGACGTGGAACGGCTTGTACCGGCCGCCGGCGTCGTCGTAGCGGAGGACGTCGTGGGGGCAGGCGACGATGCACCCGGCGCACCCGGTGCACAGCCCCGACGTGACGACCTCGGTGTACAGCTCGGCCCACTGCGGCTTCTCTGGAGGCATGGGCTCACCCTAGCGACGCGCCAGGGGGGAGCGGAATCCCCGGGTACCGTCGTGCCGTGCCCGAACTGCCCGAGGTGGAGGCCTACCGGTCGGTGGCCGAGGCGGTGGTCGGCCGACGGGTCCGGAGCGTCTCGGCACCGGACCCCTGGTATGTGAAGGGTGCCTCGCCGGCCGACGCCGCCGCTGCCCTCGCCGGGCGGACGGTGACCGCCGCCCGCCGTCACGGAAAGCTCCTCGTCCTCGACACCGACGGCCCCCACCGCCTCGGCCTCCGGTTCGGCATGACCGGGACCCTGGTGGTCGACGGGGAGCCGGCCCTCGAGCGCCTCCGCTACGGGCCCGCCCGCCTCGACCCGGGCTGGGTCCGCTTCGAGCTGGACTTCGCCCGCCGGGGGCGGCTGGCCGTCCACGACCCCCGGCGCCTCGGCGGCGTGTCGCTCGATCCCGACGAGTCGGTGCTGGGTCCCGACGCCGCCACCGTGAGCGTGGCCGACCTCGGGGCGGCACTGGCCGGCTCGGCGGCGCCGCTCAAGGCCCGCCTGCTCGACCAGGCGCGACTCGCCGGTGTGGGGAACCTGGTGGCGGACGAGGTGCTGTGGCGGGCGGGGTTGGCGCCCGGCCGCCCGGCCGGTTCGCTGGCCCCGGACGAGATCCGCGGGCTCCGGCGGGTGCTGGTGGCGACGGTGGCCGAGCTGTGTCGGCGGGGCGGTTCGGACGCCGGCGACCTGTTCGTGCACCGCCGGCCGGGCGGGCGCTGCCCCCGCGACGGCACCGGCCTGGCCCGTGCCACCGTCGGGGGCCGCACCACCTGGTGGTGCCCGTCCCACCAGCGCTGACGCTCCCGGCAGGGGAGGCCGGCCGGGCACCTGCCGTTCGTCGCCGGCCCGCTCCCGGATGACCAGTCCGGTGGTCGCCCGCCCCATCCGCGACGGGCGGCGGCGCCGAACCTCCACGAGCGCACGCGCCGGGGAACGCCCGGCGGGCACGGGAGGAGGTCGGGATGCCGGATGTCCAACTCGGCGGCCGGGCACCGGGGCGGTTGCGGCGGGTCCGGATCGCGCTCGGTGTGGCCTGGTTGGTCGACGCCGCCCTGCAGCTGCAGCCGTCCATGTTCGGCCGGGGTTTCGTGACCGGCGTGCTGGCCCCGGCCGCGGCGGGCCAGCCCGGGATCGTCGGCCGTCCCATGGTGGCCGTCGACCACCTGGCCGGGGCCCACCCGGTGGTGGTCGACGTCGTCGCCGCGCTCGTCCAGGCGGCCATCGGCGTCGGGCTCATCCTGGACGCCACCGCCCGCCCGGCCCTGGCCGCGTCGGTGGCGTGGGCCGGTGGGGTGTGGTGGTTCGGCGAGGGCTTCGGCGGCCTGCTGACCGGGTCGGCCTCGCCCCTGACGGGGGCGCCGGGCGCGGCCGCGCTCTACGGCCTGGTGGCCGTGCTGGTGCGGCCCACGCTGGCCCGGGTCACGGGGTCCCGGTTGGTGCGCGGGACGTGGGCGGTGCTGTGGGCGGGGACCGGCCTCCTGTGGCTGCAGCCCGCCGTGCGCGCTCCCGGTGCCACCCGTGACGCGCTCGCCACCGCAGCCCCCGGTGGTCCCGGGTGGCTGGCCTGGCCGGCCAGGGCGCTGTCCGACGCGGCCCGTGGGCACGGCCTCGTCGTGGCGCTGGTGGGCGCGCTCGCCGGCCTGGCCGTCGGGTTCGGGGTTCTCGTGCCGCGCTGGCGCCGGGTCGCCCTGGCCGCCGGCTCCGTGGTGGCCCTGGCCATGTGGGCCACCGGTCAGGCCTTCGGCGGGGTCCTCACCGGTACGGCCACCGACCTCCAGACCGGTCCGCTGGTGGTGCTGGTGGCCCTGGCCGCCGCCGCCCGGCTCGAGCCGGGTGGGGCCGTGGCCCGGCAGCCGGCGCCGCCTGAGCGCGCCGAGCCCACCGTCAGGTCGCCGCTTCCGGCCCGCACGGCGGCGTGACCGGTGGCCGGGCGGACGCGGCCGTGATCACTCGCCGGCAAGCTCGGCGAGCACCTTGGCCGCGTGGCCGTCGGCCTTCACGTGGTACCACGCCCGGGTGATCACGCCGCTGCCGTCGACGAGGAACGTCGAGCGGATGACACCCACCGTCTTCTTGCCGTACATGGTCTTCTCGCCCCAGGCGCCGTAGGCCTCGCCCACGGCGTGGTCGGCGTCCGTGAGGAGCGGGAACGTGAGGCCGTACTTGTGGCGGAACGCCTGGTGGCGGGCGGCGCTGTCGGCCGAGATCCCCACCACGGTCGCGCCCGAGCGCGAGAAGGCCGCCAGGTTCTCGTTGAACTGGCACGCCTCCTTGGTGCACCCGGGGGTGTCGTCCTTCGGGTAGAAGTAGACGACGACCGGTCTCCCGGCGAAGTCGGCCAGGGACACGTCGTTGCCGTCCTGGTCGGGGAGGGTGAAGGCGGGGGCGGTGTCACCGGCGGCGAGCGTTCCCATGGGTGGTCCTTTCGGTCGGTCGGTCTGTCGGTCCGTCGGTCTGTCGGTCTTTCGGTCTTTCGGTCGGTCTGTCGGTCGGTCTGTCGGGGCCCGCTGCCGACCTGCGCTCGGCCACCGTCGGCGCGGTGTACCCCCGCCGTGGGAGACTACGCCGACGGGAGCTCGGACCGACCGGGCTGAGAGGGCGCCTGCCGCGGGCGCCGACCGACGAACCTGCTCCGGGTAATGCCGGCGAAGGGAGCCTGCCATGGACACCACCGACCCACCCACCGTTCCGGCCCGCCGCAAGGTGACGGTCACCGACCGGCGCTCCGGTGCCGGCGTCCCGTTCGTCGAAGTGACGCTGAGCGACTCACCCGGAGCACGTGGACCCGTGCCCAACGCGCCGGTCCTCCTCTACGACACGTCGGGTCCCGGCTCGGTGCCGACCGAGGGACTGGCGCCCCTGCGCCTCCCGTGGATCGTCGCCCGGGGGGACGTGGAGGAGATCGAGGGGCGCCGCCCCACCCGCCGCGACGACGGGCGGGCCGCCGAGCGCCGCGACGGCGACGGCGGGATGGGTCACGCGCCGGGCGGCGGCCGGCGCCCGCTGCGGTCCACCGGCGCTCCGGTGACCCAGCTGGCCTACGCCCGCCGTGGCGAGATCACCTCCGAGATGTCCTTCGTCGCCGTGCGTGAGGGTGTAGCGCCCGAGGTGGTCCGGGACGAGATCGCCGCCGGGCGCGCCATCCTCCCGGCCAACGTCAACCACCCCGAGTCCGAGCCGATGGTCATCGGCAGCCGGTTCCTCGTGAAGGTGAACGCCAACATCGGCAACTCGGCCGTCACCTCGTCGATCGAGGAGGAGGTCGACAAGCTGACGTGGGCCACCCGGTGGGGGGCCGACACGGTCATGGACCTGTCCACCGGACCCGACATCCACACCACCCGGGAGTGGATCCTGCGCAACTCGCCCGTCCCCATCGGGACGGTCCCCATCTACCAGGCGCTGGAGAAGACCGACGGCCGCCCGGAGGAGCTCACCTGGGACCTGTACCGCGACACCCTCGTCGAGCAGGCCGAGCAGGGCGTCGACTACGTCACCGTCCACGCCGGGGTGCTGCTCCGCTACGTGCCGCTCACCGCCACGCGGGTGACGGGCATCGTGAGCCGGGGCGGGTCGATCATGGCGGCGTGGTGCCTGGCCCACCACGAGGAGAACTTCCTCTACACGCACTTCGAGGAGCTGTGCGAGATCATGGCCGCCTACGACGTGGCCTTCTCCCTCGGCGACGGCCTGCGACCCGGGTCGATCGCCGACGCCAACGACGAGGCCCAGTTCGCCGAGCTCCGCACCCTGGGCGAGCTGACCGAGGTGGCGTGGCGGCACGACGTCCAGGTGATGATCGAGGGACCGGGCCATGTCCCCCTCGACAAGGTGGCGGAGAACGTCACCCTCCAGAAGGAGGTGTGCCACGAGGCCCCCTTCTACACGCTCGGACCGCTGACCACGGACGTCGCTCCCGCCTACGACCACATCACCTCGGCCATCGGGGCGGCCGTCATCGGCATGCACGGTACGGCCATGCTCTGCTACGTCACCCCGAAGGAGCACCTGGGCCTGCCCGACCGCGACGACGTGAAACAGGGCATGATCGCCTACAAGATCGCCGCCCACGCCGCCGACGTGGCCAAGGGCCACCCCGGTGCCCGGGCGTGGGACGACGCCCTGTCCAAGGCCCGCTTCGAGTTCCGGTGGGAGGACCAGTTCGCCCTGGCCATGGACCCCGAGCTGGCCCGTGAGTACCACGACGAGACCCTCCCGGCCCAGCCGGCCAAGACGGCCCACTTCTGCTCGATGTGCGGTCCGAAGTTCTGCTCGATGCGCATCAGCCACGACATCCGGGCCTTCGCCGACGAGCGTGGCGTGGACGCCACCACCGCCGTGGAGCTGGGCATGAAGGAGAAGGCCACCGAGTTCCGCGCCGCCGGGGGCGACGTCTACCAGGAGCCGTCGCCGGCCCGCTGACCTCGCCGCCGGGGATGTGACCGGGTCCGGCGCCCCGACGAGGTACAATGTAGGTCGCGAGCAGGCATCGAGCCGTGCTCGCGGGGTCCAACTCACCCCGTCCCGGTCCAGCGCCGTGACGGTTGCACGTCCGGTCGCATCCGGGCGGCCGAGGCGGGCCCGCCCCCGAGGGCGCCTGTCCCGGGGTCGCCGCGCCGGCCGCCGGCCGCCGCCAGACGACGAGAGTGAGCAACGACCACATGACAACCGCCGTTGACGGGGACGAGCGCGTCCCCGCAGCCGGGCCGGTCCACCACGACCAGCCCTCCTTCGAGTCCCTGGGCGTGGACCCGGCGCTGGTCGCCGTCCTCGACGAGCAGGGCATCACCACCGCCTTCCCCATCCAGGCCCTCACCGTGGCCGACGGGCTGGCCGGCCGCGACGTCTGCGGCAAAGCCAAGACGGGGTCGGGCAAGACCCTTGCCTTCGGCCTGCCGCTCCTCCAGCGGACGGCGGCGGACCCGGCGACGGCGCCGGGCCGGCCCCGGGCGCTGGTGCTGGTGCCGACCCGCGAACTGGCCGTGCAGGTGACCGAGGTCCTCGTGCCCCTGGGCAAGGCGGTCGGGTTGCGGGTGGTGGCCGTCTACGGCGGTGCCGACATCGACCGCCAGGTGTCGAAGATCCGCAAAGGCGTGGACGTGGTCATCGCCACCCCCGGCCGGCTCATCGACCTGGGCGACCGGGGCGAGCTGTCGGTGGCCGACGTGGAGACGCTGGTGCTGGACGAGGCCGACCGCATGGCCGACATGGGCTTCATGCCCCAGGTCGAGTGGGTGCTCCGCCGCCTGGAGCGCGCCCACCAGACCCTGCTGTTCTCCGCCACCCTCGACGGCGCCGTCGACCGCCTCGTCAGCCGGTACCTGACCGACCCCGTCCTCCACGAGGTGGCGTCGCCCCGGACCACCGTGGAGGCGATGGAGCACCGGTTCCTCGAGGTCCACCAGATGGACCGGGTCAAGGTGTGCGCGGCCATCTGCCGCAACTCGTCGAAGACGATCGTCTTCGTGCGGACCAAGCGGGGCGCCGACCGGCTGGTGGAACAGCTCCAGAAGGAAGGGGTCCGGGCCGCCGCCATCCACGGCGACCTCCGCCAGGTCCAGCGCGAACGCACTCTGGCCGACTTCTCCGAGGACAAGCTCCCCGTGCTGGTGGCCACGGACGTGGCCGCCCGGGGCCTCGACATCGACGCGGTGGACGTGGTGGTGCACTTCGACATCCCCGAGGACCACAAGGCCTACCTGCACCGCTCGGGCCGGACCGCTCGGGCCGGCCAGGCCGGCGTGGTGGTGACGCTCGTCCAGTGGAACCAGATCCTCGAGGTCGAGCGCATCCAGGCCCGCATCGGCCTGCGGCTCCCCATCGTGGAGGTCTTCTCCAACGACCCCCGGCTGGCCGACCTTGCCGGCTGGCACCCCGGCGTCGACGTGGCGTGAGCCGACGCCCGGCATGACGAGCACCGCGCCCGCTCCGGCGGTCGGCGATGCCCTCGCCGGCGTGTCCACGATCCTGGTCGTGACGGCCCATCCCGACGACGTCGACTTCGGCGCGGCCGGCACCGTCGCCACGTGGACGGCGGCGGGCGTGGACGTCGTCTACTGCATCGTCACCGACGGCGACGCCGGCGGTTCCGACCGCTCGGTGAGCCGGGCCGAGATGGCGGCCACCCGCCGACGGGAACAGCAGGCTGCCGCCGCAGCCCTCGGCGTGCGCGACGTCCGGTTCCTCGGCCACCCCGACGGTCGGCTCACCCCGTCGATCGAGCTGCGCCGCGACATCAGCCGCGTGATCCGCCAGGTCCGTCCGGACCGGGTGGTGACCCAGTCGCCCGAGCGCGACTGGCACCGCATCTATGCCAGCCATCCCGACCACCTGGCCGCCGGCGAGGCGGCTGCCTGCGCCGTCTACCCCGACGCCCGCAATCCCTTCGCCCATCCTGAGTTGCTCGAGGAGGGCCTGGAACCCCATACCGTGCCCGAGCTGTGGCTGATGGCCACGGCCCGTCCCGACCGGGTGATCGACGTCACCGACCACTTCGACGCCAAGCTGGCGGCGCTGCGGTCACACGCCAGCCAGATCGGCGAGGGCGACGGGCTGGAGGAGCGGCTGCGGGCGTGGATGTCGGGGACGGCCCTGGCGGGCGGGCTCCCCGACGGGCGTCTGGCCGAGGCCTTCCTGGTGGTGGACTGCCGGTGACGGTCCTGACGGGAGCGGCGGGCAGGTGACGGCCGGCCGGGTCGCCGTGGTGCAGCACGTGGCCCACGAGGGGCCCGGCGTGATCGCCGACGCCCTGGCCGGTGCCGGGCTCGAGCCCGTCGTGGTCCGCCTGGACGAGGGGGCGCCGCTCCCCGAGGTCGGCGACCTGGCCGGGCTGGTGGTCCTGGGGGGTCCCATGGGGGTGCACGACGACGGGGCGTACCCGTGGCTCGCCGCCGAGCGGGTGCTGCTGGCCGACGCGGTGTCCGCCGGCATCGGCGTGCTCGGGATCTGCCTCGGGGCGCAACAGCTGGCCGCCGCCCTGGGGGCCGGCGTCACCGCCGGCCGGGCACCCGAGGTGGGCCTGGGCTCCGTGGTCCTGACCGCGGCCGGGCGGCGCGATCCCCTGTTCGGACCCGAGTACGGCGGCCTGGCCCTCCCCGACGTCCCGTGCGTGCACTGGCACGCCGACACCTTCGAGCTGCCGGACGGGGCGGTGCACCTGGCCGCCACCCGGGCCTACCCCCACCAGGCGTTCCGGGTCGGGGCGCGCGCCTACGGGCTGCAGTTCCACCTCGAGGTGGACGCCGGGTTGGCTGCTGCGTGGTCGCCGCACCTGCCGGCGGGTGCCGCACTCGATCCGTTGCGGTTGGCCGAGGTCACGGCCACCGGGCGGCGGGTGCTGGGCCGGTTCGCCGGCCTGGTGGCGGGCGAGCCGGTGGGAGCTCACCGGTGACCCCGTCGGCACCGGCCGCGCCGGCACCGGCCGCGCCGGCACCGGCCGGAGCATCGCCGCCCTCCACCGCGGTCAAGCCGCGCCTGCGGGGCGTCCTCCACGAGGTGGCCGCCTACGTGGCCGTGGCCGCCGGCTTCGGGCTGGTGCTGGCGGCACCCACCGCCGGCGCTACCGTCGCCGTTACCGTCTACGCCGTGGCCGTCGTCGCGCTCTTCGGCGTGAGCGCCTTGTTCCACCGCAGGACGTGGGGCCCGGCCGGGCGCCGGAGGATGCGCCGTGCCGACCACTCGACGATCTTCGTGGCCATCGCCGGCTCCTACACGGCCGTCGGTGGGCTGGCCCTGACCGGCACACCACGCACCGCGCTCCTGGTGACGGTGTGGGTGGGGGCGGCGGTCGGCATCGCCCTCCGGCAGCTGTGGCTGGATGCCCCGAAGTGGGTGGTGGCCCTGCCCTACGTCGTGGTGGGGTGGTCGGCGCTCCTCGTCCTGCCCCCGCTGTTCCACGCGCTGCGCGTGACCGGCTCGGTGCTCCTCCTCCTCGGCGGTATCGCCTACTCGGCCGGCGCCGTCGTCTACGCGGCCAAGCGCCCCAACCCGGTCCCGGGCGTCTTCGGCTACCACGAGGTGTTCCACGCCTGCACGCTCGTCGGTGCCGCCCTCCACTACGTCGTGATCGCCGGCTTCTGCCTGCCCCTCGTCCGGTGAGGCGCCGGGGGGTGGCGACCGCCGGTGCCGTACTGGCCGCCGTCCTGACCGGCTCGGTGCTGAGCGCGTGCTCGAGCCCTCCGAGTCCTCGAGCCGACCCGCCGGCCGACGCCCCCGTGGTCCCCGCCTACACCCAGACGTGCGCCCCCGGTGTCGACGACCACGGGCCGTGCCTGCAGGTGACCCTGGCCGCCGTCGACCATGCCCGCGCCGCCGAAGGCCTCGGCCCCCTGGCCGTCCCGGCCGACTTCGGGCGCCTGCCGATCGCCGCCCAGGTGCTCGACGTGGTCGACCAGGAGCGGGTCGACCGGGGGCTCGCCCCGTTCGTGGGCGCCTCGGCAGCGCTCGACCGCCTGGCGGTGGCGGCGGCCCGGCGGGACCAGGCGCCCGGGCTACCGGGGGCGCCGGTCACGGCGGCGGCCAGCCAGTGGATCGGCGGCGTGGCCAACGGGCTCGACGCCGACATGCAGTGGCTCTACGAGGACGGTCCCGGTAGCGGAGCACCGGGCTGCCGGACGCCCGCCGGCACCGGGTGCTGGGCCGACCGGCACCGGGTCCTCGCCGCCTACGGCCCGGGCACCGCCGTGCTCGGGGTCGGCGAGATCCCCACGGCCGACACCTCGCCGGACGACCAGGGCGGCCCGTCGCTGGCCGTGGTGTTCGCGGCCACGCCCTCGGTGGGGGCCACCCCGTTCACCTGGGCCGGGCTCCGCGCCGACCTGGCCCGGGGCCGCCTCGTCCCCAGCCGGACGCCGCCGGCGCACGAGTCCCTGACCGGGATCGCCGACCCGCCGGCCAACGTGGCGCCGGAGCCCGACTTCCCCCGGGTGTGCGCCCCGGCGGGCCTCGACTCGTCGGCCCGCTGCCTCGGCGCCGTGCTGGCCGCCGTGGACCACGCCCGCGCCCTCGAAGGGGTGCGCCCCATGGTCCTGCCCGCCGGCTTCGGGTCGATGCCGGTGCCCGAGCAGATCTTCGTGGCCGTGAACCTGGAGCGGGTCGACCGCGGTCTGGCGCCGTTC
Organism: Actinomycetes bacterium; assembly: GCA_021799615.1. GTDB lineage: Bacteria > Actinomycetota > Acidimicrobiia > Acidimicrobiales > RAAP-2 > JAJZDI01. The sequence continues at coordinate 37,308 of JAJZAC010000015.1, forward strand.
GCCGGCATGACCTCGGCGCTCGACGCCAACGCGACCGACGGTGCGGTGACGGCCAACGATCCGCCCGATCCGGGCCGGACGTACCTCATCTCCGACGGCGAGTGGGCCGGCGGCTCGGCCAACGGTCTCGACGCCGTCTACGGGTGGATGTACGACGACGGCGTGGGCAGCGGCAACCTGGACTGCACCCGCGCCGGCCAGTCCGGCTGCTGGGGGCACCGCCACGGGATCCTCGACGACTTCGGCACGGTGGGCACCCTGGTGATGGGGGCGGCCGTCGACCCGACCGGCGACACCAACCGGGGCGACCGTGGCGGCACGTCGATGGCCGCCACCCTGGCCGAGACCTCCTCGCCGGTCACGTCGTTCGTGGTCCGCTGGCCCCTCGGCGCGTCGTGACCCGAGGGCCCGCCGGCGGTCAGGCCTCGTCCGGCTCGTAGCCGGCACCGGCCAGCATGCGGCGGACGTCCACCACCTGCTGGTCGTCGAGGTCGCGGTGGCGGAGGACGTCGAACATCTGGGTCTCGGAGCCGACGGTCACCGAGTAGCGGCCCTCGTGGCGTTCCTCGACGGTGCCCACCCGTTCGAGGAGGCCGAGGACGTCGTGCCACTGCACGTTGTGACTGGTGGGGTGGGCGAAGAGCCGCTCGAGCGTCGCCCGGTGGTGACCGTCGAGCCGTTGCTCGCCGTCGGTGGTGCCCATCTCTGCCTCCTCGTGCGAAACGCTGCGTGACCCGACCGTCGGGGCGTGTGACCCGTGCGCCGGGGCGCCGTACCCCGAGCGTAGCGGGGGTCACCTGCCCGCCTCGCCGGAGCGCGGGACGTGCCGGTCTGTGGCACCGTGGGGGATGGCCTTTCCCGACGTGCGCTGGGGTTCGGAGAACTCGCCCCTCCGTGGACCCATGGTCGCCTTCGCTGCCACCCGTGCCGGCTCGTGGCTGGTCCGGCCGCTCACCCCGCTCGACCGCCGAATCCTCCAGCGCTCGCACGGCCGCTACACGGCACTCGGCCCGATGGGCGCGCCCGTCCTGCTGCTGACCACGCGCGGCTCCCGTTCCGGCCAGCCACGCACGACACCCCTCCTCTACGCCCGCGACGCCGACGACCTGGTCGTCGTCGGCTCCAACTTCGGACAGGAGCACCACCCGGCGTGGACGGGCAACCTGCTCGCCGATCCCCACGCGGTGGTGACCATCGGCGGCACCGACGTGCCGGCCATTGCCACC
>JAJZAC010000090.1 GCA_021799615.1 Actinomycetes bacterium
GACGACGGCGACCTGTGGCTGCTGGGCCGGGTCGACTTTTTTATGGACGCGTCGGGGCACCGGATCTCCACCGCCGAGATCGAGCACGCCCTCGTCAGCCATCCCCGGGTGGCCGAGGCCGCCGTGGTCGGCGCCAGCGACGCCACCACCGGTCAGGCCGTGGTGGCCTTCGTGACGGTGAAGGGCGAGGTCGAGGGGGAGGAGGGAGAGGCACTGGTGCAGGAACTGCGCAACCACGTCGCCACCGTGATCTCCCCCATCGCCAAGCCCCGCCAGATCCTCCTCACCCCCGACCTTCCCAAGACCCGGAGCGGCAAGATCATGCGACGCCTGCTGCGCGACGTGGCCGAGCACCGGGACCTGGGCGACGTCACCACCCTGCTCGACTCGTCGGTCGTGTCCATGATCGACGAGAAGATGCGGACGGGGAGCGGCTCGGACGAGGAGTAGGGCCGGCATCCCGGCACCCGCCTGGGTGCACCGGTCCAGCCGTGTGCCGGGCCCGGTCCACGTCGGGCCGTGGGTCGGCCGGGCGCCCCGTCGGGCCGGGTACCCGGGGTGCGCCGGTCCCCTCCCCACGACCAGACTGGGCCGGTGATCCTCCGGCGCGCGGCCACAGGGGAGGAGCACGAGGTCGCCGCCGTCCACGCCCGGTCGTGGCCGAGGAGCAGGGGCGCATCTGCGGCTTCGCCACCATCGCGCCGACCGCCGATCCGGACGTCGCCGGGGCGGGGGAGCTGACCTCGATCCACATCGACCCCGGATGGTGGAGCCGGGGGATCGGCCGCTCGTTGCTCGAGGACGCCCGCACCCGGATGGTCGCCCGCGGGTGGACGCAGTCCGTGTCGTGGATGCGGGAGGGGAACGAGCGGGCAGACCGCTTCTACCGGCGCGACGGTTGGACGCCCGACGGCGCCCGACGGGTCATCCCGGTCGAGGGTGAGGACGTGCAGGACGTCCGGTACGCGCGCCGTCTCCCGTGATCCCCGGCTCCCCCATGGGGCCGGTGCCCCCCGACGGCCCGCGTTGCTACGGTGGGCGTCCGTGCGGACGAGCGCGTTCGGCGGCGGGAACCAGGGCGGGGGACCGACGGGACCTCTGCGGCGGCCGCATCGGGGGGCGGGCCGGGCACGTGCCGCCGCGACGGCCGGTCTGGTGGGCGTGTTGGCCGCCGGCCTGCTGGCTGCGTGCGGCTCCACCACGAGCCCCCCGAGCTCGTCCGGCGGGGGCCGGGCGTCGGTGCACATCACCGGGTCAGCGGCCACCCTCGCCGACGCCGGGGGTGCGGTCGTCGTCCACCGTGACCCGTTCTCGTTGAGCGTCGAGGATGCCGCCGGCCGGACCGTCCTCCACGACGCCGTCCAGCCCGCGGGTGCACCGGTGGTCGTGCCGCCGACGACCGACCCGGAGCCGCCCGGCCAACCCAACCGGGCCGCCTCCCCCGATTACGGGCCCCTCTCGTTCCTCGTCGGCAGCCAGACGGTCAGCCAGTACCCGAGCGGCTTCTTCGCCGGCGACCTGCAGAGCGCCACCTTCCAGGGCACGGCCTACGCGGCGACGCGGGTGCTCTCGGTGGCCCGGCACGGTGTCGACCTGGTCGCCCACGTCGCCACCAACGACCCCTCCGGCCGCCAGCTGGTCGTCACCGCCTCGCCGTCGATCGCCGGCCAGGGGCTGGCGCTGTCCGTCGAGGCCTCACCGAGCGCCGGCGTGGTCATGATCGGCGACTCCTTCGCGTCGCCGGCCGGTGAGGGCTTCTTCGGGTTCGGCGGCGTCCACGACGGGCTCGACCAGCGCGGGCAGCTGATCGACTCGTGGGCCGAGCAGGAGAATATCAACGGCCTGACCGGTCCGGGAGCCGGTGGCAACGGCCAGAGCCTCTACCCGAACGGGGCCACCGCCGCCTACTACGTTCAGCCGGAGTTCGTGTCGTCGGCCGGGTACGGGTTCCTCGTGGCCGACACCACCCTGACCCGGTTCCGCCTCGACGCCGACCGCCCCGACGCCTGGAACATACGCACGTCGGGCTCGCGCCTCGACGTCGTGGTCGCGCCGGGCACGGCCACCCACGACATCGCCACCCTGACCTCGCTCTCCGGGCGCCAACCGGCCCCGCCGCAGTGGGCGCTCGGTCCCCAGATGGACCGTCTGCTCGCCCACTCCTCCAACGCCAAGGCGGACTACGCGTCGGAGCTGGCGAGCGACCTGGCCGACATCGCCAGGTACCACCTACCGCTCACCGCCTACCGGATCGAAGGCTGGGGTGACCCATCCGGCGACAACGCGCTCAACCTCCCCTCGGCCACCCCGCCGGCCGTGCTCACCTCGACCATCGCCTCGCTGCAGCGGCTCGGCATCCACCCGCTCGTCTACCTGCGCCCGTGGGTCGACCCGTCGAGCACGGCGGTCGCCGACCACCTGGTGGCCACGGACGCGTCGGGCGCGCCGGCCACCATCGCGGGGACGTCCGGTTCGGACATCGCCCTGCTCGACTTCACCAACCCGGCCGCCGTGCGGTTCTGGGACGCGCAGGTCGACCACGCGCTCTCCCTCGGCGCCGACGGGTTCATGCTCGACTTCGGCGAGCAGGTCCTCACCTCGATGCACTTCGCCGACGGCCAGACGGGGGCGACCATGCACAACGAGTACCAGGTGCTGGTGGACAAGGCGACCCGGGCCGCCATCACCGCGTACGAGAAGGACCATCCCGGTCGGACGGTCTGGTTCTACACGCGCTCGGGCTTCTCGGGGACGCCAGGGTCGGCCGCCTACGAGGGCGGGAACTTCCCCGGCGACGAGGAGACCTCGTGGACGCACTCGTCGGGCATCGCCTCCCTCGCCTCGGACATGCTGAACCGGGCGTTGTTCGGCGCCTATGGCTACGGGACGGACATCGGCGGCTACGCCGACATCTTCACCCCGCCGACCACTGCCGAGCTGTTCGACCGGTGGGCGGAGTGGGCCGCGCTGAGCCCGGTGTTCCGCCTCCACGGCTCGGCCATCGCCGGCACGCACACCCCCTGGTCGTACGGGACGGCCACCCTCGACCTCTACATCCAGCTGTCGAAGCTCCACCTGCGGGCCGCCCCCTACATCGAGTCCCTGTGGCGGCAGGCCGACCGGACCGGTATCCCTCCCACCCGGCCCCTGTGGCTGGCCGACCCGACCAGCACGGCTGCCCGCCAGGCCGACCAGCAGTGGATGCTGGGTACCGATGTCCTGGTGGCCCCGGTGGTGACCCAGGGCGCCACCAGCCGGTCCCTCTACGTGCCACCGGGGTGCTGGGCCCCCCAGGGGGGGACGGGTGGCGGCACCCTCCAGGGCCCGGGCACCGTCACCGTGACCGCCCCGCTCACCGTGCTCCCGTACTGGTTCCGCTGCGGCACCCACCCGTTCTGACGCCTGGGCCCCGGGGGACAAGGCTGCCGTAGTGGCACCCCGGTCGTAGGGTGCGCCTGCGTTAGCCTCGGGTGAGGAGGGCCTGGTGGATCGACGGCGTACAGCAACGTCCAATTTCGGGGTCGGCCGGCGTGAGAACCACGACGCCACCGCCTTCTACGAGCGCTTCCGGGCACCGGAGCTGAGCGACGACGACGAGGTGCTACCGGCCGAGCCGGTGGCCCGGCCGTTCGTGTGCGGCGACGCCCGGTCGATGGACGAGGTGGCCGACGGGTCGGTCGCCCTGGTGGTGACGTCCCCCCCGTACTTCGCGGGCAAGGCCTACGAGGAGGAGCTCGACCGCGAGGGCGTGCCCGGCTCCTACCTCGAGTACCTCCAGCTCCTGACCGACGTGTTCGCCGAGTGCGTGACCAAGCTCGAGCCGGGCGGGCGCATCGCCGTCAACGTGGCCAACCTGGGCCGCAAGCCCTACCGGAGCCTGTCGGCCGACGTCATCCGCATCCTCCAGGACGACCTCGGCCTCCTCCTGCGGGGCGAGCTCATCTGGCAGAAGGGGGAGGGGGCCAGCGGGTCGTGCGCGTGGGGCTCCTTCCGCAGCGCCGCCAACCCGGTGCTCCGTGACATCACCGAGCGGGTGGTGATCGCCAGCAAGGGCCGCTTCGACCGCGCCCGCTCGGTCAAGGAGCGGGCGGCGGAGGGCCTGCCCTACGAGAGCACCGTCCTCACCGAGGACTTCATGGCTCTCACCCTCGACCTGTGGAACATCCCGCCCGAGAGCGCGCGCCGGGTCGGCCACCCGGCCCCGTTCCCGGTCGAGCTCCCCGAGCAGCTCATCCGCCTCTACACGTTCCGCGACGACCTGGTGCTCGACCCCTTCATGGGTAGCGGCTCGGCGCTGGTGGCCGCGGCCCGCCTGGGCCGCCGGTACGTCGGCTACGACCTGGAGCCCACCTACGTCGACATCGCACGGTCCCGGGTCGAAGCCGCCCTGGCCGAGGTGGACGCCACCGCTGGAGCGGCGGGAGCTGGGGCGGCCGGAGCTGGCATTGCCGAGCCGGTTCCGGCAACCCGGGCGCGCCGGAGCCGGGCCCGGATCGTCGCTCCGATCCCCGAGCCGGAGGCCGCCGCCGGCGACTTCCAGCGCCGAGCGGTGCGGGAGGGGAAGGCGGCCCAGAAGCTGGCCGAGGAGGTGCTGGCAGACGCCGGCTTCACCGTGGTCCACCGCAACCACCGGGTTCCCCGGACCGGGGTGAGCGTCAACTTCGTGGTGGCGGACGCCACCGGCGGTCGCTGGTACGTCGACGTGTCGGGCGCCTTCACCAGCCACCGGGGCGGCCTGCTGCGCACCGACACGGTGTGGAAGGCGTTGGGCCGGGCCCACGCACTGCGGGGAGCCGGCCCGGATGGGCCACCGCTGCTCCTGCTCACGTCCCACCTGCCCCGGCGGCCGAGCGAGGGGGACGTGGCCCTGCGCGCTGCCGGCCCGAGCGCCTTCTACGACGCACTGGCCATGCTCGAGGATGAGGACCGTGCCCGCCTGGAGCACTACGCGGGCAGTGGCGCGACGGCCGGTCCGCTGGTCGGGTTCTGGTCGGCTGGCGACCTTGCCGGGATCGGCGAGGCCGGCACCCGCTGATGCCGAGGATCGTCGCCTGCGCGGTGGTGCGGGACGATCCGCCCCGGGTGTTCGTGGCCGAGGACGAGGCCACCCTCAACTGGGTGCTCGCCCTACGGGTGGTGGCCCGCACCCCCGCTGGCGAACTCGCGCCCGGCCTGAGGGACGACCTGCGACGGGCGCTGGCCGACGAGCGATGGGGGGACGCGGTGGCGATGTGGGTGGACGATCACCCTGAGGTGGACGTCTACCCGGCGTTCGACCTGGCGACTCCGGGGGACGTCGAACTGGGATCGCTGGAGCTCGGCTTCACCCCGCTGTTCCGCGACTGAGTCGCCTCGCTCACCCCCGACCGACCGGCCGTGCCAGCGGGGGCTGGAGCACAGTTGCCGAGCCCGCCCGGAAGAGCTGTGCCGGCCGGCCCCCGTCCCGGGTGGTCCGACGCCCGGTCGGGACGACGAATCCCTCGGTGGTGGTGACTTTGCGGTGGAAGTTCCGGGGGTCGAGGGCGGTCCCCCACACCACCTCGTAGACGCGGCGCAACTCGGCGATGGTGAACTCCAGGCGGCAGAAGGCGGCGCCGAGCGGGGTGTACTCGAGCTTGGAGCGGGCCCGCTCGACACCGTCAGCGAGGATCGCAGCGTGGTCGAAGGCCAGGCGGCCCGAGGCGCCGAGCACGCCGGCGACCGGAGCCCACCGGGCACCGGCCGCGTCGCTGCCGGCGGAGGGTTCGGGCAGCGACGGAGCCAGGGCCAGGAACGCCACGCTCACCACCCGTCCTCGTGGGTCCCGCCGGGGGTCACCGTAGGTGGCCAGCTGCTCCACGTGGACGTCAGCACCGGTGAGCCCCGTCTCCTCGGCGAGCTCGCGCTCGGCGGCGGTGACGAGGTCCTCCCCCTCGGTGACGAACCCCCCGGGCAGGGCCCAGCGCCCCTCGAAGGGCGGGATGCCCCGCCGGACGAGCAGTGCACACAAGTCGTCGTCACGAATCGTCAGCACGACCAGGTCGACGGCGACCGATGCCACGGGGGGGACGAACGCCACGACGGCGATTGTAATCGTCACCTTGACGAGAACAATCGGCTCGATTATCGTCATAGTGACGAGAAATGATGATACCGGTCGGACGTCCACCGGTCCGCCGTGGGGGCCAGCCCCCGAACGGCGCAGGGGATGTCACAGCCTCGGCGCATCATGTGGCGTCGGAGCACGAGGAGAGGCGGCGCGATGGAGGTCGTGAAGATCACCCCGGAGGCGGGAGACACGCCGAGCGAGAGCGGTGGAATTGCGCACGGAGGCAGCGACCACCCGATCACGGGTCGAATCAGTCGGGCTGCCGCGTGGGGCGGTCTCGAGTGTGAGCTGGCGCAGGCCATCGCCGGGCTTGAGGACGGCCACCGCCTGGTGCTCCGCACGCGGGCGGACGCCGGCCCGCGCCTGGAGCTCGCTGTCGACGGCGGCCGACTCCGGTCGACCGTGCCGACCGACTCGGGCCTGGCTGCGTGGGCCCGGCTGGACCGGCTGGCCGAACAACGGTTGCGGCGGACCGGGTGGCACCCTCCGTTCGCTCCCGGCGGGGGTGGCCGCTCCTTCGGCGAACCGGCCGAGCCCGGATGGTGGCGTGATGACGACCTCCCCGTCCCAGGGGACGAGGTCGCCGGCCGCTGCGTGACCGTCGTGCGTGACATCCTCGGCGTGCCCGTGCCGTCGTGGCTCGTCTACCAGGGCTACACGAGCGGCGGCGCCGAGGTCGTCTTCGGCGGGCTCCACCTGGAGCGCGTTGCGCTGCACCCGTCGACCCCGCCTCTCGCTGCCCGGGTCGACGGGGTGCTCCGTGACCTCCTCCACGTCGACGACGTGATCCACGACGAGGACGGGGACGCCCCCGTGCGGAGGGACACGGCCATGTACTACGTGCGGGCCGACGAGGACCACCACTCGGTCGAGGTCTTCTCCCCCATGCTGCGGGGCGTGACCGATAGCCCGGTGCTGGCCCGGCGGTTGAACGAATTGAACAGCTCCATCTCCTTCGCCCGCATGTTCCTGACGGGGGAGACCGTGCTGGTGGCCGCCGAGGTGGATGCAGGCGATGCGTTCGCCTCCTCCCTGGAGCGGGCCTGCGAGGCCGTCAGCTGGCTGGCCGACCACTGGGGGCCCCGTCTCCAGCGGGAATTCGGCGGCACCACCTTTTTCGAGTCGGTGGAACCGTCGCCGGGTGACGACGCGCCCCATGTCGGTCTGTACCTGTGACGGGCGGCAGACCGGTGGCACGACGAGGGCGGACCGGCAGCGGGCCGGTGGCCACCAGGACGAGAGGAGACAGCGCATGACGGCACCGTCCCGTGGGTGGACGCCCATCCAACTCGACCGGGCCGCCGGGGTCCTCGTCGGATCGGCCGCCGGCGACGCCCTGGGCGCCGCGTACGAATTCGGAGCACGGTGCCCGGCCGACGAGGTGGCCATGGGCCGGGGCGCGCTCACCGGCAGGCCCGCCGGCTCGTGGACGGACGACACCGACCTGTCCGTGTGCGTGGCCCGGGCGGCGGCTGCCGGCCTGCGCCTCGACGAGGCGGCGGGTCTCGACGCCGTGGCTGCCGACCTGCTGCGGTGGTACGGGAGCGGTCCACCTGACGTCGGCATCCAGACGGGTGCCGTCCTCTCGGCCGCCGCTGGGGGAGGCGGGGCGACGGGCATGGCCGAGGCGGCGCTCGCCTACCAGCGCAGCCGGCCCGACGCCGCCGGCAACGGCAGCCTCATGCGGACGGGACCGGTGGCCCTGGCCCACCTGGGCGAGGACGGGACCCTGGCTGCCGCGGCCCGTGCCGTCTCCTCGCTCACCCATCCCCACCCGCTGGCGGGGGACGCCTGCGTGCTGTGGTGTGCGGCGATCGACCGGGCCGTGCGGGCCGGCACCCTCGAGGGGCCACGGGCCGGGATCCCCCTGCTGCCTCCCGAGCGGCGGGCGCACTGGGCCGGCCTGATCGACCGTGCCGAGCGGGCACCGCTCGACGAGCTGGGCACCAACGGGTTCGTGGTCACCGCTCTGCAGGCGGCGTGGCGGGCCATCGTCGACACCCAGGACCGCGCACGGAGCGGCCCCGCCCACCTCGAGGCCGCACTGCGAGCCGCCGTGGCCATCGGCGGCGACACCGACACGGTGGCCGCCATCGCCGGCGCGCTGCTCGGTGGCCGCTACGGCGCCTCGGCGGTGCCGTTCGCCTGGCGGTATCGGCTGGCCGGTTGGCCGGGCGGCCTCGGGCACGGCGATCTCGTCCGGCTGGGCGTCCTCGCCGCCAACGGCGGCGTCCCCGACGACATCGGCTGGCCGCTGGCCGCCGACCTGCTGCCCTACTACGAGCGCGATTGGGGCCCCAGTGGTGCGATCGTCGGGCTGGCCGGTCACCCGGGTGTCCAGTGGGGGGACATGGCCGGCCTGGCCCGGGTCGACGCCGACGCCTTCGTGTCGTTGTGCCGGATCGGGCTCGACCAGCGGCGGGGTCCCACCCACCACGAGGTGTGGCTGATGGACGGCCCCGACAATGCCGACGCCGCCTTCACCCTGGCCGACACGGCCGACGCGGTCGAGGCACTCGCCCGGGAGCACGGGCGCGTGTTCGTCCACTGCGTCCGGGCCGAGAGCCGCACGCCGTCGGTGGCCGCGGCGTGGCTGGTGCGCCACCGTGGTCTGACACCCGACGAAGCGTGGAAGGGGGTGCGGGCGGCCATGCCGGCTGCCCGTCCCCATCCGGCGTTGCGGGCCGCGCTCGACGAGCTCGCACGCTGACCGGCGTGTCCGGAGGCCGGCGAGGTCGCCCAGGCCGGCGGCCGCGCGCGGCCGGTCGAGCCGTGGCGGTGGTATAGACAATGGCCATGCGCACCCTCGAGCGGCCCCAGTACCTGTGAGCCATCCGGCAGCCGGGTCCACCCGGCCGCAGTGGCCGTCGTTGCAGATCGCCGGGAGCCTGACCGAGGAGTACGGGACCGGGGTCGAGCCCCACACACCGCTCCCCTCCGAGCGTGTCCTGGCCGACCGCTTCGGCGTGCAGCGGCCGACTGTGCGGGTCGCCCTCGAGTACCTGGCTCAGCAGGGCCTCATCTACCGCCGTGAGCGCCTGGGGTGGTTCGTGAGCCCACCCCGCCTCGAGTACGACATCCTCGGTCCCGGCGTGCCCCGCGAGCGGTTGCGCATCGACGTGGTGACGACCGATCCGGCCGGCCAGCCGCCGCCCCCCCATCCCGGGCTCCGCTTCACCGCCCTGCGCAAGTACTTCTTCGACGGGCGCCTGGTCGTCGTCTCCCACACGTACCTCCGGACCGACATGCGCGAGGCGTTGACCGACGCCGAGCTGGCCGCTCCCCTCCGGGACTCCTTCGCCATGGCCAGCGCGCGGTGCGGGGTCGAGCTCACCCACAACCGGATCTCGGTCACCGCCGCCGTGATCGGTCCCGAGCTGGCTCCCGTCCTCGAGGTCACCGCCCGCCAGCCCGTCCTCGACGTCACCCGGATCCACTACAGCCACGACGACGTCGTCGGTGCCGACCTGGAGCACTGGCGTTCCGACGTGGTCACCATCACGTTCGAGGACCGCCGGAACCAGCGACCCGACTGACCGGAACGGGCCGCGGCCCACCCGGGCCGCCCGCCGGACGGCACCACCGTCATCACCACTGCCGCCACCACCACCGACGCTCGGGACCCTTGCCCCGGTCCGGTCACTGGTCTATACCATTGGGAGAAGCTCGATCCCGGGCCGCAGCGCGGATCCCGGGCAGGGGGACGGCCCGGCGCCGGGTGTCGCGCTCCTGCTCCGGTGGCACCGCTCGCTCCCCGGGGTCACGACCGCCCGACCGGGCACGGAGGACTCCCATGGCACCCAGCCGGCCCAACATCGTGTTCATGCTGCTCGACAATGTCGGGTACGGGGATCCCGGCTGTTACGGCGGCGGGATCACCCGCATGGCACCCACCCCCCGTGTCGACGGTCTGGCGTCCCAGGGCCTCCGGCTGACCAACTTCAACGTGGAAGCCGAGTGCACGCCCACCCGGTCTGCCCTACTCACGGGCCGGATGCCGATCCGCACCGGGTGCGACCGGGTCCGCT
>JAJZAC010000091.1 GCA_021799615.1 Actinomycetes bacterium
CCGGTGGAGCCGTAGAAGTGGGCGTCGCCGAAGGAGAAGATGCCGCCGTCCGCCGCCACCAGCCAGTAGCCGCCGCCGTCGGGGGTGGCGGCCATGCCCACCACCGGCGCGTTCAGGTGGAGCGCCCCGGTGGAGCCGTAGAAATGGGCGCCGCCGTAGCTGAACACCCCGCCGTCGTCGGCCACCACCCAGTACCCCGTGCCGCCGAGCGAGGCAGACGGGTCGACCGTCACGGCCACGGCGGCGGTGGGCGTGGTCATCACCGCCGGTGCCGAGGGCGGCGACGGCCCCAGGCCGTTCACCGCCTCCACCTGGAACTGGTACGTGGTGTCCGGCGCCAGGTCGCCGACGGTCGCCGACGTGCCCGAGGCGGTGGCCACCGCCACACCGTCCTGCAGGACCACGTAGCTCGACGCCGACACCGCCGCCGACCACCCCAGGGTCACCGTGCCGTCGCCCCATGCCGACTGCCACACCGAACCCGGGGCGTACGGGACCGAGAGCGGTACCGGCGGCACGGCCGGCAGGTCGTCGACGATGCCGGTGTAGCGGTACGGCACCCACGACGACGTCCCGTCCATGACACCGGGCCAGTAGGGGAACGGGATGATGTGGACGACGGCACCGACGTCTCCCGCCTCCTCAAGGCCGTAGTAGTACTGCTCGGAGGCGTCGACCCAGCCCCCGAAGAGGACCACGTGGGAGCCGTTCACCGGATCGGCCGTGCTGTTGTAGTCGAGGATGTCACCGGGCAGCAATTGCCCGGGGGCGATCTGGGCGGCCACCGACGGCAGCGTCTGCGTGGTGAGAGAGATCGGCTCGCCGTAGGTGCCGACCAGTCCCCACGCCATGGAGACGAACCCCGAGCAGTCGGTGCGATACCCGCCCACGTAAGTCGTCTGGCTGTAGGGCATGTTCACGCTCGTCCACGATTCGGCGCGGGCGATGACGGTGTCGGCGGCGATGGCCGACACGGCCACCGAGTCGCGAGGCGCGACGACCCGAGAACCGGTGGCCTCCGCATGCGGACCAGCAGGACCCTGCGGGTCGAGTTGTCCGGCCGGCCGCACCGTGACCGGTGCACGACCGACGGGCGGGGCGCTCGCGGCGCCAGCGGACGGCGCCGGAACCGCAACCCCGGCCACGCCCGCCGAGGCAACGGCGAGGATCGCCATGGCAAGTGCCGCCCGTCGACGCCTCATGCACTACACCTCGGCACGCCGCCGGATCGACTTGACACGGGTTGGCCGGGCGGTGTGCCTCGGGTGTCAGTCCTTCTTCTTGCGGGTCGCCGTACGGGCGTAGCGCCGCTGGAACCGCTCCACGCGCCCGCCGGAGTCGACGAGCTTCTGCTTCCCGGTGAAGAACGGGTGGCATTCGTTGCACAGTTCGAGGTGGATGTCGGACTTGGTCGAGCGGGTGGTGAAGGTGTTGCCGCACGAGCAACGCACGGTCGCCTCGACGTAGTCGGGATGGATGTCGGTCTTCATCGTTCTCTCCGGATTGGGTGGCGGGACGAGTGTAGTTGCCGGTGCCTCAGTTCGGCGCGGCCGGGCCCTTGGCGATCTCGGCGAGGAACTCGTCGTTGCTCCGGGTCGTCCGGATCTTGTCCATCAGCAGCTCGAGTCCGGCCGCCGCGCTCCCCTCGTTGGCCAGCGCGTTGAGCACCCGCCGCAGCTTCCAGACCTGCTGGAGCTGGGAACGGTCGAAGAGGAGCTCCTCGTGGCGGGTCGAGCTGGCGTTGACGTCGATCGACGGATACAGGCGGCGCTCGGCCAGGCGCCGGTCGAGCCGCAGCTCCATGTTGCCGGTCCCCTTGAACTCCTCGAAGATGACCTCGTCCATCTTCGAACCGGTCTCGACGAGGGCGGTGGCGAGGATCGTCAGGGAACCGCCCTCCTCGATGTTGCGCGCCGCGCCGAAGAACTTCTTCGGCGGGTACAGCGCTCCCGAGTCGACACCGCCGGACATGATCCGGCCGGTGGCCGGCTGGGCCAGGTTGTAGGCCCGGGCCAGACGGGTGATGCCGTCGAGGATGATGACGACGTCACGCCCCATTTCCACCAGACGCTTGGCCCGCTCGATGGCCAGCTCGGCCACGGTGGTGTGCTCGTCGGCCGGTCGGTCGAAGGTCGACGCCACCACCTCGCCACGCACCGAACGGCGCATGTCGGTGACCTCCTCGGGACGCTCGTCGACCAGGAGGACCATGAGGTGGATGTCCGGGTTGTTGGCCTCGATCGAATGGGCGATCTGCTTCATCACCGTCGTCTTGCCCGCCTTCGGGGGCGAGACGATGAGCCCGCGCTGACCCTTGCCGATCGGCGACAGGAGGTCGACGATCCTTGCCGTCATGTTCTCCTTGTCGCCCGGCATCTCGAGCCTGAGCTTCTCGTCGGGGAACAACGGGGTGAGGTCCTCGAAGCGGGGCCGGTTGCGGGCCACCTCGGGGTCGAGGCCGGACACCCGGTCGATCCGCAGGAGCGCCGGGTACTTCTCGGTGTTCCCGGCCGGCCGGAAGGCACCTTCGACGAAATCGCCCCGCCGCAGGGCGAACCGCCTGGCCTGGCTGATCGAGACGTAGACGTCCTTGCCGCTGGGTAGGTAGCCGTCGCACCGCAGGAACCCGTAGCCCTCGTCCCGCAGGTCGAGAAGCCCCTGGACCGGGATGAGCTCACCCTGGTACTGCTGCTCCTGGCCGCTGCCCTGCAGATCGCGCTCGGCTCCGCCCTGGCGCTCACGCCCACGGCGCCGGCGGTTGCTGCGGCGGTTCCCCGGCTCCGCCTGCCCTCCCTGGCTGTTCTGGCTGCCCTGGTTGTTCTGGTTGCCCTGGTTGTTCTGGTTGCCCGGGCCCCGCTGGCCGGACTGGCTCCGTTGCTGGCTGGCCTGCTGGTTCCCGCGGCCGCCTTGGCCGCCTGTGGCCTGCGGTGCACCGCCGGATGTGCCCCGCGCCCCCTGGGCGCTCGCTTCGGGGCCCGCTGCGGCCGGCTCCCCGGCGCCGTCGGCCCCACCGGCACGCCCGTTCCCGCTGGCATCCGGCGCCTCGGCCCCGGTGGTGTCGCCGGTGTCCGCGCCCGCTGAGTGCGCGTCGTCGTCCGGTCCGAAGGACTGCCCAACCGGCGACGGCCGGCGGACGCGGGTCCTGGCCGGTGCGGTCGGCTCCGCCTCGTCCGGCGCGCCGTCCGCCACACCGGTGGCGACGGACGCGCCGCCTCCTGACTCGTGGTCGTTCGACACACCGTGGCCGTTCGACGCACCGTTGCCGTGGCCGTTCGACGCACCGTTGCCGTTGCCGTTCGACGCACCGTTGCCGTTGCCGTTCGCCGGGCTCTCGACGCCGGGTGCCGGCGCCACGATGACGCCCGCGGCCTGCAGGATCCCGTCGATCATGTCCGCCTTTTTCGTGCGCGACGTCGTCTTGACCGAGAGCGACTTCGCAATGGCATGGAGCTCATCGCGCTCCTTGCCTTCCAATACCGAGCGCTCGAGCTGCTGTTCCGCAGTCATCGGCCTCCTCGCTGACTTTCCTCGTGGGCCGGGTTCGTCGCCAACGGCCGGAGAATCAAGGATCGGGAGCCGGTCCGAATGTCCGGACCACGACTCCCCCCACTGCCAGATGCGGGCTGGACGCGACGATCTTCAGGGTTCCAGCGGATCCCGCCCACCGCGTCGGTCCCCTCAGGAACGGACTGCGGCATAGGTGGTGGTACCCCTATGTTAGCGGCAACGCCGCAGGTGGGCAACATTCCCCCACCCGACCGGACATGGCACCGGGCCGGAGCCGGGCCGGTTCAGAGCCCGAGCTCCTCCACGACCGCCTGGAGCGACGCGTCGACGGCGGTGGGAACGGAGATCTGGCTGATGGCGATATCGGGGTCCTTCAGCCCGTGACCGGTGAGCACGCAGACCACGGTGGCTGACGGCCCGAGGTCCGATGGGAGGCCCGTCGCCAACAGCCCGGCGACCGAGGCGGCCGAGGCCGGCTCGCAGAACACCGACTCCTCGGTGGCGAGGAAACGGTAAGCGGCCAGGATCTCGTCGTCGGTGACCGCGGTGATCCCGCCGCCCGACTCGCTGGCTGCCGAGGTGGCGCCGTACCAGCTGGCCGGGTTGCCGATCCGGATGGCGGTGGCCACCGTCTCGGGATGCTCGACGGGGTGGCCCGCCACGATCGGCGCCGCACCGGCGGCCTGGTAGCCCAGCATGCGGGGAAGCCGGGTCGACCGGCCGGCCTCGCGGTACTCCAGGTACCCCTTCCAGTAGGCGGTGATGTTGCCCGCGTTGCCCACCGGGATGCAGTGGACGTCGGGGGCGTCCCCCAGCTCGTCGACGATCTCGAAGGCCCCCGTCTTCTGGCCCTCGATCCGGTACGGGTTGACCGAGTTGACCACCGTGACCGGCGCCCGCTCACCCAGCTCACGGACGATGGTGAGCGCCTCGTCGAAGTTGCCTCGCACCTGGAGGACCTTCGCCCCGTGGACGAGAGCCTGGGCCAGCTTGCCCAGGGCGATGTGGCCTTCGGGGATGAGCACCGCACAGGTCAACCCGGCCCGTGCGGCGAACGCGGCGGCCGACGCCGACGTGTTGCCCGTCGACGCGCAGACCACCGCCTTCGCCCCCTCCTCGCACGCCTTGGTGATGGCCACCGTCATGCCCCGGTCCTTGAAGGAGCCGGTCGGGTTGGCCCCTTCGACCTTGAGTAGCACGCGGGCGCCCACCCGTTCGGAGAGCCGGGGGGCCGGCAGCAGGGGCGTGCCCCCCTCGAGCAGGGTGACCACGGGGGTGGTGTCGGTCACCGGGAGGTGGTCCCGGTACTCCTCGATCACGCCTCGCCAGGCTCGCGAGCCTCCGGTCACCGGGGACCTCCTTCGGGGACGGGCACGTCGAGGACGGGGACGGCCGGGCCGACCCGTTCGACCGTGTCGAGGCCGGCCAGGTCCTCGATCGTGGCGGACAGGGCGCCCCAACGGGCCAGGTGGGTGAGGAACACCAGCCGTGCCCGGCCACTGGCCGGCCCGTCGTGCTGCTCCATCGACCGGATAGAGACGCCATGGGCACCGAACGCGGCCGTCACCGAGGCCAACACCCCGGGCTCGTCGTCCACCTCCACCGACAGGCAGCACGCACTGCGCAGTTCGGCGGACGGGTGGAGCCGGGCGGGGGTGCGCTCCGGTGCCGGCGCGGTGGTGCCGGCCACCAGGTTGCGGGTTGCGTCGATCAGGTCGCCGAGGACGGCCGAGGCGGTGGGCAGCCCGCCGGCTCCCTGGCCATAGAGCATCAGCTCGCCTGCCGCCTCGCCCTCGATGAACACCGCGTTGAAGGCGCCGTTGACCGAGGCCAGCGGGTGGGACGTGGGAACGAGGGCGGGGTGGACCCGGACCGACAGCTCGCCGGGATCGGAGGCGGCGGGCGGCCCCCCGGCGGCGGTCACCCGCTCCACCACCGCGAGCAGCTTCACGGCATGGCCCAGCCGACCGGCGAAGGCGACCAGGGCGGGGTCGATGCCGGTGATCCCCTCGCAGTACACGTCGGCGCCGGCCACGTCGTAGCCGAAGGCGACGCCGGCGAGGATGGCCGCCTTCGCCGCCGCGTCGTGCCCGGCGACGTCCGCCGTCGGGTCGGCCTCGGCGAGCCCCAGGGACTGGGCCTCCGACAGGGCCGCGCCGTAGGCGGCACCGTCGCTCGCCATCCGGGTGAGGATGAAGTTGGTCGTGCCGTTGACGATCCCGAGCACCCGGTCGATCCGCTCGCCGGTCAGCGACTCGCGCAGTGCCCGCACGAGCGGGATGGCGCCGGCCACCGATGCCTCGTAGAGCAGGTCGACCCCCCGCTCACGGGCCAGCGCGCGCAGCGCCATGCCGGCGGGCGATGCCAGCAACGCCTTGTTGGCCGTGACCACCGGCTTGCCGGCGTCGAGGGATGCCCGGACCAGTGTCCCGGCTGGCTCGAGCCCGCCCATCAGCTCGACCACGACGTCGACCGACGGGTCGGCCACCATGCCGGCGGCGTCCCCGGTCAGCAACTCGGTGGGGACGTGGACGGGGCGGGGCCGCGACGGGTCGGCCACCGCGATGCCGGTCAGCTCGAGCTGGGCCCCACTCTGGACGGCGAGGGCGTCGCCGCGGTCGAGGAGGAGGCCGACCAGCGCGGCGCCCACGTTCCCGCAGCCGAGCAGGGCGACGCCCACGCGCCGCCGATCCGGCGGGGTCGGTCGGTCGGCCGTGCTCATCCGGTCACGCTATCGCCGGGCGGCGGACCGCCGGTACCCGGCGGGAGGACGTCGAGGCGCACCAGGTCGTCGAAGGTCTCGCGGCGGACCACCGTCCGGGTGCGCCCGCCGGCCACGAAGACCACGGCGGGGCGGGGCACCTTGTTGTAGTTGGAGGCCATCGAATGCCCGTAGGCACCGGTCACCGGCGTGGCCAGCACGTCGCCCACGGCCAGGTCCTCGGGCACGCAACCGTCGGCCACCACGACGTCGCCGGACTCGCAGTGCTTCCCGACCACCCGGACGCGCCGGGGTCGGGGAGCCCAGGGCGCACGCGGCAGGAACGCCTCGTAGCCGCTCCCGTAGAGAACCGGTCGGGGATTGTCGCTCATGCCACCGTCGACCGAGACGTAGGTGCGGTGTCCGGGCACGTCCTTGATCGTCCCCACCGTGTAGAGGGTGATGCCGGCAGTGGCTACGATGGCCCGGCCCGGCTCGGCCGTCACCCGGACCGAGGACGGCACACCCGTGCGCCTGCAGGCGGCATGCACGGTTGCCGCCCACTCGGTGATGGTGGGCGCCGTCTCGCCGTTCACGTAGGGGACGCCGAGCCCACCGCCGATCACCAGCTCGGGCAGGCCCAGCGGATTGGCGTACTCGGCCAGCACCTCGACCTCGGCGGCGAACGACTCGGACGCGAACACCTGGCTCCCGATGTGGGCGTGGAGACCCACGAAACGCACCGTGCCGGCGGCATCCATGGCGACCAGGCGCTCGACGGCGGCGTCGGCCGCCCCCGACGCCACGCCGAAGCCGAACTTCGAGTCGTCCTGCCCGGTCCGGACGAACTCGTGGGTGTGCGCTTCGATCCCCGGGGTGACCCGGGCCAGCACCCGGGGCGCCGGGGGCTGGCGCCCGCCCGCACCGTCCGGGCCCACGTCCCCGAGACCCGATCGCATCAGGCGGTCGATCCGGTCCAGCTCGTCGAAGGAGTCCACCACGATGCGCCCGATGCCGGCGGCCAGGGCGGCAGCCAGTTCGGCCTCCGACTTGTTGCTGCCGTGCAGCACCAGACGATCGGCAGGGACGCCGGCGGCCAGGGCGACGTGGAGCTCGCCCCCGGTAGCCACGTCGAGGACCATCCCCTCCTCGTGGGCCAGCCGGGCCATGGCCAGGCACAGGAAGGCCTTGGTTGCGTAGGCGACCCCGTCCCCCCAGGCCGCCACCGCCTCGCGGCAGCGGGTGCGCAGGTGCTCCTCGTCGTAGACGAACAGCGGGGTGCCGTGCTCCTGGGCCAGCTCGACGAGGTCCACGCCCCCCACGGTCAGGCGCCCGGCTGCACTGACCGACGCGCTCGCCGGGAGGAGGTGGGGCGAGAGGGGGTCCGAGGGCGTGGTCCACCGCCCGGCCCGGCTGGGATCGCCGGGGACGGCGTCGCCGCCGGGGGCGGCGGGGGAACCGGACACCTACATGACCTCGGGCGCGGACACGCCGAGGAGCCCGAGGCCGATGGCCAAGCCGATACGGGTCGCCTCGACCAGCCACAGGCGGGCCTGGGCGAGGGCTGGGTCCACGTCCTCGGCCAGGATGGGGCAGTCGTGGTAGAAGCCGTGGAAGCAGCCGGCCAGCCGGCGGACCCAGGCCGTGATCTTGGTGGGCGCCCGGTCGGCGGCGGCGTCGGCCACCACCTCGGGGAGCTCCTCCAGGGCACGGAGGAGCTCCAGCTCACGTTCGTGGACGAGCAGGGACAGGTCGCACCGGTCGACCGGACTCCGCTCGACGCCGCGTTCGGCGGCCCGCCGGCCGATGGCGGCGATACGAGCGGTGGCGTACTGCACATAGAACACCGGGTTCTCCATCGACTGCTGGCGGACGGCCGGCAGGTCGAGGGACGTGGCCTGGTCGAGGGAGCTCATCAGGCTGAGCAACCGGGTGGCGTCGGGGCCGATGTCGTCCACGAGGGAGGCGAGGGTGACGAAGTTCCCGGCCCGCTTGGACATTTTCGCGGTGGCGTCGCCGTCGACCAACGACACCATCTGGCCCAGCTTGACCTCGAGCCGGCCGGCCGGGACGCCCAGGGCCTCGACGCCGGCGATCAGGCTGGCGACCTGGCCGTGGTGGTCGGCGCCGAAGACGTCGATCACCCGGTCGAAGCCGCGCACCAGGAACTTGTTGCGGTGGTAGGCGATGTCGCCGGCCAGATAGGTGGCGTCGCCGTTCGCCTTCACCAGGACCCGGTCGCGGACGTCGCCGAGCTCGGTGGAGCGGAACCAGGTCGCACCGTCCTGTTCGAAGACCAGCCCCTTGGCATCGAGCAGGGCGATGGTCTCCTCCACCGCGCCGCTCTCCTCGATCGATGCCTGCGAGAACCACTCGTCGAAGACGATCCCGATGGAGGCCAGCGTGGCCCGGATGTCGTCCAGGATGAGGTCGGCCGCCCACCGCCCGGCGGCCGTCACGTCGTCGGGGCCGGTGTAGCGCTCGGCCAGCCGGGTCACGTACTCCCCTGCGTAGCCGTCCTCGGGAACGTCGCGCCCGGCCCGCCGGGCCAGCAGGCTCTCGCCCAGCCGGCGGATCTGGCCGCCGGTGTCGTTCACGTAGTACTCCCGGCTCACCCGGTGGCCGGCGCGGGCCAGGACCCGGGCCAGGGCGTCGCCGTAGCTGCCCCACCAGCCGTTGCCCACGTGGATGGGGCCGGTCGGGTTGGCGGAGACGAACTCGACCTGGACCCGCTCGCCGTGGCCGAGATCGGGTCGGGCGTACCCGGCCTCCCCTTCGGCGACGACCGTGACCAATGCGTCGTGCAACCACCCGTCGGCCAGGCGGAAGTTGACGAAACCCGGGCCGGCCACCTCGACGCCCACCACGTGACGGGGGGGGTCGGCCGTCAGGGCGTCGGCCAGGGACTGGGCGAGCTCGCGGGGAGGGCGGCCAACCTGCTTTGCCGTGGCCAGCGCCACGTTGGTCGACCAGTCGCCGTGCTCCCGGCGGGCAGGGCGCTCCAGGTGGACGCCCTCGGGCGGGATCTCGATCCCCGTCCCACTGCCCGCGTCGAGGTGGGCGAGGGCGTTGCTCACGGCACGGGCGAGATCGTCACGGATCGGCATGCGACCGCGAGGATAGGCGGTCGCCGCAGGTCGCCCGGTGTGGCCCGCCACGGGGTGGACCCACCGACGGGTCGCTCCGGCGAAGGTAGAGTGGCGCCTTGGCGGCGTGCCGGCCCGAGCGGTGATCGGTACGACGCGCAACCCGCCCTCGTAGCTCAGCGGATAGAGCATCGGCCTCCGGAGCCGTGTGCGCAGGTTCGAGTCCTGCCGAGGGCGCCGACCGGTCCTCCGCACGTTCGCGTGCGGCGGACTGGGCAGTCTCGCTGCCGAGATCGTGAGGGCGGCTGCGACATCGAGGGCGTCGTCGGGCGGCCGGTAGATGACGTCGAGCTGGAGCGAGTCGAACAGCGCCCGCAGTTCGCCCTGGGGCGCCGCGTCGAGCATGCCGGCAAGGATCGGCAGGCGGTCGAGCAACGGGGCGACGTCGGCCAACGTGGGCGCCTCTGTCGCCGAGGCTCGGGCGAGTGCCACCAATCGCTCGCGCCGCACGACGATGGCGTCCTCCAGTTCCGCCACGCGTTCACCGACGCGGCGGCGCAATGCCGCGGTCACGTCGTCGGCTTCGAGGTTCACGAGCTGGCGGGTGAGGCGCCGTTCGAGATCGGCGATCTCGGCTTCGATCTCGCTGGCGCGCTCTCTCGCTGGCGCGGCGCGCTCGGGCTCGGCGGTGGCGTCGAGGCAGGTGCGCCAGTAGTCGGTGCGCTCTGGGCCGAAGAGGGCGACGGCGAGGAAGGGGAGGAGCGAGTCGCTCAAGCGTTGCT
>JAJZAC010000092.1 GCA_021799615.1 Actinomycetes bacterium
TCGCCGCCACCAGCTGCCACGTGTTGTCGCCCGGATTGAGCCAGCTCGGATATGGGACCTGTGTTAGCGCGGCTAGCACTGTCGTCGTGCTCCTCTCCTGAGGGATGCTCCGCACACCCGGGTGCATCGGCGCGGCCGCACGGCGGTGGGCGGTCCGGGCAGATGCGCCGAGGTGCGCTCTTCCGGACCCAACCATGCATCGCCGGCGTTTCGGCCCGGTCACCCGCGTGTTACCAGCGTGTGAATTGGGGAGCACGACCGGACGGGACCGGCGGCGTCGGCACCCGGTAGCCGTCCGCGGGCACGACCGGGGGCCCTACTCGGCGGGCCGGTCGCCGCCGGGCGTGCCCTTCGGCGGGCGCTTCCGGGGCGGGGTGTAGCGCTTGGAGGCGCCGGGCGACGAACGCGGTCCCCCACCGCTCCCGGCGGCGCGTGCCGTCTTCAACCTCTGCTGGATCCGGTAGGCCCGCACCAGGTACCACGATCCGCCGATGATGAAGGGCACGCCGAACCCCCAGAAGTGGAGGTTGAAGACCGACAGTCCGTAGAGCGCCATGGTGATCCCCAGGTAGAGGCGCTTGCGGAACCAGGCGGTCGCCAGCATCGCCAGTGCCAAGGCGAGGGAGACGGCGCCGACCTCGAGGTACAGCGAGGGGGCCACGTGCGCCTTGTTCACCACACCGGCGGCGGTGACCGCCTTCGGGTCGTTGGCGATGAGGCTGGACGTGATGACCACGGCGATCATGCCGGCGATGGGCGCCGCCATCAGGCCGATCAGGCGCTCCCTGTCGTCGGCGAACCGGCTGACCGCCTCGAGGTCCTCCGGGCTGTCGGGGAGCATCTGGCCGGAACGCGCCGGCCCCGCGCCCTCGGGCGCCGGGCGCTGCGCCCACCTGAGGAACCGTTCCCACAGGCCGGCCGGGTCGCCCCCGCCGCCGTCGGTGCCGTGATCAGGAGCGGCCATGCGACAGGGTAGCCCGGGTCCCGGACGCCCCCGTCCCGTCCGCGGTACGTGACGGGGCACGGCGCCGGAAGCGACGCACGGCGGGCACGGCGACGATCGCGATCGCAGCGAGGAGCAGCGCACCGGGAGCCAGGAGCACCCGGGCCGACGGACGCGACGAGGCGACCGCCTGCGGCGTCGAGAACAGGGCGGGGTCGCCGGGGACGGTGACCCCGTCGATCGCGTCACCGACCTCGTGAGCCGCCGAGCCGGGGACGTCCGCCCGGAAGGTGCGGCCGCCCACCGTGTAGCGGGCCGTGCAGGAGAAGCCGGCGACGTTGCTCCCGCTGCCCCCGACCAGGCTCACGCACCGCGTGACCGTGGCCCGGACCGGGACACCGTGATCGCGGAGGCTGGCGATCTGCGCGTTCTTCTGGAGGCCGGCACCTGCGAGCACCACGGCGACACTGACGAGACCGACCACGGCGAGCGCGACGGCCAGGCGGCCCGCCCGGCGGGCGTCGATCTCGACGCTCGCGCCCCGCAGGGTGGTCGGACCTTCGGCGGCCGCCTCACCGGCCCGTCCGACGCCGGTCGGATCTGGAGGGCTCATCGATCACGCACCCTTCGCCGCCTGCGCGGCATCCCTCGTCGGCGGTGCGGCACGGTCGTCCGTCCGGCCTCGACGAAGTCGTGATGGTACCAGCCGTCCCGTGCCGGTCAGCCGGCGCGACCGCGGAGCGACGGCTACCCTTCGACCATGGCACGCCACGTCGCGAACCTCGACCTGAAGTCGATCTGGCTCTTCTCGGGGTGCAGCGCTTCGGAGATCCGCAAGATCCGAGGTGCGCTCGACGAGCTGACCGTCCCCGCCGGCAAGGTCCTGTGCGAGGAGGGCGCCATCGGACGCGAGTTCTTCGTCATCGTGTCCGGCACGGCCAGCGTGCGCCGCAAGGGCCGCAAGGTGGCCACGCTGGGGCCCGGGGACTACTTCGGCGAGCTGGCCCTGCTCGACCGCAAGCCCCGGTCGGCGACGGTGATCTCGGATACCGAACTGCAGATCCTCGTGCTGGGCCAGCGCCAGTTCAACGCCATCCTCGAGTCGATGCCGGCCATCGCCCGCAAACTGCTGTCGGCGACGGCCAGCCGCCTCCGCGACGCGGACGCACGCGCCTTCCACTGACCGGCGACCCGGCCGCCGTGGACGGCGGACCGCCGCGGACGGCGTGGACGGCGGACCGCCGTGCTCACGCCGGCGCCGCGTCCTCCCCGCCGGCCGGGGCGCTCCCGGCGCCGGCCGCACCGACCGGCTCGGCCAGCGACTCCTCCACCAGCTGGGCGAGGTCGAGGACCCGCACCTCGTCCTCCTTCTGGTTGGCCTTCACCGCGTCGTCGATCATGATCATGCAGTACGGGCAGGCGGTGGAGACCACGTCGGCGCCCGTGCCGAGGGCCTCGCGGGTCCGCTCCATGTTGACCCGGGTCCCGATGTTCTCCTCGAGCCACATGCGGGCGCCGCCGGCCCCGCAGCAGAAGCCCTTCTCGCGGTGGCGGGCCATCTCCACCTGCGTGGCCCCCGGGATGGCGTCGATGACCGAGCGCGGCTCGTCGAAGACGCGGTTGTGGCGGCCCAGGTAGCACGGGTCGTGGTAGGTGACGGTGCCGGTGTAGCCCGTCCCGGGGGTGATCCGGCCCGTCGAGACCAGGTGCTCGAGGAGCTGGCTGTGGTGGATCACCTCGAAATTGCCGCCCAGTGACGGGTACTCGTTGGCCAGGGTGTTGAAGCAGTGCGGGCACGAGGCGATGACCTTCTTCACACCGGCCGACTCGAGGGTCTCGATGTTGGCCCGGGCCTGCTCCTGGAAGAGATACTCGTTCCCGAGCCGCCGGACCGGATCGCCGGTGCAACTCTCCTTCGGCCCGAGGATGGCGAACGTCACCCCGGCGCGGCGCAGCATCCGCGCCGTCGCCTGGGTCCCCTTGCGGGCCCGCTCGTCGAGCGCGCCGGCGCAGCCGACCCAGTAGAGGTACTCGACGTCGTCGGGGATGGCGCCCTTCACCACCGGGATCTCGAAGTCGAGCGCGTCGGTCCAGTCGGTGCGCTTGGCGGCGCCGAGCCCCCACGGGTCGCCCTGGTTCTCGACGTTGCGCAGCATGAGGCCGGCCTCGGTCGGGAACCGCGACTCCATCAGCACCTCGTAGCGGCGCATGTCGACGATGGTGTCGACGTGCTCGATGTCGACCGGGCACTGCTCGACGCAGGCACCGCACGTGGTGCACGACCACAGCACGTCCGGGTCGATCACCGAGGGCACCAGGGTGTCCACCTCCACGCCGGCGGCACGGTCGCGCTCGAGGACCCGCGACGCCGACGCGAACAGGTTGTCCCGCAGACCCATGATCACGAGCTTGGGCGACAGCGGCTTGCCCGTGTTCCAGGCCGGGCACTGCGACTGGCAACGGCCGCACTCGGTGCAGGTGGCCATGTCGAGCAGCTGCTTCCAGCTGAAGTCCTCGATGCGGCCGGCGCCGAAGACCACCTCGTCCTCGTCCCGCACGTCCTCCATCGACATGTCGGGAGTGGAGGCCAGCGCCCCGAGGGCACGGGGGCGGCGCGAGGTGGCCACGTTGATGGGAGCCATGAAGATGTGGAGGTGCTTCGAGTAGGAGACGAAGACGAGGAACCCGGCGATCACCGCCACGTTCACGATGAGGGCGGTGGTCTCGATCACGCTGTTCACCCCGGTGCCGAGCGGGTGGAGCCAGTGGGCGATGAGGTGGGAGGCGAACGCCCAGTTCGAGTAGGGGAAGTTGCCCGTGT
Source organism: Actinomycetes bacterium (assembly GCA_021799615.1). GTDB lineage: Bacteria > Actinomycetota > Acidimicrobiia > Acidimicrobiales > RAAP-2 > JAJZDI01. The sequence continues at coordinate 3,765 of JAJZAC010000092.1, forward strand.
TGACCTGGGCGGCCCGGTAGAGGAGGAGGGAGACGATGACCGCGCCGATCAGCACCAGCACGAGGGCGGCCGCCTCGTTGTGGGAACCGAAGAACCGGGACTTGCGCTCCTCACGTGACGGGGCGTGCTTGACGCGGATGATGGTGAAGACCACCAGTGCGGCGAGCACGGCCACGGCGAAGAAGTCCTCGACCAGCCCGATGAACGACCAGGTCCCGATGCCCGGGATGTGGAAGTCACGCTGGAAGAGGTCCCCGTAGGCCTCGATGATGGTGAGGATGAGGATGGTGAAGCCCCAGAAGGTGAAGGCGTGGGCCAGGCCCGGCACCGTCCACTTGAAGAGCTTGCGCTGGCCGCCGACCTCCACGATCTCGGCCTTGATCCGCTGCCCCATGCCTTTGAAGCGGTCGGGAGCCGGCTGACCGGACGAGATGAGACGGAAGAGCCAGTAGAAGCGGCGGCCGGCGATGGCGAACATCACCACCGTGATCCCCATGCCGAGAGCGATCCTGATAGGCACTGCGTCCTCCTGTGGGTGGGACTACGAGAACGGGTGGCGCGCCGCGGCGTCGGGACGGGCCCGGAGCTGCGGCATCACCGGCGGAAATTGTCGGCGTAGCGGCTGGGCGTCGGTCCCCACTGCCCCTGGTACTTGGAGCCCAGCTCGGAGGAACCGTAGGGGTGTTCGGCTGCCGTCGTCATCTCGAGGAAGCTGATCTGGCCGATCTTCATGCCCGGGTAGACGGTGATGGGCAGGTTGGCGACGTTGGAGAGCTCGAGCGTGAGGTGCCCGTCCCAGCCGGCGTCGACGAAGCCGGCCGTCGAGTGGATGAGGAGGCCCAGCCGGCCGAGGGACGACTTGCCCTCGAGGCGGCCGACGAGGTCGTCGGGCAGGGCGACGCGCTCCTTGGTGGAGCCGAGGAGGAACTCGCCGGGGTGGAGGATGAGCGGGTCCTCGGTGCCGATGTCGACCAGCTCGGTCAGGTCCTCTTGGTCCTCGCGCACGTCGATGACGCGGCTGGTGTGGTTGCGGAAGATCCGGAAGTACTGGTCGACGTGGAGGTCGACCGAGGACGGCTGGACGCACCCCTCCCCGAGGGGGTCGATCACGATGCGGCCGGCGTCGAGCGCCTCGCGGATGGAACGGTCGGAGAGCACCATGCCGGATAGACGATAGTGGGCCATCGGACCCCCGGGGGAAGTCCGGCCGGCGGGGGGGCGGGGCGGTTGCGCCGCCGCCGCTCATCTAGGGTCTGGACCGGGTCGGCGACGGGCGAACGGCTCGATCGGGGAGGGAACCATGGGCTGGACTCGGTGGGCGGCGGCGGGGCTCGTCCTGGCCGCGGCCGGAGCGGCAGCGGCGTGCGGTTCGGGCTCGGCGGGACCGGCGACGACGACCGGGGTCCACCTCATCGCCGGGCGGGTGACGCCAGCCCGCGGACCGGTGCCGGTGGCCGCCCCCCTGACGGGCGGCAACGGGATCGACCTCGTCTCCGCCGGATCCGTGCCGGCCCTCCCGGCGGGGTGGGTGGAGGCGGAGTACTCGGTGGCCGGCACCGCCACCTCCTACCGGGCGGTCGGGACCCTGCCCTCCGACGGCAGGTTCCACCTGGCGCCGGCGGGGACGGCCTCCTACGAGACCCGCATCGTGGTGCGCCGCCCGCCCGAGTCGAAATTCAACGGCACGGTGGTGGTGGAGTGGCTGAACGTCAGCGGGGGGCTGGACGCGGCACCCGACTACACCTATCTGGCACCCGAGCTCATCCGGGCCGGCTACGCGTGGGTGGGGGTGTCGGCCCAGTACATCGGGGTCGACGGCGGGCCGGTGGCGGTCCAGACGCCGGTCAGCAACCTGGGCGGCGCCGGCAAGGGGCTCGTGCACGTCGACCCCGCCCGCTACGGCCATCTCCACCACCCGGGCGATGCCTTCTCCTACGACATCTTCACCCAGGTGGGTCGGCTCCTCCGGAACCCCGGGGCGGTGGACCCGTTGGGGCCGCTGCACCCGAAGGTGCTGCTGGCCGCGGGCGAGTCGCAGTCGGCCATCATGCTCACCACCTACGTCGACGGGGTCCAGCCCCTGGAGCACATGTACGACGGGTTCCTCATCCACAGCCGGTCGGGGTCGGCGGCACCGCTGGGGAGCCCGGGCACGGGGATCGACATCACCCAGGGGCTCACCGGCCCGCCGACGCGCATCCGCACCGACCTGCATGCGCCGGTGCTGATGGTGGAGACGGAGTCCGACGTGGTCGGGCTGCTCGACTACCTGCCGGCCAGCCAGCCCGACACGTCCAGGATCCGTACGTGGGAGGTGGCGGGCACGGCGCACGTCGACCTGGCCCAGCTGGGTGCGGTGGCCACGCTGTTCGGCTGCTCCGAGCCGGTGAACGCCGGACCCGACGCGTTCGTCGTGCGCTCGGCGCTGGCACACCTCGACACGTGGGCACGTGGCGGGGCGGCACCACCGCACGGGCCGCGCTTCGCCATCGCCGGCGGGAAGTACGTGCGGAACTCGGACGGGATCATCGAGGGCGGGATCCGCACCCCGCTGGTCGACGTCCCCGTCGACGTCCTGTCGGGGCAGCCGGGACCGGGCGGGTCGGTGGCCTGCCTGCTGGCCGGCTCGACGACACCGCTGCCGGCGTCGCGGCTGGCCCAGCTGTACCCGTCGAGGAGCGCGTACCTGGCGGCGTACACGACGTCGACGGACGCGGCCATCGCCGCCGGGTTCGTGCTGCCGGCGGACCGGGCGGCCATGCTGGCGCTGGCCCAACCGGACCGGATCCCGGGGTGAGGTGGGTGAGGTGGGTGCGGGGGGTGTGGGGTGTGTGGGGTGTGTGGGGTGTGTGGCCAAGCCGGGGCTGTGCCGTGGCGGCAGCAGAGGAAGTAAGGTGTCGCCCACCTTCTGCGGGCGTAGTTCAGAGGCAGAACATCAGCTTCCCAAGCTGAGAACGCGGGTTCGATTCCCGTCGCCCGCTCTCGGCACACCCCCAGGTCAGACGGTTGGAGTAGCCCCCTGACCGGCACCCGGCTCGGCGTTCATCGCGCGTGGCGCTGGGCGGGTCCTGCCGCAGCGACACTGCCAGCGTGCTCGACGGATCCATGTGTCCGTTCCGTTCGGGACGGTCTGGTCGCTCGCCGTCGGCAGGGGCCCCCGCCTCGACAAGACCGGCCATGGCAGACAGCGCCTCCAAAAGGGCTGCGTGAGCCGGTCACCAGGGTGTAACTGCAAGCTCACGGCGTCCGACTCCCGCCAGCATCCGGACCCCTCATCAATCGCCTCTTCGCAGGAGGGAGCAGGCTTCCCTGGCAGACCGGCGCCGCCATGCATCCGACGGCGTGCCGAACCCGTCGAAGAACACCTGCTGCCCATCGGCTCCGGGAGGGGGGTCGGGCAGGAACCGCATGGGACTGCCGTCGCGGGATCCGGACACCCCTTGGGAGCCCAGCACCACGTAGGGAACGGCGGCGGCGTGCGCCCGTGCGATCAGGTCCCGGGCCCGGTAGCAGGTGCCGATCGACTGGCTGAACGCCAAGACGAGCGCCGGGCGCACGACATCGAGCATCAGCTGGTTCGCGACCCGGTACGCGGAACCGCCGTACCGACGCCAGTCGGGGGCGATCTGGATGTGCCCGGCGGCGTGCCGATAGCTGGCGGCCCACCTGCGGGCCCCCGCATCGGCACCGGACATGCCACCTTCAACGACCACCATTCGGGTGCCGTCGCTCGTGCACTCCGCGAGCAGATCGTCGAGCACGATGGCGACGATCCCCGCTGGAACGCCCGTCAACGATCCGGTCACGATCACGCCCAACGTCCGACCTCCCAGGTGCGGGCCGGTCCGACGATCCGGTCGCTCCAGCGTGCTCGTCACGGTCATGAGTCTCACCCGGGGCTGTGACACGACCGTCGGTCACCTGTCTTCCGGCCGGGATCCACGTGGGGACTGTCACAGCCATCCGCGACGATGCGGGCATGGATGAGCACGTACCCGACCCTGACGAACCTCTCGGCGACGATGACGTGCCTGACGAACTCCCACCGGCGGTCACGGATCTCTACCGGGCCATGGGCCGCCGATGCCTACCGTCACCGCCCGTGCCGCGATCACTCCGGGACCGCGTGGAGGCGCGCGGTGACCTCCAGTGGGGGACCGAGCCGATCGATGCGAAGGCGCACTACCTGTTCTCGGGGTGCTGGCAGGACCTGGTCGCTGGGGACGGGGGCGATCCCGTCTTCACGTTCGGTCACTACGGGCACGGCATCAACAGCTACTTCTTCACCTTGAGAGTCCGGATCGGTCCGCTGGCAGCTGCCACCCAGTGTCACTGGTCGCCCTACCCGATCTACGCGGACAGGCTGCACGACGTCTCGAAGATGGCGCGCCAGTTCATGTCGATGCGAATCCTGCTCGACGGAGTCGGGGATCAGCCAGGGCCGGTGCGGTGGCTGCTCCTCTCGTCCACCAGCCGTGGCTTCAACGCGCTGGTCGATGTCGAAGCGCTCCTCGCTGCGAACCAGGATGGTGCGCGCGATGACGTGACCATGGGTGCGGGCACCACGGCCACGTCCGGGCGGACCCGCCGACTTACCCTGCCGAGCAGTGAGATGCTCTCCGATCCCCTACCGCCTGCGTACGAAGACCGACTCTTCGCCTCGGCGGCCGAGGCGCTCGGTGTCTCCTTCGGCGGGGATCTCTGAGGCTCCCTGGCCGGAGGCTCGCATGCGATGCAGCGCATTCAACCGATTACGCAAGCACGGCGGACTCTCCACTCCGTCGCGCTCCCCGGCCAATCGGCGATCCATCCAGCACGTTGCCATCGCCACGCCGAGGCATGGACCATGATCAGGAGCCACCCAGGAAGTACGCGCCGGACGCCTCCGGACGAAGTGCTCACAGCATCACCGAAGCCTCGCCGACATCGCCGAGCGCTGGTGACGCTCTCGCCCTTCGCTTTCGAGCAGGGCTCACCCGACGCCCAGCGACGCGTACCCGGCTCACCCGCGCGATGAGGTCGATCCTCCACCATCCCGGTGGGGTTTGCCCTGCATTCGGTCCAACCACCCGATTATCCTGCCGCTCATGAGGGGTCACCTTTTCATCATCCAGGGCGACATCAAGAAGGTGGTCTGCGACGCGTGGGCACTTCCAACTGACAGCGCAGGCAACGTCACCGCCGACTTCGCCGATGCTCTTGGCATGTCGGGTCCAGGGGCCTACCCAGTTCCCACTTCCGAAGATGATTGGAAGCTCCTTCCCGGCCAAGGCGTTGGTGCCCATGGCGGCAAGGTCTGGCTGCTCAACGCTGGCGCTACGACCTCGACTCCGTACGAGTGGTACGCAGAGCGAGGTGCGCATTTTGTCAAGGAGGCAGCCGAAGATCTCCGCCGTCGTGGATCGTTCGCCGGGGTAATGCCAAGAGTGGCCGTGAACGTGCTCGGCACCGGGAAAGGCGGACACGGCGCCGACAAGGGGGGAATTCACGAAGCGCTGATTCCTGCACTCAGTCGGGCCGCGTCCGATAATTCCTGCGACGTGATCCTCGTGACGTGGGGTCGGCGGGCATACGCAGCAGCACAGCGCGTGCGATTCAAGCACACAGAGGGAGGTTCTGGGAGTGGAGAACGAGAATGGGAGCCACTTGCTAGCTCCATGATTGAATGCGCCAAGGGTCTGGCCGATTCGGCCCGGATTGGAAATCTGGTGCTGTTCTTCGGCGCCGGCATCAGTGTCGGCGCAGGACTCCCCGGTTGGCGAGACTTGCTCCAACAGCTCGCGCATGAACTCGAATGGGACGAAGAGGACATTGCTCGCTTGGGAGATCTCGATTTCCGCGACCAGGCGACCGTGCTCAAGAGCCTGCCAGGGACCGACATCGGCGAGCGGGTGGCTGATCTGCTGAAGAATCCGCAGCAGCGTTACTCACTCGCACACGGTCTCCTTGCATCGATTCGCGCGATGCAAGCGATTACCACCAACTACGACGATCTCTATGAAGCTGCATGCAAGGCAGCCGACATCGACGACAAGACGCAGCAGCTCGATGTACTTCCTTACGAGTCGGTGTCGGACGGCGGCCGATGGCTCCTCAAACTCCATGGAACTCTAGGTGGCTGGTGTCTTTCTCGGGTCTCGATTCGCGTTCTCCGAGGTGACCTGAGAGAATTCTGGGGCTGGAGTTTCCGACCTCGGAGGGACCATGAC
>JAJZAC010000093.1 GCA_021799615.1 Actinomycetes bacterium
TCGACGCCGCCGAGCGGCTTGGCGTCGGGGCGGGCGGGCGGGCCGACGGCGGCGGCGGGCGCCCGGAGGTCGTGCGATGACGGGGACCGCGGGGGGCGGGCTGGTGTCATTCAACCCCTACGCCTACGACGTCCACGAGGACCCCTACCCCCACTACGCGCTCCTCCGGGAGCACGCTCCCGTGTACCGGAGCGACGAGTTCGACTTCTGGGCGTTCTCCCGCCACGACGACGTGCTCGCCGCCTTCCGCAACGTCGACGCGTTCTCCAACGCCAACGGCGTGTCGCTCGACCCCGCCGCCTACGGCCCCGACGCCCACCGGGTGATGTCGTTCCTCGCCATGGACCCGCCCCGCCACACCCGTCTGCGCACCCTCATCGGCAAGGCGTTCACCGTGCGCCGGGTGGCGACCATGGAAGGCAGGATCCGGGCCCTGGCCGTCGAGCACCTCGAGCCGGCCCTCGAGCGGGGTGCCTTCGACTTCGTCGCCGACTTCGCCGGCCGGCTCCCCATGGACGTCATCTCCGAGCTGGTGGGGGTCCCGCGCGCCGACCGGGCCGAACTGCGGCGGCTGGCCGACCTCGTCGTCCACCGTGACGAGGGGCACTTCGACGTGCCGGCGTCCGGCATGGAGGCGGCCCTCGAGCTCGTCGCGTACTACGACGGCATGGTCTCCCGGCGGCGCCGGTCGCCCTCGGACGACCTCACCTCCGAATTGATGGCGGCCGACCTCGACGGGGACCGCCTGTGCGACGAGGAGTTGATCGCCTTCCTGTTCCTGATGGTGGTGGCCGGGAACGAGACGACGACGAAGCTGCTGGCCAACGCCTGGTACTGGGCGTGGCGCAACCCCGGCGAGCTGGCCAAGCCCTTCGCCGATCGCCGGCGGGTCCCCGACTGGGTCGACGAGACCCTGCGCTACGACGGCTCCAGCCAGATGGTGGTCCGCACCACCCGGCAGCCGATCGAGGTGCGGGGCGTCGAGATCCCCGCCGGCGAGCGCGTCCTCCTCCTCATCGGTTCGGCCAACCGCGATCCCGACGTCTTCCCCGACCCCGACCGGTACGACCTCGATCGCGACACGACGAAGATGGCGAGCTTCGGGTCCGGCCGCCACTTCTGCATGGGAGCGCCGCTGGCCCGGCTCGAGGCTCGCGTCGGTCTCGAGGAACTGGTCGCCCGGGTCGCCCGGTACGACATCGACGACGAGCGGGCCGAGCGCGTCCACTCCATCAACGTCCGCGGGTTCGGCACCCTGCCCACCGCCGTGACCCTCCGCTGACGTGCCCCGCTTCCCGCCGAACCCGGAGCGCAGGCCGGCCGTCGTGACCGGGGCGTCGTCCGGCATCGGGAGGGCCGTCGCCGCCTCGCTGGCCGCCGCCGGTCATCCCGTGGTGCTCGGTGCCCGCCGTTCCGACCAGTGCGACGAGGTGGCCGCGTCGATCCGGGAGGGCGGGGGCGATGCCGTGGCCTTCCCGCTGGACCTCGTCGACGCCGCCTCGGTCGACGCCTTCGCCGCCGCGGCCGGCGCCGCCTGCGGCGAGATCGAGATCGTGGTGTCCAACGCCGGCATGAACAGGGCCGGCGCCGTGCTCGACACCACACCCGACGACCTGCGGGCGACGCTCGACGTCAACGTCGAGGGCACCCACCGGCTGGTGCGCGCACTGGTGCCCCCCATGGTGGCCCGCCGGCGGGGCGACGTCGTGTTCGTGACCTCCGACGTGGCCGAGCGACCGCGGCCGGCGATGGCGGCCTACGTGACCTCGAAATGGGGCCTCGAGGGCTACGTGCGTTCCCTGCAGATGGAGCTCGAGGGAACCGGGGTCCGGGCGTCGATCGTGCGGCCGGGGCCGACCCTGACCGGCATGGGGATGGACTGGGACCCCGAGCTGACGGCGTCGGTCATCGGGCAGTGGGCGGCGTGGGGGTTCGCCCGCCACGCCAGCTTCATGCGCCCGCCGGCGGTGGCCGAGGCCGTCCTCGCCGTCGTCTCGCTGCCGCGGGGCGTCCACGCCACCACCCTCGAGCTCCAACCGGAAGCGCCGATCCGGGAGGAGGTCCGATGACGACGACGGTCGGACGGCGCGAGCCGCCCCGGGTGTCGGGTGGCAGCGGCGGGCACGGCCATCTCGACGAACTGCGCACCGACCCCATCGGGTTGCTGGAGCGGGTCCGGGCCGAGTGCGGGGACGTCGGGTCGTTCCGCCTGGGCGACCGGGACGTGGTCCTCCTGAGCGGGGCGGAGGCGAACGAACTGTTCTTCCGCGCCCCCGAGGAGATCCTCGACCAGGCCGAGGCGTACCCGTTCATGACCCCCGTGTTCGGCGAGGGCGTCGTCTTCGACGCCTCGCCCGAACGCCGGCGCGAGATGCTGCACAACCAGGCGCTGCGCGACCGGCACATGCGCGGGCACGCGGCCACCATCGCCCGCGAGGTCGACCGCATGGTGGCCGCCTGGGGCGACGACGGCGAGATCGACCTGCTCGACTGGTTCGCCGAGCTGACCATCTACACGTCGTCGGCCTGCCTGATCGGCGCCCGCTTCCGCGACGAGCTCGACGGCCGGTTCGCCGCCCTCTACCACGACCTCGAACGCGGCACCGACGCCCTCGCCTACGTCGACCCCTACGCGCCCATCGAGAGCTTCCGGCGGCGGGATGCCGCCCGGGCCGAGCTGGTCGCGCTCGTCCAGGGGATCATGGACCGGCGCGCCGCCGGGCCGCCGGCGTCCGACGACGGGCGCGATCTCCTCGACGTGCTGATGTCCGTCCGGCACGAGGACGGCAGCGCCCGGTTCTCGGCCGACGAGGTCACCGGCATGTTCATCTCCATGATGTTCGCCGGGCACCACACCACCTCCACCACCGCGTCGTGGACCGTCATCGAGCTGCTGCGGCACCCGGCCGAGCTCGAGCGGGTCGTCGCCGAGCTCGACGGCCTGGCCGCCTCGGGCGCAGAGGTCACGTACCAGGCCCTCCGCGAGATGCCACGGCTCGAGGCCGCCCTGAAGGAGACCCTGCGGCTGCACCCGCCGCTCATCCTGCTCCTGCGGGTGGCGAAGGAGGACCTCGCCTTCCGCGACGTGGTGGTGCGGGCCGGCCAGATGGTGGGGGCGTCGCCGTGGGTGTCCAACCGCATCGCCGAGGACTTCCCCGACCCCGGTGCGTTCGTGCCCGACCGCTACGCCGAGCCCCGCGAGGAGGACCGGGCCAACCCGTGGACGTGGATCCCGTTCGGCGCCGGGCGGCACCGGTGCGTGGGGGCCGCCTTCGCCATGATGCAGCTGAAGGCCATCTTCTCCGTGCTGCTGCGCGACGGGGAGCTCGAGCTGGCCCAGCCCCCCGAGACCTACCGGGCCGACCTGTCGAAGATGGTCATCCAGCTCCGCCAGCCGGTGCGCGTCCGCTACCGCCGCCGGGCCCGCCTCGGGGACCGGGCATGAGGATCGTCCTCGACCCGGACCTGTGCCAGGGCCACGGCGTGTGCCAGTCCGAGGCCGACGGCATCTTCGTGCTGGAGCGGAAGGCCACCACCGTGACGGTCCTCGACGGGACGCCGCCGGAGGACCGGCGACCGGAGGTCGAGGCGGCGGTCCGCTACTGCCCCACCCACGCGCTGTCCATCGTCGAGGAGGACTGAGCCCGTGCCACCGTTCCCGCGCCCCGAGCTGGAGGAGATGGTCGACCGGTGGCTGGCGGTCAACCGCCGGTGCGAGGCGGCGCTCGACTGGTCCCCCTTGGCGGACCTCTACACCGAGGACGCCACGTACGGCTGGAACGTCGGACCGAACGACGAGTTCATGGCCGTCGGGCGCGACCAGATCCGCGCCTACGCGCTCGGCACCGAGATGGAGGGCCTCGGGGGGTGGACCTACCCCTACCAGCGGGTGCTCATCGACGAGGTGCAGGGCGAGGTGCTGGGGCTCTGGAAGCAGGTGGCCGACGCAACCCGGCCCGACGGGAGCCACTACGAGGTGGCCGGGCTCGGGGGCAGCTGGTTCCGCTACGGCGGCGGCTTCCGGTGGTCGTGGCAGCGCGACTTCTTCGACGTCGGCAACGCCGCCGCCGTCTACGTCGAGATGATGGGCGCCGGTGCCCTGGGCGCCGGCATGCGGCAGCGCATCGAGCGGGCCATGGCCGGCGAGCGGCTCCCGGGCCACTACCGACGGGGCACGGCACCCGTCGGTCTCTGGGAGGGCTGACGGGCTCCCGGCGCAGCTTCGTGCCTCACGCCCACCCCAGCTCCTCCAGCCGGGCGTCGTCGATGCCGAAGTGGTGCGCCACCTCGTGGACGACGGTCGTCGTGACCTGGGCGACGACCTCGGCCTCCGATGAGCACACCGAGCAGATGGTGCGGCGGTAGACGGTGATCCGGTCCGGCATCACCCAGGCGTAGCTCTCCGGGCCCCGGCGCGTGAGTGGGACGCCCTCGTAGAGACCGAACAGCCCGCCGCCTTCGGCCTCGTCCTCCACGACCACGGCCACGTTCTCCATGTGGGCACCCAGCTCGTCGGGGATCCGGTCCAGGGCCTCGGCCACCAGCTCCTCGAAGCGGTCCTCGGGCACGTCGAACATGTTGGCCCCCAGGCTGCGTGGCCTGCGTCGGTGCCCGGCCCGTCGAAGCGATTCCGATGATGCCGGGACCTGCCGGCACACCACCACGCTACCTGTGGCAGCCCGCCGGCACGCTACCTGTGGCAGCCCGCCGGTGGCGGGGCCCACCAGCGGGTGGGTGCCGGCGGCGGGGCCGGCCTAGCGTCAGGGCATGGTCCCCGACGTGGCCGCCGCCGATGGCCACGTCGCCGCCGCGGTCGCCCCGTGCCCGTTCACCGACGGGCCGGCCTCGATCGGCGCCGTCCCGGCCCGGACCGTCGCCTCGCTCGTGGGTCGGGCCCTCGCCGACCAGGCGTGGACGGGGCGCTCCCCGCGGTCCGGGCTCCGGTCGATGCAGGCCCCCGGTCCGCGCCCCGGAACGACCGGAGGGCGTCCCCGTGGGGACGCCCTCCGACCTGTACTTCGTGCTGAAAAAGGCACTGGTTGCCTCGTGGTGCGCCGGATGGGACCTCGGTCCGGCTGAAGCGCCCAGTGGGCAACTGGCTGGGATTCGCCAGGTGGTACAGCGAGCCGCCTAGCGGCCAGCCACCTCCAGGGTCCCGAAACGTTGACTGATCAGTTGGACCACCTCCTTTCTCTGGTGTCGATATGGTACCCACCCGGCGCCGCGAATGGGTGCACGGTTCCGGGGACGGGGGCCGGTGCGGGGGGCCGGTGCGGGGGGCCGGATGCCACCGGTCCGGTCCGTGCGTATGCTACGAACATATGTTCGATTCCGTCGCACCCGACCGGGTGCCGGGCCGGCCGGCGGCGCCGGCACCCACTGGTCCGGCAACCCGGCGCGACCCGGGGGCACTGGCGGTCCTGGGCGATCTGGCCGGGAGGATCCGGCCCACGGCAGCCAGCGCCTCCCGCCTCCTCCCCGTCCATCCCGCCCTCGCCCCACTCCTCCCCGAACCGGGGCTGCGACGGGGATCGACGACCACCGTCGCCGCGGCCCCCGGCCTCGAGGGCGCGCTGTCCGTGGCCATGGCGCTGGTGGCCGCGGCATCGACCGGCGGGTCGTGGTGCGCGGTGGTCGGCGTGGCCGACCTGGGGGCGGTGGCCGTCGACGGGATCGGGGTCGATCTCGAACGCCTGGCCATCGTGCCCCGGCCTGGCCCGCACTGGGCCGAGGTCACAGCCGAGCTGATCGACGGGGTCGACGCCGTCGTCATCCGCCCTCCCTTCGCCCCCCGGCCGGCGGCGGCGCGGCGGCTGGTGGCGCGGGCCCGCGAGCGCCAGAGCGCGCTGGTGGTCATCCTCGGTCGAGCCGGATGGCCGGAGCCTCCCGACGTCCGCCTGACGGTGGCGTCCTCCCGCTGGGAGGGGACCGACCGGGGTGCCGGCCACGTCCGCCGCCGGCGCCTGCTGGTCACCGGGAGCGGGCGGCGGGCCGCGGGCCGGACACGGCGGTGCGAGCTGTGGCTCCCCGGCGAGAGTGGCGAGGTCGGGACTGCCGGCTCCGGGACTGCCGGTGCGCCGGGACCTGCCTGATGGAGCGCCTGCTGGCCGTGCGGTGCCCCGGCCTGCTCGAGGAGGACGAGGCCGGCGACGTCCTGCGGGTGTTCGCCGGGGTGGTGGCTGCCGTCGAGGCCTCGTGCCCCTGGGTGACCGTGGTGCGGACCGGGATCTGCACCCTGCCCGTCCGGGGGCCGGCCCGTTACTTCGGTGGCGAGCATGCCGTGGTCGGCGTGGTCACCGCTGCCGCTTCGGCGGCCGCCGGCGGGACCGTCCAGGTGGGCGTGGCCGAGGGCACCTTCGCCGCCGTGGTGGCCGCCCGGACCGGCACGATCGTCGGGCCCGGCGGAACCCCCGCCTTCCTCGCTCCCCTCCCCCTGGCCGTAGTGGGCGACCGGGACCTGGCCGACGTGCTGGCCCGGCTGGGGATCACCACCCTCGGGGCGTTCGCCGCCCTGCCCGAGCGCCACGTGCTCGGCCGGTTCGGTGCCGCGGGGGTCGCCCGCCACGCGGTGGCCACCGGGCGCAGCGGCGACCTGCCCGGCCTGGCCGACCCCGGGGCCAGGCGACGTCTGCACGCGTTGCGCCACCCGGCCCCGCCTCCCGACCGCCAGCCGGGGTTCTGGGGTGGCGCGAGCGAGGCCGACGCCCGGGCCGCCCTGGCGATCGGTCGGGTCCAGGGGCTGCTGGGGCCGGACGGCGTGGTCACCGCCCGGCTCCAGGGGGGGCGCAGCCCGGCCGACCGGGCCCGCGACGTCCCCTGGGGCGGGCGGCGGAGCGCGGGGCGGCCCGGGGGGGCGGGAGCCCGGCCACCGTGGCCGGGCGCCATCCCGCCCCCCGCCCCCCTCCTCGTGCACCGGGACCGCCCGGCGGCCGAGCTGGTCGACCCGGGCGGGGCGGAAGTCGCCGTGTCGGGGCGGGGCCTGCTCTCGGGTGAGCCGGCCCGCCTGTCGGTGGCCGGCGGCCCCTGGGACCGGATCGACGCCTGGGCCGGGCCGTGGCCGGCCGAGGAACGGTGGTGGACGCGCGGGCATCGCCGGGCGGCCCGGCTCCAGGTGGTGACCGGGGGGACGGCGCGGCTGCTCGTCGTCGAGCGGGGCACCTGGCAGGTGGAGGCCACCTATGGCTGACATGGCTGGCGCAGCCGGCCGGCCGGCCTACGCCGAGCTGCACGCCCACTCCAACTTCTCGTTCCTCGACGGCGCCTCCCACCCCGAGGAGCTGGCCGGCGAGGCTGCGCGCCTGGGGCTGTCGGCCATGGCCCTCACCGACCACGACGGCCTCTACGGGGTGGTGCGCTTCGCCGAGACGGCCCGGCTGGTCGGGCTGCCCACCGTGTTCGGCGCCGAGCTCACCCTGGCACCGGGGGGTGCCCGGACCGGCACGCCCGACCCGCCCGGCACCCACCTCGTCGTCCTGGCCCGCGACCCCGCCGGCTACGCCCGCTTGAGCTCGGCCGTCGCCGACGCCCACCTGGCCGGCGGCGAGAAGGGCGAGCCCCGCTTCACCCTGGAGGACCTGGCCGACCGGCACGGCGGCCGCTGGCACGTGCTGACCGGGTGCCGCAAGGGACCCGTGGCCGCCGCCCTCGAGGGCGGCGGGCCGGCGGCGGCCGGGCGGGCGCTCGACCGCCTGGTCGAGGCCTTCGGCCGGGACCAGGTGAGCGTCGAGCTGTGGGACCACGGCGACCCGGTGGACACGGCCCGCAACGACGCCCTGGCCGTGGTGGCGGTGGAGCGGGGCATCGACCCGGTGGCCACCAACAACGTCCACTACGCCACGCCCGAGCGCTTCCGGTTGGCCACCACCCTGGCCGCGGTGCGGGCCCGGCGGCCGCTGGCCGACCTCGAGGGGTGGCTCCCCCCGGCGCCCACCGCCTGCCTGCGCAGCCCGGCCGAGCAGCACCGCCGGTTCGCCCGGTGGCCGGGAGCCGTGGAACGCTCGGTCGAGCTGGCCGGGGCGTTCGCCTTCGACCTGCGGCTGGTCGCCCCCCGGCTGCCCGACTTCCCGGTGCCGGCCGGCCACACCGAGCAGAGCTGGCTCGCCGAGCTGACGGCACGGGGCGCCGGCGACCGCTACGGCCCCCGCCAGGCCGAGCGGGTGCCGGGGGCGTGGGAGCGGATCGACCACGAGCTCGGGGTGATCTCGGCCCTCGGGTTCGCCGGGTACTTCCTCACCGTCTGGGACATCGTCCAGTTCTGCCGGCGCAGCGACATCCTCTGCCAGGGCCGGGGGTCGGCCGCCACCTCGGCCGTCTGCTACGCCCTCGGGATCACCAACGTCGACGCCGTCGACCTCGGGCTGCTGTTCGAGCGGTTCCTCTCCCCGGCCCGCGACGGCCCCCCGGACATCGACGTCGACATCGAGTCGGGTCGCCGGGAGGAGGTCATCCAGTACGTCTACCAGCGCTACGGGCGCCGGCACGCCGCCCAGGTGGCCAACGTCATCACCTACCGGACCCGCTCGGCCGTCCGCGACGTGGGCAAGGCCCTCGGCCACCCGGCCGGGGACGTCGACGCCTGGGCCACCGCGTCCGAGCGGGGGGAAAACCCGGCCGGGCGGGGCGACCTGCCGCCGCTGGTGGCCGAGCTGGCCGGTGAGGCGCTCGGGTTCCCCCGGCACCTCGGCATCCACTCGGGGGGGATGGTGATCTGCGACCGGCCCGTCGTCGAGGTCTGCCCGGTGGAGTGGGGGCGGATGCCCGGGCGCAGCGTGCTCCAGTGGGACAAGGACGACTGTGCGGCCGTGGGGCTGGTCAAGTTCGACCTCCTCGGTCTGGGCATGCTGACCGCGCTCCACGCCATGGTCGACCTGGTCGCCTCGTTCCACGGCGAGCGGATCGACCTGGCCCGCATCCCCCAGGAGGACGCCGTCTACGACCTGCTGTGCCGGGCCGACACCGTGGGGGTGTTCCAGGTGGAGTCGCGGGCCCAGATGGGCACCCTCCCCCGGGTGCGGCCGCGCTGCTTCTACGACCTGGCCATCGAGGTGGCCCTGATCCGCCCCGGCCCCATCCAGGGGAACGCCGTCCACCCCTACATCCGGCGGCGCAACGGGACCGAGCCGGTGACCTACCTCCACCCCCTGCTGGAGCCGGCGCTCGAGCGGACGCTCGGGGTGCCGCTCTTCCAGGAGCAGCTGATGCAGATCGCCATCGACGTGGCCGGCTTCTCCCCCACCGAGGCCGACGCCCTGCGCCAGGCCATGAGCGCCAAGCGCTCGGGCGAGCGCATGGCCCGCCTGCGCGACCGGCTCTTCGCCGGCATGGCCGCCCGGGGGGTGGGCGACGAGGCGGCGGCCAAGGTCTACGACGCCCTGGCCGCCTTCGCCAACTTCGGCTTCCCCGAGAGCCACTCGGTGGCCTTCGCCCACCTCGTCTACGCCACCGCCTGGTGCAAGCTCCACTACCCGGCCGCCTTCACCGCCGGGTTGCTGAACGCCCAGCCGATGGGGTTCTGGTCGCCCCAGAGCCTGATCGCCGACGCCAGGCGCCACGGGGTGGCCGTGCGCCGGCCCCACGTGGAGGCCGGTGGCGCCGGTGCCACCCTCGAGTGGGACGACGGTGCGGCCACGGCCGGGGACGCAGCCGCCGGGGACGCAGCCGCCCGCCTCGACCGGCGGGAGGGCCGGGCCCCGGCCATCCGGCTGGGGCTGTCGTCGGTCCGGGGGATCGGCACGGCCACGGCCGGGCGGATCGCCGCCGGCCGACCGTGGGCGGGCATGGAGGACCTGGTGCGCCGGGCCGGGCTCACCCGCCCCCAGCTCGAGGCGCTGGCCGCCGCGGGGGCGCTGGCACCCGCCCCTGACCGCGGCACGGCCGCCACCCGAGGCCGGCGCCCG
>JAJZAC010000016.1 GCA_021799615.1 Actinomycetes bacterium
TCCCTGCGACCAGCGTCTGGAAGCCGTGGGCGCAGCCGGCCGGGATCGACAGCATCAACCCGTTGTCCGCCGAGAGCTCCCGGCCGACCCAGGTGCCGAAGGCCGGTGAGCCGGGCCGCAGGTCGACGGCCACGTCGAAGACCGCTCCACGGACACAGCGCACCAGCTTGGTCTCCTCGAACGGTGCCGCCTGGTAGTGCATGCCCCGGAGCGTCCCTGCGGCGGCGTTGAACGAGGCGCTGCACTGGACGGTGCGGCTGTCGATCCCGTGCCGGGCGAAGTCGTCGGTGTCCCAGGTACGACAGAACCAGCCGCGGTCGTCTTCGAGGCGCTCGGTCCGGATGCACCAGACATCCGGCACGGCCGTGCGCTCGAAGATCACGGGAGCACACGCAGCTCGGGGGTCCGGGCGAGGAACCTGGTGCCCCATGGGCGGACGTAGGACAACTGGTCCACGACCTCCTCGCGAAGGTTCCACGGCAGGATGAGCACGAGATCGGGGCGCTCCGCCTCCAGCGCCTCCGGTGCGCGGATGGGGATGTGGGTTCCCGGCAGGAGGAGCCCTTGTTTGTGGGGGCTCTGGTCGCAGGTGAAGTCGAGGATGTCGCGGCCGACCGCACAGAAGTTGAGCATCGTGTTGCCCTTGGCGGGCGCACCGTAACCGGCGATGCGGAGCCCCTGCTGCTTCAGGTCGATCAGCGTCTGTTGGATGTCCCACTTGTCGGCGACGATCCGGCGGCCGAAGCGGCGGTAGGTCTCGAGATCGTCCAGCCCCTCCGCCTGCTCCCGTCGCAGCAGTTCCCCGACCCGGGCAGAGTCCGGCCGTGCCCGGTTCCCGTCGTGGCACCCGTGGACCCTCAGCGAGCCGCCGTGGGTCTCCAGCTCCTCGACGTCGAAGAGCCGCAGGCCGTGGGCGGCGAACACCTGGCGCACGGTCAGGAAGGAGAAGTACGAGAAGTGCTCGTGGTAGATCGTGTCCCACTGGCGGCCCGCTAACAGCCGCAGGAGGTGGGGAAACTCCATCGTGACGACCCCGTCGGGTGCGAGGAGGATCTGGACACCGGCGACGAAGTCGTTCAGGTCCGGCACGTGGGCCAGCACGTTGTTGGCGACGATGAGGTCGGCCGGGGAGTCCGCGGCCAGTTCCCCGGCCGACCGGCGGCCGAAGAACTCGACGACGGTGGGGATCCCGCGTTCAACCGCCACGGCGGCCACGTTCGCCGCTGGCTCCACGCCGCGCACCGGAACGTTGCGCGCTTTGAAGAACTGGAGGAGGTAGCCGTCGTTGGACGCGATCTCGACCACCTGGCTGGACGGTCCGAGGTCGAGCTGGCGCAGCATCGTCTCGACGTACTGCCGGGCGTGCTCCACCCAGCTGGTCGAGTACGACGAGAAGTAGAGGTAGTCGGAGAAGATGCGGTCGGGAGTCTCGTACTCCCCCAACTGGACCAGCTTGCACGTCCCGCAGACCAGTGCCCGGAGCGGGTAGTAGGGCTCCATCGCATCGGCCCGGGCGGCGGGCACGAACGAGTTGGCGAGTGGGGACATGCCGAGGTCGGCGACGACCTCGTCGAGGGGCGCCGCACAGAAGCGGCACGAGGCGATCGGAGTGGACACCGGGTCGGTGCTACCGGGCATGAGGCTCCACCAGCGGGGAGTCCGCCTGCTCGGCCATCTGCTGCTCGAACTCGCCGACCTGGCGACGCGTGGTCTCCCCTGCCCCCTGAACGTCCCGGTCGCGGTAGGCACAAAGCCACTCGGTGAATGCGTCGATACCGCGGGCCAGGTCCCACGTGGGCTGCCACCCCAGACCGTCCCGCGCCAGCGAGGAGTCGAGGCGGAGCGCCGGCTCCTCGTGGGGGTGGGGGGAGCCGTCGTGGCGCCACTCGAACTGACCGGGCCACCGTTCGCCGAACAGCTCGAGGAGGGAGCGCACCGACATCGTGTCCTTCTCGTCCGGTCCGAAGTTCCAACCACCCGCCAGATCGGGCGAGACCCACAGCCGCTGCGCCAGTAAGAGGTACCCGCTCAACGGGTTCAGGACGTGCTGCCACGGCCGGACTGACTCGGGATTGCGCACCTCGAGGCACGTCCCGCCGAGAGCGGTCCGCATGGCATCGGCGAGGATGCGGTCGCGGCTCCAGTCGCCGCCCCCGATGACGTTCCCGGCCCGGGCGGTCGCCACCCGGCACGCGTCCGCGCCCCCTCTGGCGAAGTACGAGCTCCGGTAGGCGCCGGTGACGAGCTCGGCGCACCCTTTCGAGCTGGCGTAGGGATCGGATCCTCCCATCGGGTCCGGCTCGCGGTGGGGGCGATTGGGGTCCGCGTTGTCGTAGCACTTGTCCGAGGTGACCACGACCGTGACCCGGGTGGCGGGAGACTGCCGGACCGCCTCGAGCAGGTGGACCGTCCCCATCACGTTGGTCTCGTAGGTGAGGACGGGCTCCTCGAGCGAGGTCCGGACGAGGGACTGTGCCGCCAGGTGGAAGACGACCTCCGGTTCGGCTGATCGGACCGCCGACACCAGCGCAGGACCGTCGCGAACATCGACCCACCGGTGGGTCATGCGGTCCCCCACCGACGCGGCCTCGAACAGCGACGGTGCGGGGAGCACCCGGTCCGAGACTCCGGTCACCTGGGCACCCATCTCCTGCAGCCACAGGGAGAGCCAGGCGCCCTTGAACCCGGTGTGCCCGGTGACCAGCACCCGGCGCCCTTCCCAGAAGGTGCGGTCGACCGCTCCCCGTACCGCGACCGGACTCGTGCCGGTGCCCCCGGTCGCCGGGCGGCCCTGCGTCTGCTCCGCCCCGTCGGGCGGCCCTCCGGTCACCGTGGAGACCATGGCGCGTCTCCGGAGGCCCACAACCCCTCGAGCAGCGTGCGGTCCCGTACGGTGTCCATCGGCTGCCAGAAGCCGGTGTGCCGGTAGGAGGCGAGCTGGCCCTCCTCGGCCAACCGGAGCATCGGCTCTTGTTCGAAGACCGTCGAGTCGTCTCCCAGGTAGGCGGCGACTTGCGGGGAGAGCACGAAGAACCCCCCGTTTGTCCACCCGCCGTCCCCCCGGGGCTTCTCCTCGAACGAGCGGACCCGGTCCCCGTCGAGCTCGAGGGCGCCGAACCGCCCGGGCGGCTGTACGGCAGTGACCGTGGCTGTCAGGCCGTGGGCGCGATGGAACCGGATCAGCGCGGTGATGTCGATGTCGGCGAGGCCGTCTCCGTAGGTGAGGCAGAAGTCGTCGTCGGCGACGTAGTCGAGGATCCGCCGGACCCGGCCGCCGGTCATGGTCGCCTCCCCCGTGTCGACCAGGGTCACCCGCCAGGGTTCCGCCGCAGAGCGGTGGACCTCCATCGCTCCGGTCAGAAGATCGAAGGTGACGTCGCTGCTGTGGAGGTAGAAGTTCGCGAAGTACTCCTTGATCACGTACCCGCGGTACCCGAGGCAGATGACGAAGTCGGTGACGCCGTGGGCAGCGTAGGTCGTCATGATGTGCCAGAGGATCGGCTTTCCGCCGATCTCGACCATCGGCTTGGGCCGGACCGAGGTCTCCTCGCTGAGGCGGGAACCCAGTCCGCCGGCAAGGATGACGGCTTTCACGCCCGTGAGGATAGCGGCGGGGGTGACCTCCCGCCGGATCCCCGTCGCCAGGATGGTCTCCAGGTACCCTGCCGCACGTTGCTCCGCTTCGCGTGTGGGAAGGTGATGACGATGCCCGAGGTTTCCGGAGACGCCGCAATTGGCACCATTGCAGACTCCACCACCGGAACCGCGGCGAGCCCTGGGGCGTCGGCGCTGCCGCGACCGGCGACGGTCGCGTTCTATCTCCCCCAGTACCACCCGATCCCCGAGAACGACCGCGCCTGGGGAGCGGGCTTCACCGACTGGCACAACGTGGCCAAAGCGCGGCCGCGGTTCTCGGGCCACCGCCAGCCGGTTCTGCCGGGGGCTCTCGGCTTCTACGACCTCCGGCTCGACGAGACCCGACGGGAGCAGATGGCACTCGCCCGCCGCGGCGGGGTCGACGGTTTCTGCTGGTACCACTACTGGTTCTCGGGTCACCGGCTGCTCGAACAGCCATTCCAACGAATGCTCGAGGACCCCGACGAGGATCTGCCGTTCCTGCTCTGTTGGGCCAACGAAGCATGGACCCGGGAGTGGAGTGGGCTCAGCGGCGAGGTCATCGTCAGGCAGCGGTACTCGGCGGCCGACGACGTTGCGCACATCCGCCACCTGCTCAGGATCTTCGCCGACCACCGATACATCCGCATCGACGGGAAGCCGGTGTTCCTCATCTACCGACCCACCGATATCCCGAACATGCCGGCGATGTCCGACCTGTGGCGCACCGCGGCCGACCGGGCCGGGTTCCCCGGCCTGGTGCTCCTCGGGGTGGAGAGCTTCCGCAGCCGGATCGGTCACCCTCGGCGGCTCGGTCTCGACGGCGTCGTCGGCCAGGAGCCGGACCTCAGGGCGGTCCGGCCGGCATGGCGCGCCGCCCCCAGGGTGCTGGCGGCTTCCTTCACCTCCGCCCACCGGTATCCCAAGCTGGTGCGCTGCGACTACGACCGGATCGTGAGACTGGCCACTGAACGGCTGCTCCGGTCCGGTGGGGAGGACTGGTGGCCGACCGTGTGCCCGGGGTGGGATAACACCCCTCGCCGCGACCGTGGTGCGGTGGTCGTCACCGGCGCATCCCCGGACGCTTATGGAGCATGGCTCGAACAGACCCTGCGGAGTGCCCGGAGCCCGATCGTGTTCGTCAACGCCTGGAACGAATGGGCCGAGGGGGCCCACCTCGAGCCCGACTGCATGCACGGAACGGCCTATCTCGACGCGCACCGTGCCGCGGTCGATCGCGTCCGGGCGTCGCCGGGTACCGACCCCGAGTCCCCACACTGAACTGGGTTGGACCGGAGCGATCAGGCTCACTGTCAGTGTGACGAGCACCGACCTGCTCAGGGGGTTGCGTCCACGTCCGGCGCGCCCGTAGCGTCCATCGCCTCGATGATGGTGCGCCAAGGTCCCGTGACCTTCGGGGGTCGCCACGCGGTGAACTGCCTCCGGGGTTCGGGGAGCAACGGACGCAACGGACGCAACGGGCGCAACAGCCGACGAGCCCGATCCGGGTCGACGGTCACCAGGCAGGCCAGTCGGAAGAGGATCCGTTCGGCGGGCGGCAGCTCGCCAGCGAACGCGGCGACCCCCTTCCGGTCGATCCGGCCGAGGCGGAACTGCTCGTAGACAGCCTGGCACTGCAGTCGACGGTACCGCCGCCGGTCGACCTCGAACCCGAAGCGGTCGCCGAAGTGCTCCTGCAGGTGCTCGACCGCGTCGAGCCATCCCCTGTTGATGTGGCTGCCGGGCGGGATCGGCACGCGATCGGCACGCAGGAACTGGGATCCCTCCTCCTCGCGCTGGTTGACGTAGAAGAACCCATAGGACTTGGGTGTGACGCCGATCACGACCTGAGGCGAAGGCTCCACGACGATGCGTCGTGCCGACAGGAAGGAGGCGTTCATCGCGTAGTAGTCAGGGAATTCCGACTGGAAGAACGGTCCGTGAGGGGCAAGGCGGTCGACCAGGTTCCGGCTGAAGAGGGCGAATTGCATGTTGAATCCGAAGGACACGACGAACTCCATGGTCGAGCGCACCAGGCCGAGGGCTTCGGACGCCTCCAAGACGTACGGGACCCGGCCCCGCTGGAGGATGGCTGCGTGGCCGAACGGCATGAGGTACCCGTCAGGATGGTCGGGATCGACGCCCGGGTAGGTGAAGAGGTCGGCACCCGTGTACACGAGATCGGGCTCTTCGAACTCCCTGAGGAGCGTTCGCATTCTCGCCATGTATCCCGGCCGGAGGGCGTCATCGTCCCCGAGCATCACGAGGTATTGGCCCCGGGCGAGGGAGAGCGCGCGGTTCCAGTTGTCCGTGACGGGAACCGGATGGTCGAAGCGCGAGAACACGATGCGTGGGTCGCCCAATGAGGCGACGTACCCGGCGACGTCGTCTTCCGAGCAGTTGTCCGAAACGACGATCTCCCAGTCTTCATCCTGTTGGCGCCTGACCGACTCGACTGCGAGCCGGAGGTAGTCCAGTCGGTTCCGGGTCGGCAGCAGCACCGAGATCTTCATCGCCGGCATCGTACTGTGTCCGGCCGACCGCGACGGGAAGCGCCTGACGCCCTGCCCGGCTCGCATCCTGCCAGCGCGCGGGCCCGGTCGGTAGGATCTCGGCCGTATGCGCCAGCTCCCCGCCACCGTGCCGGATTCGGTGGGGGACTCTCCTCGACGCGTGCTCGTGACCGGAGCGACCGGGTTCATCGGGTCCCGGGTGGTCCCGAACCTGGTCCGTCTCGGGTACGAGGTCCACGCCGTGACTCGGACCGCGCACGCGAGCGACGGCGCCGTCCACTGGCACCCCCTCGATCTGTTTGATCCCATTGCCACCAACGCGTTGATCCGGGCCGTGGAGCCGACCTCCCTGGTCCATCTGGCTTGGATCACCCGACACGGAATGTTCTGGCATGCAGACGAGAACCAGGCATGGCTCGAGGCGAGCGTCAACCTTGCGCGCGTCTTCTCGGACAATGGAGGACGCCGTATGACAGTGGCGGGAACCTGCGCCGAGTACGACTGGAGCCGGTCGCCGATGACCGAGGACGGCACTCCCCTGCGTCCGGGCACGCCGTACGGGACGGCCAAGGCGCAGGCGTTCGAACGCCTGTCGTCCCTGGCGGAACAGAGGGGGCTGGAGCTCGCCTGGGGAAGGGTGTTCTTCGTGTTCGGACCGGGGGAACAGGCGGGACGCCTCGTCCCCTCCGTCGCATGTCCGCTGCTCGACGGACGTCAGGCCCATGTCGGAGCGGGGTCGCAACGACGTGACTTCCTCTACGTGGAAGACCTTGGCCGTGCCCTGGCGATGCTTCACGACAGTCAGGTCACCGGCGCAGTGAACTTGGCGTCGGGTCGGAGCGTGCGCGTAACGGAGGTGGTCGACCTGGTGGCCCGCGCCGCCGGGCGTCCCGATCTCATCGTGCACGACCGGCCTCCGGCCGACGGGTCCGAACCGGATGAGCTAGTGGCCGACGTGACCAAGCTCCGGGAGGTGGTCGGGTTCGAACCGGCGTGGGAGTTGGGTCAAGCGATCGAGGCCACCGTCGACTGGTGGCGCAGTCGCGCTGGCTTGAAGAGTACTCATCCGGCTGGGGAATCGGGCACCCGTGGATCGGATGGCTGATACCCCGGTGACCATCGTGCATCTAGTGCGCGCCTCGAACGGCTTCGGTCCGTTCGAGGCGTTCATCAGCTCGTTCCGGGAATTCCCCCCCGGGACCCGGAACGAGCTGGTCCTCGCCATGAAGGGTTTTGGGCCGGATGACGACGTGGATCAGTACCGCCGGCGCGTGGCGGACCTCGATACGGAGATGCGTTTCGTCCCCGACGACGGCTTGGATCTGACCGTCTACTTCTCCCTCGCGCTCGAGCTGGCAAGGGAGCGCTACTGCTTCCTCAACTCGTTCAGCAGGGTGCAGGCGCCGGACTGGTTGGCCCATCTGGCCGCGGCATTGGACCATCCGGACGTCGGGCTGGTGGGCGCCAGCGGGATGTGGGGGAGTGGGCATTCGTACATGCACTACCGGTGGTGGCTACCCAGTCCATACCGGGACGTCTTCCCCGATCGGCGGAACGTCTGGGAGCAGTTCCGTGCGATAGAGAGTGATCGTACCGGGGCACCACCGCCCAGCTTGCTGCGTCGCCGCGTTCGAATCCCCTTCGCCCTGCGCGACGTCGTGCGCCAGACCCTCTGGTTCCCGTTGTTCCCTGCGGCCCACGTGCGGACCAACGCGTTCGTTATCGACGCGTCGACCCTGGACCGACTCCGGATCCCCGTGGTCCGCAACAAGTTCGAGGCGTACCGATTGGAGTCGGGTCGGCGATCCTTGACGAGACAGGTCCAACAGCTGGGATTGCGCGCACAGCTCGTCGATCGGCAAGGTCGTTCCTACGATGTCGAGGACTGGGCTCGGAGTGCAACGTTCTGGCAGGGTCGGCAGGAAGGGCTGCTCGTCGCCGACAATCAGACGGACACCTACCAGAACGGAAGTGCCGCGAGGCGGTCCGTGCTTTCGCGCTTCGCGTGGGCGTCCGAGGCGGCACCGACCGACCCCTGACGCTGGTGGCTCAGCTCTGCACCGGTGGAAAGCGTACAGCTCCCCTCTGTGCGCCCGATCACCTGCCCGCCCTGCCCCGAAGTGCTCAGGCCTCCCCGTCCGACGGACCCGACGGACCCGCTCCGGTGCCGCCGCCCACCCGACCCACCCCGCCCGCCACCGTGCGGGCGAGGATGCCGAGGGTGGCCCGCAGCGCTCCTTCGGACAGGATCGGGAAGATGTCCGCCTTCCTCCAGACCGGGTCGATGGCCGACCAGTCGTAGGAGGAGGTGACGAGCGTCCCTCCGTCGGTCGGCTCGAGGGTGTAGCCGTAGACGTGCCCGATCTGGGGTCGCATCTGGCCGAGCACCGTCCAGGCGATCTCGCGGTCGGGCTCGAAGGCGGTGATGGACACGGTCACGTCGTAGGTGCCGAGCGGGTAGTCGTTCAGCGCCTCGCGGTCCATGTGGACCACGAAGCGGTCGCCGACCGCTCCGACCGGTTCGCCGGTCGCCGCCATGAGCATCCCCGAGCTGTCGATGGCGACGTGCCCCGCCGGGTCGCGCAGCACGGCGAAGATGGTCGCCGGATCGGCGGGGATGGTCCGTTGCACCTCGATGCGCTCGTCGCTCATCCCGACACTGTGCCATCCGGCCCTGACACCCTGCTCGTGCTGCACGCGGCGTGACCGGCTTACTGTCCCGATCCGACGCCGACTACTGGTCCCGATGGAGGCGACAGTCTTCCCTGCCGACGGTCGCCAAGAGCAGTACACTCGCGGCCTTGCGCATCGGTGGGGTGGACGCGGTAGACGCGGAGGGCTCAGTGCAAAATCGGCTTGTCCGGTGATCACGACAAACTGGGGAGCCGCAACCGATGTGGGGCTCGTTCGCCACGAGAACCAAGACGCATTCATCGCTCAGATGCCGCTCTTCGTCGTGGCCGACGGGATGGGTGGCCATGCCGCCGGAGCTCTGGCGAGCACTTTGGCGGTCGGCGAGTTCTCGTCCCTGCAGGCCGCCGGTGTGCCGACGGTGGAAGCAGTCGCGCGGTCCATCGACGATGCCAACTGCCGGATCCGAGCAGAAGCCGCGATCAGTAGCGGTGCCGATGGCATGGGGACGACCGTGGTCGGTCTGGCCCTGGTGTCCGACCACGACCAGGAGCTGTGGCTTGTGTTCAACGTCGGTGATTCACGGCTCTACCGGCTGTGGGAGGACAACCTCACCCAGATCACCACCGACCATTCCGAAGTCCAAGAGCTCGTCGAGGCGGGTGCGATCACGTCGGAGGCGGCTCGCCGCCACCCTGATCGCAACGTCATTACCCGTGCGGTTGGGATCAGTGACGAGCTGGTGGCTGACTTCTGGTTGCGGCAGCCCGAGCCGGGTGAACGGTTCTTGCTGTCCACGGACGGGCTCACTGGCGAGGTGGCCGACGAGGACATCCGGCGGGTGCTCATGGCCGAGGCGGACCCATCGGTGGCGGCTACCCGGCTGGTCGAGCGAGCGCTTGCCATGGGGGGACACGACAACGTGACCGCAGTGGTCGTGGATGTGATCGCCGCGCAGGAGCTCCTCGGTCAGGAAGAGGGAGACACGGCCCGGAGCCGCCCGGCACGAGGCAGGGACATCCCGCCCCGTCAGTTGGAGGAGACGGAGCCGGTCCCGCTGACACTCATTGACTCGGTCCCGATCGCGGTGCGCGGGTCGGTTGGTCACGCGGGGGACATCCGCGCCGACTCGGGCACGCCGACGCCTCCGCCCCAGGCGATGATCGACGAGGTTCCGGGGGATGGGGCGCCCCCACGCGGTGGGCAGACGGTTGAGTCAGATCGGGAGCGGAAGCGGTGAGCCCGGGTCATCACGCTTACCAACCTGGCTCCGGCTGGGTGGTCGCCGCCCCCGATGTGGTGGCATTGGGAGGGGGCGACACGCCGATGGAGGTGTTGACCGCCCTCTGGGAGTCAGCCGGCGTGGGGGCCGATCCTCAGGAGCTCGTCGACACGCTCCTCGGAGCCGGGTTGCGCCGGCTCCCGGTCTTCGGATTCGTCCATCGTTCGGCCGACGTTGTGCATGTACTGGTTCGGGGGGAGGTCGAAGCCGAGATCATCTCCGACGGCGGCACCGATCGCGAGGTGTTGAGCGCTGCCTCCGCACTTACATGGGCCGAACAGGCAGTGCCAGCAGGAGCGTGCGTTGTCCTGCGCATCGCATCGTCTGACCCGGGTGGGTGGTTACCAGTTGCCAGCGGCATTGTGCGTGCGTCGGCAGTCACGATTGGTGCGGAGGTACGCTTCGACTCGGTGTCCGTGCTGGATGGCTCCGCGGGGGTGCTGGTTGACGATGGACCGCACGCCACCCTGGGCAACCATGCGGGCCAGGTACCCGCCGCAAGACCAAGGCCATCCGACAGGCCCACTGCCGCACCAGCGCCAGCCGGTACTCCGGGAGCGGAACAGGCGGGTACCGAAGTGGAGCCTGTTGTCGCCCGATCTGGCCCAGAACCGGTCAGCGCACCGGATCCGGCACTCACCGAGAACGGCGGGCAAACTGTCGATGACGAGCTGATGACCCTCGCGTCGCCCCCCGCCGCGGACGAGGTCGCCAATGGATCGCCTCGGGAGGTGCCGGAGTACGACGTCGATGATTTCGAGGACCTGTTTGGTGCGACTCGGGCTCCGGTCCCTGTCGAGCAGGCGGCTGTCCGGCCCGAAGCGGGAGGGGAGCCGGCCTCAAGCACGCCGGTTGCGGGAGGCAACCCCGGTACCGCACCCGACCAGGCGGGTGCGGGATACCAGCCGGCTACAGGGCCACCCGTCGTTCCTGTGCCTGAGCCGGTCGTGGCCCAACCGCCGCTGGCTACCGGGGGGCTGATCAGTTCGGTGCCGCTGGGCGGTGCGCCGACGGCAGCTCTTCCGGTTCCGATCCCTCGCTCCCCTTCTGCGAGTGCCGGGGACGACCCGGCCGTGATGACGGTGAGCCGAGCTAGGGTCCAGGGGCTGCACGCCGGTGCGTCACTCGGCGCAGCAGTGGCGGCCGGGCCATCGGTCCATGGGGTGCGGTGCGAGCGCGGCCACCCGAATCCACCTGCGGCCACCCGTTGCCGGTTGTGCGACAGCGCGGTGGTGGAGACCGACTCGGTGACCATGCCCCGTCCGGTGCTCGGCGCCCTTGCGTTCTCCAACGGCATGCGGATCGGTCTTGATCGATCCGCCATCGTCGGGCGCTCGCCCCGCACCGAGCGCGTCAGCGCCAACGAGATCCCCCAGTTGGTGGTGGTGCCGAGTCCGGAGGCGGACATCTCGCGCAACCATGTGGAGGTCCGGCTGGAGGGATGGCACGTGCTGGTGGTCGACCTCGACAGCACCAACGGGACGGTGGTCACCGTCCCAGGGCAGGCACCTCAACGGCTCCGTCCCCGGGCCGAGGTTCCGATTGTCCCGGGCACCGTCGTTTCGCTGGCTGATGAGGTGACCTTCACTTACGAGGTGGAGCCGTGAGTCAACGTCAGCCAGCCCCACCGCCGCATCTCGAGGGGTACTCCTATCAGCGCCTGCTCGGTTCCGGAGGCTTCGCCGACGTCTACCTGTACGAGCGGGAGATGCCCCGCATGCCGGTTGCCGTCAAGGTCCTGCTGACCGGTCAGCTGGACGATCGCGACCGGGAGCGCTTCACCCAGGAAGCGAATGTGATGGCTCGCTTCTACTCTCATCCCTACATCGTGGGGATCCTCAACGCGTCGGTGTCGACGGACGGTCGTCCGTACATCGTCATGCAGTACTACCCGAGAGACAACCTCTGGGTGCGAGCGCGCCGGGAGCCGCTGTCGGTGTCCGAGGCGCTCCAGGTCGGAATCCAGATCGCCAGCGCGGTGGAGACCGCCCACCGCGCTGGGGTCGTCCACCGGGACATCAAGCCGGCCAACATCCTGACGAGCGAATTCGGCGATCCTGGTCTCACCGACTTCGGCATTTCGGCTACCAACGAACAGGTCGCCGACGACGAAGGCGCGCTTTCGATCCCGTGGTCGCCACCTGAGGCGTTCGACTCGGATGCGATACTTGACGAGCGTTCGGACATCTACTCGCTGGCGGCCACCGTCTACACCTTCTTGGCCGGACGGTCGCCGTTCGAGGTTCGAGGCGGGTCGAACAGCGCTTTCGAGTTGATGAGCCGGATCGATCGCGATCCGTTGCGCCCCATCGGTCGTTCCGACGTTCCCGACTCGCTGGAGCGGGTCCTGCGACAGGGAATGGCCAAGCAGGCAGAGCAGCGGCACCCCTCTGCCCTCGCGTTCGCGCGGGACCTCCAAGAGGTCGAGCAGGGACTTCGCTTGAAGATGACCACCCTGGTGGTTCCCGACGACGCAGTCGAGGAGCGGGTGCACCCTGGCGACCTGGACGACGGCGAGACGAGGGGAAGGGCGCCAAGGCGGATCGACCCCGAGGGCCCAGCGGCTATGCCCCCGATCGCACCGGGTACGGTGCGCCGAGCACCGTCGGTCGGGCCGTTCGCCCCGTCGGCCGCCTCGCCCCAGGCACTACCCGGCGGCAATTTGGCGGAGCCTGGGGCCGGACTTTTCCCGCCGATGCCCGGTGCCGGAGCATCTGCCGCCCGTCCGATAGAAGCCGAGGAGCTGGCTGGTACGCGTCGTCGGGTGGCGAGCGGCCCTACGCCCGAGGTGACGCCAGTCGGATGGAACCCGGACGCCACGCCGGGAGCCGCCGGGCGGCCGTCCCGTCGGATCGGCCGCTGGTTGGCCCTGGCCGGCGCGACGGCGACCGTGCTCGTGCTGATGGTGGCCTTGCTCGGGCACTCGAGCCCGTCGCGCGGCGCGTCCACCCCGAGCTCCACGACGACGGCACCCCCTCCGGTCGTCGGCGCGCAGGTCCCCCCTCCAACCGATGTGGCCGTAGCGCTCAGTGGCACCAGCGCCGTGGCCACATGGTCGCATCCCGATCCGCAGCCTGGGGACTTTTTCGTGGTGCTTCCTACCTTTGCCGGCGTGCAGGAGTCACCGGCGCAGACGTCGATGCCCACGATGACCTTCACGGCAGTCAAGTTGCCGGTGTGCGTGCAGGTCGAGCTCGTGTCGAGTGATGGCCAGGCCTCGGCGCCCAGCGCTCCGGCATGCAGCCCATGACGGTCAGTCACGCCGTGGTCGACTTCTGCGGCGAGCGCCACCTGGCTGACCCGTCGCATGCATTCGTGATCGGACGCGAGGGCGACCTCGTCATCGACACCAACCGCTTTCTCCATCGTCGTCTGCTCGAGCTCCGCGCCGACGACGAGCTGTGGTGGCTGTCGAACGTCGGCTCGGCGCTGCCGGTGACCGTGGCCGACGGGGATGGGGTCATGCAGGCGTGGCTGGCGCCACGAGGGCGGTTGCCGGTTGTCTTTCCCGTGGTGTCGGTATGGTTCACCGCCGGCCCCACGACCTACCAGCTGGAGATCTCGGTCGATGGGGCGCCTTACGACTCGGTGGGGATGGTTGACGACGACGGTGCGGAGGGCCCGACGACCTCGGCATTGGTAGCCCTGACTCCGGAACAGACGCGCGTGGTGGCTGCACTTTGTGAGCCGCTCATCCGCAAGCCGTCTGCGAGTCCAAGCCAGATCCCCACCAATGCTCAGGCTGCAGAGCGCCTGGGATGGAGTGTGACGAAGTACAACCGCAAGCTCGACACGGTATGCCAGCGCCTGGCGGCGAGAGGTGTCCGCGGGTTGTATGGGGGATCCGAACAACTCGCCGTCAACCGGCGCGCCCGCCTGGTCGAGTACGCCATGTCGACCAGACTGGTCGTGCTCGGCGATGTCGAGGCCCTTGACGGGATCCTGTCACCCTGAGGCAGACGTTCTCGTTGACAAGGGTCAGGGCCGATGACAGGATCGGCTTACTTTTTTACCCGGTGGGAAGGTAGGCGACGCGGGATGGGGATTGCGCTGTTGGCGGCGCGCTGGCGGGGTGCTTTTGGCTCGCGTTGGAGGCGCTGGGGGGTGAGGGGCCGGATTCGTGCGGGCGTCTTCGGCACGGCCGTCCTCCTCTACGCAGTGTTGGCCGCCATCTCCCACGGAATCCCGGCAGCTGACGTGCATCTAAACGACGGGGCGGTCTGGGTGACTCGATCGTTGCAGGATCAGGTGGCCCGTTTCGACTACCCGGTGTCCCAGCTCGATGCACAGGTCACACCTCTCGGCTCGTCCCCCGGCGTCCTCCAGAGTGGCTATACGGTCTTCTCGTACCAGTCTCAGCTGGGAGAGCTCCGAGCCGTCGACGTCGCCGGGGTTACCTTGGGCAACATCGTCAAAGTCCCTCCACTCTCGCAGGTTACGCTGGGCGGCGGCACGCTGACCGTGGCGTCAGGCGGGAGCGCGTGGGTCCTCACAGCCGACCAGGCTGCGTCGATCGATCTGAAGCACCCGACGTTGGCCAATCTGGGGACTGACATCTCCGGGTACGCGGTGGCCGCCGGGGAGGACGGGACGGCGCACGCCTACTCGGTGGCCGATCAGACCATGGTCAACCTCTCGTTCGGTGCCGGCGGGGTACTGACCCGCCAGTCACAGCACATGGCGACGGCACCGAATGCGATCGATGTCGCCGTCAGCTCGGTGGGCTCGATCCCCGTGGTGCTCGACGCCGACCACGCGACCCTGACCATCGGAGGGAACCAGCCGGTGCACATCCCCGCCACTCCCGGCCAGCCGCAAGACCTCCAAGTGCAGCAGCCCGGACCTGCCAACAGCGTGGCCTACGTAGCTTCCGACCTCGGTCTGTACGCGGTGCCATTGGGCGGTGGTGCGGCCGTCAAGGTATGGGGTGGTAACCGCTCTCAAGGGCCTCCGGCTGCCCCCGTCTATGTAGCAGGACGTGTGCAGGCCGCCTGGGCGTCCACGAACACCTACGTCTATCGCGATGGCACCGGGATTGCTCACCGCATCGTTCCGCAGTCTGCGTTCCCGCCGCACGCCACGCTCAGGTTTCGGGTCAACCGTGATGTGGTGGTGTTGAACGACACGACCGGAGGCGACGTCTGGACCCAGCAGGGAGACAGCCTGACCCAAGCGGCCGACTGGAGTCAGCTCGAGTCGGGCATCAACCCGAACTATGCCAACCAGAGGAACGGCAAGGGGCCGAGCAACACGTCACAGAATCACCTGGCGCCGGTCGCCACCGACGAGAGCTTCGGTGCCCGTCTGGGTCGCACCACGGTGTTGCCCGTGCTCCTGTTCGACTCCGACCCCAACGGGGACCCGCTCACGGTCACGGCTCCGTCGTCGGTTCCGGCTGCCGACGGGACCATGCAGATCGCGGACAACGGCACCGTGTTGGAGTACACGCCGACACCGGGACAGTCCGGCTCGTTCACTGTGCCTTACACCATCTCTGACGGGGCGGGCGGCAACGATTCGGCCACAGCGAACTTGACAGTCACCATTGATCCCGCCTCCGTCGAGTCTCCGCCGGTGCAGGTCGCGTCGACGTCGGTGACTGTCCAACAGGGCAAGACCGTCCAGTTCGACGGGCTGTCGGGCTGGTATGACCCGGAGGGCGATCCGTTCCAGATCGAGTCGGCCACGGTTACTGGGGGCAACGAGGTCACCTTCAATCCGGTGGGCACCGTGACTGTCTCCGCTTCGGGAGCTGCCGGAGCCCAGACCGTGAGCCTGACCATGGGGGACTCACTGGGGCGGACCCGTACCGGGACGGTGGTCGTCGACATCCTGGGGCCGGGCACGACCGGGGCGCCCCAGACACGTCCGTTCCTGGCTCAGGCCACTGCGGGCATCGCCACGGTGCTCGACCCTCTTCGCGTGGACTCGGATCCGAACGACGTGCCCATGCGGCTGTCGTCGGTGACCGTCGACCCCCAGAGCGCGCGGGTCCCCGGTCTGGTCGTGACCCCGGACTACCAAAGCGGCCGCATCGCGTTCACTGCAGCCCAGCCGGGCACCTACTACCTGCGCTATGTGGCCACCGACACGCCCCCGAACGGCAATGGCCAGGCGAGTCAGCCGACTGCCGTGCGCGTGGACGTCGCCAACCCTGCCGCCACCGGGGGACCGGTGGCCATGAGCGAGGTGACCTCTCTCACACCGGGTGGATCTGCGCTGTTGCCGGTACTCGATACGGCGACCGCTCCGGCCGGGGGCGTGCTCGTCGTGCAGTCGGTCACCGTCCCTAATGGTTCGCAGCTCCAGGCCAGCGTGTTTCGGAGCACCGACGTGCGGGTGTCGACGGCCTCCGTGCTCACCGGACCACAAATGGTCACCTATCGCATCAGTGACGGCACCAATTCGGCCACCGGTGAGATCGATGTCCTCCCGGCACCGCCAGCCCCGCCGGTCCTTGCCCCGGTGGCCGAGCCCCTGACCGTCACTGTCCCGGCCGGTCAGGTGGCACAGATCGACCCACTGACCACGGACTTCGATCCCTCGGGGGGCACCCTCTCCCTCACGCCTGGCTCGGTGTCGGTCAACACCCAGCTGACCGCCATCCCCGGTGGCGACACGGGTCAGGCGTTCATCGACGGCGGGATCGTCCGCTATCAGGCACCGTCTCACACCGGCCAAGCCACTCTCCTGTACGGGATCACCGACACGTCAGGCCAGTCGGCCAACTCGAGCATCACCATCGATGTCGTCGCCGACCAGAGGGCTACCACGCCACCGGCCCCGCTGCCGTTGACGGCCAGCGTAGTAGCCGGGTCGCAGGTGACCATCCCCGTGCCGCTGGCAGGCATCGATCCGGCCGGCGAAGCTGTCATGCTGGTCGGTCTAGCCAGCGGGCCCAAGCTCGGCCAGGTGGTGGCGATGACGTCGGATTCGCTGACCTACCAGGCATTCCCGCTGAGCGGAGGCACCGACACGTTCCAGTACGAGGTTCGTGACAGCAGCGGCCTGATCGGCGACGGCGTTGTTCGTATCGGCGTGGCGCCGCCAGCCGCGCTCGATGAGCCACCGGTCGCCGTTCCCCAGACGGTGACCGTCCAGACCGGTCACGCGGTTGATGTGCCCGTATTGGCGGAAGACTTCGATCCCCAGGGGTACCTCCTCACATTCGCCCGGGGCACGGGTCTCACCGTTCGCGGCATGACCCCCGCTTCGGCGCAGATCGCGGGAACTGCCATCCGGATCATCGGCCCGCCGGCCCACCAACGGGGAACGGTGACCTACACCCTTACCGACGGGCATGGTGCCGAAGCCATCGGGTCACTGGCCGTGGTCGGCATTCCGGGAGCGGAGAGCGACCCCCCGGTGGTCCACGACATCGTCGTCCCGTTCCTCACCGACCCCCATGCCATCGCCCTCAACGTCAACGTGCTCGCCCAGGGACAGGTCACCGACCCCGCCGGCTCCTCGTCCGACCTGGAGTTGCTGTCTGTCACGGGGCCGCCGGGCACGGACCCGAGGACGAGTGGTGCCAGCGTCGCGGTGCGGTTGACCAGTCAGTACGAGACACTCGTCTACACGGTGCGGGGCGTCGCCGGTACCGCATCGGCGACGCTCACCGTCCCGCCGCTGGGCCTCGATGGACCCCAGATGCGGTCCGGGGTGGCACCGGCGACGACGCCCGAGAACACGCCGGTGACGTTGTCGATCGACACGTACCTGTTCGATCCCGGTGGCAGGGCTCTCAGGATCACGTCGGCGGCCGACGTCTCTGGCGCCGAGGGATCGCCCCGTGTGACTAGCCCGACCGCTCTGGTATTCACTCCGGCCCACGGCTACGTGGGGCCGGCGAGCGTGACGGTGGAGGTCACGAACGGTTACGGGCCTGACGACCCGAATGGGCAGATCGGCGTGTTCACCATCCCGGTGGGGATCACCGGCACCCCGCAACCTGTCTTCTTTGGCCCCACCGTGTCGGCGGTGACAGGTACGCATGCGTCGTACGACCTGTCCCAGTACGTGGCCAGTGCCGGTGGCAGCCCAGTCTCGGGTGTGAAGTTCGGACCGCTCATCAGTGCTCCCGCCGGACTCGGTGCCTCGCTCGGCGGGAGCACGTTGTCTGTCTTTCCTCAGGGGCTGTCCGGCATGGACCTGCGTGTCTCGTTCACCGTTTCCGACACCGGGGGGAAGACGACGGGGACCGTCCAGGTCGACATCGTGGCGACTACCAAGCCACTAGCCGTGGCGGTACCCCAGACCGCGTCCGTCTTCCAGGGGAAGTCGGTCACGGTCGACGTGCTGAACGCCGACATCGACCCGTTCCCGTCCCCATTGGTCGTGCTTCCGCATCCGACGGTGGTGAATGGGTCGGGGACTGCGACGACCGACGGAACGACGGTGACTTTTACCGCTGGTGCTTCCTATTCGGGAACCGCGGTCGTCTCCTATGCCCTCATGGATCAGACGAAGCTGCCGAGTCGAGAGGTGCAGGGAACCATCACTGTCACTGTGTCGGGTGTGCCGGGTGTGCCCGGAGCACCGAGCGTACTCGGCTTCGGCAACGGGACTGCGCTGCTGTCGTGGTCGGCTCCGCCCAACAACGGCCAGCCGATCGACAACTACCAGGTCACCGGGGGTCCGGCCGCCCAGACCTGCGGTACCGCTACGACTTGCAACATCACCGGCCTCCAGAACGGCACCAGCTACCAATTCCACGTCAGCGCGCACAACGCGGTCGGGTGGGGACCGGTGAGTCAGGCATCGGCGCCCGTCACGCCCAATACCTATCCCGGCACACCGCTCCCGCCGGCGGTCAAATTCGGGGATCAGTCGGTGACGGTGACCTGGAGTCTCCCCGCCGATCCCGGCTCACCCATCCTCTGCACCGAGGTGGACGTAAGCCCGCCGACAGGTGCCACCCCGTGCGTCAGCGGGACGAGCTTCGTCTGGAGCGGGCTGACCAACGGCGACTCGTACTCCTTTACTGTCCGGTCCAAGAACGCACTCGGTTTCGGTCCCACCAGCGCACCGTCGCCTGCGGTGGTACCGGCCGGCTTACCCGCCTCCCCTGGAGCGCCGACGGTCACTGCCATTCCGAACGATCCGACCGGGGGCAAGCTCGACGTGCAGTGGCCGGCGGTGATCGGA
Organism: Actinomycetes bacterium; assembly: GCA_021799615.1. Taxonomy (GTDB): domain Bacteria; phylum Actinomycetota; class Acidimicrobiia; order Acidimicrobiales; family RAAP-2; genus JAJZDI01. The sequence continues at coordinate 19,189 of JAJZAC010000016.1, forward strand.
GCTGCGGCAAACGGTGCCGACGTCACCACCTACTCGCTCACCGTCACCCAGGGATCGACCGTGGTGCGTACCGAAACCGTGACGCCCACGTCTCCGACCGAGGATCCCATCACCGACGAGGTCTCCGGCCTCAACAACTCGACGTCCTACGCCTTTACGGTGACGGCGACCAACAAGGCGGGGACTTCGCCCCCGAGTCCCTCCAGCGTGCCGTTCACCGTGTTCGCCCAACCCGGAGCGCCGACCACTCTCCAGGCGGCCAACAACCAGAACGGTCAGACCACGCTGACGTTCACGCAGCCCGCATCGGACGGAGGGCAGCAGGTCCAGTCCTATCAGTACAGCGAGAACGGTGGTGCATTCACCCTGCTGGCGGCGAACGGGGTCGTCCCCGGGCTCATCAACGGCCGGCGGTATTCGTTCGTGATCGAAGCCTGTAATACCTACTGCGGACCGCCCAGCAACTCGGCGTCGGCTACGCCCGACGCGCCGCCGACGGCACCGGGCATCCAGGGCAGCGTTTCCGGGACGACGGTGACCTTCTCGTGGGGAGCGGCATCCTCCAACGGTTGCGCGGTGAGCACAGTGCAGTACAGCCTCAACGGCGGGGGTTGGACGAGATCGTCGGCGCCAGGGAGTGCTCAAACTGGTGGAAGTTACAGCTCCAACTACTCGATCACCCTGAAGGTGACCGACAGTTGCGGGCTTTCCTCGACATCGTCCGGCAGCGCGGCGACCGGATCGGCACCACCGCCACCGACGACGACGACGACAACGCCGTCACCGTCGGGACCGTCGATCGCGATCTGGTGGAGTTCGAGTCACCCAGGATGGATTGTCATGAGGTTGACCGGATTCGGGGCGGGCTCCCACAGCTACACGTGCCACGACGGCGGCATGACTGCGGGTCCCTTCTCCCTCTCTGAGTCAGCAGACCCCGAAACTTGGGACAACGGACAAACCTGCTACGACCAGACCCGTGGGGATGCGGTGTACGTAAGCATCGGCGGAGTCGATTCGAACACGATCTCTGCCTCATGACCTCACCCCCGACCGCAGCAGACCATTGTCCGCCGAATGCGAAAGCTGGAAATCAAACATGACCACCACGACCACCACGCCGACCATGACCCAGGAGCAGGCCACCTGGTTCGCCGAGACGTTCGCCAAGCTGGTGGCAAATGTCGAGCACGCTGTGCTCGGCAAGCACCGCTCGGTGGCCCTGACGGTGACCTGCCTGCTCGCAGGCGGTCATCTGCTCCTCGAGGACGTACCCGGCACCGGTAAGACCTCGCTCGCCCGAGCCCTGGCCAACACCGTCCAGGGGACCAACAGCCGCATTCAGTTCACGCCAGACCTCTTGCCGAGTGACGTCACCGGCGTCACCATCTTCGACCAGGAGGCCCGAAAGTTCGAGTTCCACCAAGGGCCGATCTTCGCCAGCATCGTGCTGGCGGACGAGATCAACCGGGCCTCTCCCAAGACGCAGTCGGCCCTGCTCGAGGTGATGGAAGAGCAGCGGGTGACGGTCGACGGCGTCCGTTATCCGGTGCCCACCCCGTTCATGGTGGTCGCCACCCAGAACACCATCGAGCAGGCCGGCACCTATCAGTTGCCCGAGGCGCAACTCGACCGGTTCCTCATGCGCACCACGCTCGGCTATCCCGACCACGAGACGTCGGTGGCAATCCTGGCTGACGCCAACGTGCGTGACCGGGCAGGTACCGTCCGGCCTCTGATCGCGTCCAGCGCCGTCTCCGACATGGCCACCTTGGCCAGCTCGACCCACGTCGACCGGACCGTGCTCGCCTACATCTCCCGTATCGCCGAGGAGACGCGCGTGGCTCCCGAGGTGCGGTTGGGGGTGAGCATCCGCGGCGGCCTGGCTGCCGTCCGGTGCGCCAAAGTGTGGGCGGCGGCCCAGGGGCGCAACTACGTCATCCCCGACGACGTGCGTGACCTGCTCGAGCCGATCTTCGGCCACCGGGTTCTCCTCGACCCCGAGGCCGAGTTCACCGGCTCGACGGCTGCCGACGTGCTGACCCGGATCGTCAACGACGTGCGGCCACCGGCCGAGCGGGCGGGGTGACCCGGTGGTGCAGACCGGCGAGGACACCGCGGCCCGGCCCGGCCAGGCTCCGGTGCTGAACAGTCCAGCCGGTCTGCGCTCGCGTACGGATCGGCTGTTGGCCGCCTTGTCCGATTTCCAGAAGCGGGCGGCCTCGGACCGTCGCGTCCGCCGGGCAGGCGGCGCGGCGGAGGCTTTGGCCTTCCGGGTCGTCCGCGCCGCCCGGGTAGTCACTGGCTCGATCCGCCCCCTCGGTTGGATGGTGGTCGTCCTGACCGCAGTCGCGTGGGTGGTCGGAGTGGCACTCGGCTGGGTCGAGCTCCTCGCGGTGGCCGGTGTCGGGCTGAGCCTGCTCATCCTGTGCGGACTCTTCCTGGTCGGGGGCTCGGTGGTCAGCGTCGTCGCCGAGCTGTATCCGAACCGGGTGGTCGCCGGACAGCGGGCCTCCGGCCGCATGGTCGTCACCAATCAGTCGGGCCGGCATCTGCTTCCACTCCGGGTCGACCTCCCGGTCGGCGGGGCGGTGGCGGCCTTCGACGTGCCCCTGCTGGCTCCGTCGCACTCTCACGAGGAGCTCTTCCACATTCCCACGGATCGTCGAGGTGTCATCGATGTCGGTCCGGCCCGGGTGGTACGCGGGGACCCACTGGGGCTCCTTGCCCGGGTGGTGAGCGAGGCCCGCCCTTCCCGCCTGTACGTCCACCCGCGCACGGTGCGGGTCCCAACCATCGGCGGTGGGTTCCTGCGCGACCTCGAGGGCCAGGAGTCACCGGCCCTGTCCCCGAGCGACATCGCCTTCCACTCTCTGCGCGAGTACGTGGCCGGCGACGACCGACGCCACGTCCACTGGCGAACCAGCGCGCGTACCAGTCAGCTGATGGTCCAGCAGTACGTGGACACTCGTCGGGCGCACGTCCTCGTCGTCCTCGACACGGAGCTCGGCATCTACGACGATCTCGAGGAGTTCGAGACTGCGGTGTCGGTGACCGGCTCGCTCGGGATCCGGGCCTTGCGGGACAAGCAAAACCTGACGGTCGTGGCCGGCAGAGCCTTGCTCGCGTCCGAGGGTCGGAACCAGCTCCTCGACGGGCTGAGCGGTGTCGAGGGAGATTCCGGCATCGACGCTCCGAATGCCGCCGGAGAGCACGGTAGCGGACTGCTCGCCGCAGCGAAGATCGCAGCAAGGTGCGCCCCCGGCGCCAGCATCGTGGTGCTGGTGACCGGCGGCAAGGCGGAGCTGCCGGCGGTGCGCCAGGTGTCTCGGCGCTTCACTCCCGATGCGCGGATCGTGGCGGTGCGAATCTCGAGCCGCCGTCACGGATTCCAGGCTGTCGGGCACACGGCCCTCTTCGACGTGGAGCAGCTTGGTGAGCTCTCGGCCGTGGTGCGGGGGGGGATGCGATCATGAGCGGCGGTGCCGCTCCCTCGTGGCGGGATTTTTCGGCCGATGGTGCCGTCGCCGTGGTTGCCGGCACCTGCGCGATGGTGTCGTTCGGCTCCGCCTACGGTGGTCAGCGATACCTCCTGGTCGGCGTCATCGGCCTCGTCGCCGGTGCAGGTGTGGCCGTGGTCGGCGTCCGGCGGAGGGTGCACCCGCTCACGGTGGTCGCCCTCGCGCTCCTTGCCTACTTTGTGTTGGGCGGACCGCTGGTCGCACCTTCTGAGTCGATCGTGCGCGTCGCCCCCTCGCCGTCGGGCGTCCACGTCCTGGCGGCGGCGGCGGTCACTGGCTGGTCTGGCCTGTTGGACACCTCACCGGTCATCGGCGATGCCGGTCACCTGTTGGCCGTTCCCCTGCTCTGCGGAGTGTTATGCGGTTCGATCACCGTCCTTCTGGCCAGCCGGTTCCACCGTGGCCCGCTGGCCATGGTCCCCCCGTTCGCGCTGCTCGCGTTGGGGATCGTGTTCGGCACTGCCGCTCAGCCGTCGTGGCTGTTCCTCGACGCAGGTCTCGCCGCCCTGTTGCTGGGGTGGGCTGCCTGGCGGGCCCGTGCAGCCCGTCCCGACGGGATCGCGTCTACCGCCCGCAATCGTCCGGTGGTGGGTGCTTCTCTGTTGGTTGCGAGTGCCAGCCTGGGACTTGTGATCGGTCCAGTGCTCCCGGGGAGCTCCTCGCACCTCCGCTATGTGCTGCGTGACCACGTGCCGCCACCTTTCGACGTCCACGCGTACCCGAGCCCTCTGGCTTCCTACCGCCATTACATCCTCCCCACGCAGGAGGGCGGGTCTCCGCTCTTCCAGGTGTCGGGGGCGCCGACGGGGAGCTACCTGCGCATCGCCACCATGGATGCCTACGACGGCATCGTTTTCGAAGTGGCACCCGGTTCGCCGGGAAGCTCGACGTCTGGCGACTTCGCCACCGTCGGCAACCCGGTGTCTTCGGTGCCATGCCAATCGCAGTGCGCGCTCGCCACAGTGCACGTGAAGTTGCTCCACTACCAAAGCGTCTGGTTGCCCGATGTCGGGGTGGTCCGCTCGGTGTCGTTCGCCGGAGTGGGCGACCAAGCGTTGCGCAACGCCTTTCGCTACAACACGTCGACCGATGCCGCGGTGGTGTCGACCGGGATCGACGCGCCACAGTCGTACACCGTGGTGGCGTCGGTTCCCGAGCTGCCCCCTGCATCGGCGATGGCCACGGCCCAGGCGGTGCAGGTATCCCTTCCCGAGTTGACCGGGGTCCCCGCGGTCGTCCAGGCGAAAGCGCGCACCATCACCGCCGGCAAGAGCGGAGCGTTCGCCGAGGCAGCTGCGCTCAGCGATTGGCTCCACTCGAATGGTGCGTACTCGGACGGCACGAGTACGTCCCCGCCGTCCCTGCCGGGCCACAGCGCCTTCCGGATCGCACAGTTCCTGACCGGCCAGCCGGTGGGAGACGCCGAGCAGTACGCGGCTGCCATGGACCTGATGGCGCGATCACTCGGTCTGCCTGCCCGGGTGGTGCTCGGGGTGCCGCTTCGATCAGGCACCCACACCTACCTTGGGAAGGACGTGACCGCCTGGGTCGAAGTCGACTTCGCCGGTGTGGGTTGGTACCCGTTCTTCCCTACGGCGCCGGTCAGCGCCACCACCCGGTCGAACCCCCCGCCCCCGGCGCCGTCCAGCTCGCAGCAAGCTCAGTACCAACCACCGGCCAGCAACCGGCCGGGCAGTGGGGTGGTTCCCGCCAATGCGTCGGCGGCATCGCTTGGCCATCCGCACCACCGGTCCCTCGTCCATGACATCTGGGTGGTCGTCAGCGATGTCCTCGTGGCCGTTGCGGTGGCCATGGCCCTGGCAGGACCATGGCTGGTGGTGATGTGGCTGAAGTCGCGCCGTCGCCGGCGACGGCGCACCGCACCGTCGGTCGTTGCCCGCATCGAAGGCGGATGGGCCGAGGTGGTCGACCGTGCTCGAGATGTCGGCAGGCCACCTCCGTTCAGTGCCACCCGACGCCAGGCTGCCGCCGTGGTCGGCGGTTCTTCTCGCCGGATCGCCGACCTGGCCGACCGTGCCTCATTTGGTCCGGGTGAGCCGGAAGCTGGCGAGGCCGAGGCGGTGTGGGCCAACGTGGACGCGGTGCTTGCCGAGCTCGAGCACGGGCTGCCCTGGTGGGTCAGGCTTCGGGCCAAGGTGGACCCCCGGTCGCTGTTCGACAACGGAACCGTGGGGAGCCACCCGATCCGTCGTGAGCGAAGGGCCGACCGGTGAAGCTCAAGGTCGGGGTCATGGATGCCACCGGTGACGTGCGCGACGTCGCGGTCGTTGTGGAGCCGGGGGTGCGTATCGGTGACATTGCCGGCGCGCTGGCAGTCCGGGACCCGAGGGCAGCCGGCGCTGCCGATCCGGCCACAGCGGCAGCAGCGGTGACGCTTGCCCAGTGGAATGGAAATGCTCTCGGACCTGCCATTCCCCCGGACATGAGCCTGAGCGAAGCGGGTCTCCGCTCGGGCGGGGTGGTGACGGTTGTCTCCGCGCACCAGTTCGAGCGCGGCTCTGCAGGTGGGCCAGGCATCGCCACCCTGCAAATCCGCAGTGGACCTGACGCCGGCAAACAGATCGAACTGCCGGCAGGCACGTCCTACATCGGACGCGATCCGACATCTGATGTTCACCTGAGCGATCCGATGGTGTCCAAGCACCATGCAAAGATCCATGTGACCTCGGTCATTGAGCTGGTCGACACCAACTCGGCGAACGGGGTGATGGTCGACGGCGGGCTGGTGCCCCGGGTGTTGATGGCTCCGGCAACGACGGCTCTTCTCGGGGACACAGAGATCTCCGTGGTCCTGCACCAGACGTCATCGGTTACCGGTGATCATGGGACGGCCATCTCCTTCAATCGGCCGCCGAGACCGTTCCCGTCATACGAAGGTTCAACATTCGAGGCCCCTGCGCTACCTGAGGTCCCCGACGCCCAGCGGATCGCGCTCATTCCGATGGTGGTCCCCGTGGTCATGGGCATCGTGTTGTACTTGGCCACGAAGTCGATCCTTTCGATCGCCTTTGTCGGTCTCACCCCGCTCATGTTGCTCGGTAATGTCGCCGAGAGCAGAGTGGTCCGCCGACACACGGCACGTTCCGAAGCCGAGCGATTCGACCGCCAGTTGGAGAAGTTGGTGAGCGACCTTCAGTCTGCTGGAGAGAAGGAGCGGGCATCACGCAATCGCGAGCATCCGCAGACTGCCGAAGCACTTGCCGCGGTGAACGGTCTCCAACCGCTTCTCTGGGCGAGGCGGCCCGACGGAGACGGGTTCTTGAAGGTACGCCTGGGACTGGGGGCGTTGCCGTCACGCAATCAGGTCGACCTTCCGCGCAAGCTTGTGCCGTCAGACGATTGCCAGCGGTTGCTCGACGTGCGGGATCTCTTCTTTGCCATTCCCGGGGTTCCGGTCGTCGCCGATCTGCGTACGACTGCGCTCGGGATCGCGGGCGAATCGAGTCGGATACGTGATCTGAGCAGAGCCGTGCTCCTGCAGCTCCTCGCACTCCATTCGCCGGCAGAGGTCGTCGTCGCCGCGGTGGCATCACAGGCAAGTGCGGAACCTTGGGACTGGCTGAAGTGGACGCCCCATGTCACCTCGCCGGCCAGCCCGATCTCGGTCGACCACCTTGCGGTCGGCCGTAACGCGTGCCTCGATCTGGTTGCGGAGATCGAGGAGGTGGTCCAGGCACGTTCGGGAACCCGCTCGGGCGGCGAACAAACCGTGATCGCACCGAGCATCGTCCTACTCGTCGAAGACGACGTCGCACTCGACCGCAGTCGCTTGGTCCAGCTCGCCGAATCCGGACCTCGTCACGGCGTGAGTGTGGTCTGGTGCGCTCCGTCGATGGAGCGGCTCCCGGCGGCCTGCAAGGTCTTTGTGGAGGAGGACCGCTCCAACGGTCAGTTGCGGATGGTCTCCGTGGAAGACGCTTCGGAGATCGTGCTCGAGCAAGGAGAAGCGGTGACCCACGATGCGTGCCATTGGGCGGCACGTAAGTTGTCGCCGATGGTGGATGCCGGAGCTCGGCTCGACGACGCCAGCGACTTGCCTTCCTCCACGTCGTTCATCAGCCTCGCGGGCTCTGACCTTGCGACCTCGCCTCAAGCCGTGCTGGAACGCTGGACCGAGACCAACTCCATTGTCGATCGCCATCCTGACGCGCCGCGGCGGCGTCTGAAGGACAAGGACCTGGTTCTCCGTTCCCTCATCGGACAGTCGGCGACGGACAATTTGTATCTCGACCTCCGGGCCCACGGGCCGCACGCCCTCGTCGGGGGGACGACCGGCGCGGGCAAGAGTGAACTCCTCCAATCGTGGATCATCGGCATGGCCACTGCATACAGCCCCGACAGGGTGACATTCCTCCTGATCGACTACAAAGGAGGCTCGGCCTTCGGCGAGTGTCGTGAACTACCGCACACCGTTGGAATGGTCACCGACCTGAGCCTCCACCTGGCTCGGCGCGCGCTGACTTCACTGGCTGCCGAGCTGAGGTTTCGCGAGCACATTCTGAGCCAAAAGCGGGCAAAAGATCTTCTCGAGTTGGAGCGCAGCGGCGACCCGGATGCACCCCCGAGCCTGGTGATCGTCATCGACGAGTTCGCCGCTCTCGTCCAAGAGCTTCCCGAGTTCGTAGACGGTGTGGTCAACGTAGCCCAGCGAGGCCGTTCGCTCGGGCTTCATCTCGTGCTCGCCACCCAACGCCCAGCTGGCGTGATCAAGGACAACCTGCGCGCGAACACGAACCTGAGGATTGCCCTGCGCATGGCTGACGAGGCCGACAGCACCGACGTTCTCGACACACCTGTTGCAGCTTCGTTCGACCCGGCAATCCCCGGGCGGGCCAGTGCCAAACTTGGCCCTGGGCGCCTTGTTGCATTTCAGGCTGCCTACGTTGGCGGTCGGACCGCGGATCGGCCCCCTCGTCCGGAGATCGCGATCGAGGAGTTGACCTTCGGGTCCTCCTCGTCCTGGGATGAGCCCGAGGAGGCAAACCCGCACGGTGGGAACACCGTTGCGCTTGCCGGTCCGACCGACATCGCCCGCCTCGTAGTGAACGTCCAGGCAGCGGCAGAGGCCGGGGCGATCCCGTCGCCCCGGAAGCCCTGGCTGGAAGAGCTCGCACCGATCTACGACCTCCGGCACCTGACGACTCGGCGGGATGATGCGGAGTTGGTCTTCGGTGTCTGCGACGACCCGGACCACCAGTCTCAGCCGCCCGCAACATTCCGGCCGGACTCTGACGGGAACATGGCCATCTTCGGAACCGGGGGATCGGGCAAGAGCACATTCTTGCGGAGCCTCGCCGTGGCCGCCGGCCTCAGCGTCCGAGGTGGACCGTGCCATATCTACGCTCTCGACTTTGGGGCCCGCGGCCTTGACGCACTCGCTGGTCTCCCACACGTTGGCGCCGTCATTCCCGGAGATGACACCGAGCTAACCGTTCGCTTGCTGCGGAAGCTCCGGTCGGTGGTTGACGACCGGGCGGCACGGTTTTCGGCGGTGCGGGCTGGGACCATCGGGGAATACCGGCGGCTCTCCGACCGGACCGGAGAACCGCGAATCTTCGTGCTCGTCGATGGGATTGGTGCCTTCCGTCAGGCATTTGATACCGGGGACGCGAACCGTTCGTTCGATCAATTTGTCAGTATCGTCCAGGATGGACGCCCGGTTGGCGTCCACGTCATTGTCACGGCCGACCGAGTGGCCGCACTACCTTCGGTGCTGTCGTCGGCGATGCAGCAGCGCGTCGTACTGCGGATGGCCAACGAGAGCGACTTGGCCGTGCTGGGGGTGGCGAGGGACGGCTTCGATGAGCACTCGCCTCCTGGGCGAGCGTTTCGTGACGGACGCGAGTTACAAGTGGCAGTCTTCGGGGGCTCATCGAACATCAGCGATCAGGCCGCCGCGCTCCAGCGACTTGGAGCTGCGATGCGAGCAAATGGAGTATCGGAAGCACCGGCCGTCGAGCGGCTGCGTGAACGGGTCGCACTCGATGATCTGCCGTCTGCGTTGAACGGCCTGCCGGTGTTGGGTGTCCGTGAGGTTGACCTCGCACCTGCAACCTTTCAGCCGAAGGGCGCATTCCTTGTCGCCGGGCCGCCGGGGAGCGGACGGACGTCGGCGTTGGCCAGCGTGGTCCGCTCGATCTGCCGGTGGGATCCACGGGCTCGCACGGCACTGTTCGGCCAATTGCGCTCGCCCCTTGCGAACGCAGTCGAGTGGACATGGACCGCCTTGGGACCCGATGCAATCGCAGCCGAAGCGCGCACATTGGCGACGCTCCTCGGAGCAGAGGCGGAGCCGGGACCGGTCGCGATTCTGATCGAGGACCTGACCGAATTGCTCAACGGACCCGCCGATGCCCCGATAGGCGAGCTCGTCCGAACGGCCCTCGGTCAGGGCTGCCTGGTGATCGCCGATGGCGACCCCGGGGCGCTTGGAGGCATGTCCTCGACGCTGCAACTGATCAAGTCGAGCCGTTACGGAATTGCGCTTCAGCCGGAACAGTCGGAGGGACAAGCGGTGTTCCGGACGAGCTTCCCGCGTGTCAACCGAGGTCAGTTTCCTGTGGGCCGGGGATTGTTCGTCGAAGGGGGAAAGACGGGTGTCGTCCAGATGGCGATCGCAGACTGAGCCTGCCGATCCCGGTTTATTGGACTAGGTCGAACCGCGGGCGACGGCTGGGAAGCCTTGTGGCCGCGCTCTGCCCAATCCCAGGGAGGTGTCCCGGACACTGTTCCAACGTCAAGCGGGGAGATGTCCCCATTGTCCATGAGGAGAAATTCGGATACATTTTAGCTACACTCCGAGGGTTGGTCCTCGGATTCGGCGATGATATAAGGGGATCGAAATGGCTACTGCTTCAGAGATCGCGGCTGCCTGTCGGCAATTGGCCAGCCAAGTGCAGACGGTGCACCATCCGAACGTCCAGAACTCGCAGGTCCAGATCGGTCATTTTCTGGGGCAATTGGTCTCCGACGGCGAGCAAGTGCTGATCGGGAACTTCAATCCGCTTCTGGACGAATTCAATGCACTGTCCGGTCACTTCGCGGCGATCCTCAGCTGGCTCGAGAACCACCCGGCGCGCTTGAACAATCTGGCGACGCAGCTTGAAACGATCGCCTCCGACGTTCTCTGAATTGCTGCGCGCGAAGGACGCCAATGCGTGTACCTACCGGTCACGGTTGCGGAGAGGAGCGGTCGGGCAGTATTCGCCTGTTTACCTGCAAACCGGGGAGTCGTGGCTGGTCGGTCGCGTGCGGCCGGGTTTGGAGATAGAAAGTGGCAACAGCGGCCGAGATCGCGGTCGCATGCCGCATGCTGGCCAACGAAATCCGAAGCGTGCATCTCCCGCAATTGGATGCAGCACGCGTTGATATCGGAGCGCAACTGGACCGGCTGGCAGCGGAAGGAAACGACGTATTCCAGCTGACTATTCAGTCAATGCTGATCGACTTTCATTCACTGGTGCCAGATTTCAGCTTTCTTGCGTTATCCTTGGATCATCATGCAGGTGCTCTTGAAGGCATGGCGAGTAGGCTGGATGAAGTTGCCGGGGCTGGTCTCGTCGGTGGCGCTGCACTCGCCGCGGGTGGGATGGGATTGGCGGGACATGGAGTCTCCTCGCTCATTCACGGCGCGTCACTCGCCAAGACGGCAGCGGGTGCGTTGGCTGGCATCGAGAGCCTCGCTGGCACGGAACTGTCGGGCCTGCCATCCCTCCTGAAAGGGCCAGCTGGTTTCCTCCAGAGTCTCGTCACCAAGGGATTCATCGGTGACGTCGTTGATTCGAGCGCTTTCGGCAAGGTTGCGGACGTCGCCGACGCAATCAGCAAGGGGCCAGTTGGTGATGTCATCGGGGGTGCCGGCGTGGCACTGGACGCGGTCGGCTTCGTTGGGGCAATGCAGCATCGCCAGGACCGCCTCGCAGTTGGCGATGCGCTCGGAGTCGCGTCCGGGGGCCTGTTCATGGCGGGAACGGTTCTCGATGGGACGGTATTCGGAGCACCGGTCGGTGTTGTGTTGCAGGTGGCATCAGGCGCAACTGCGGTAGCGGGTTTGGTCGTGAGTAATTGGGATCCGATCTCCCACGATGTCGGGGCCGCTGCCAGTGCGGTGATGTCGGAAGCTTCGCAGGTTGCTCGTGACACGAGCGGAGTCCTCGCCGGTTCCACTGGCGATGCCCTGCACGCCGCGAGCGAGGCGTGGAGATCGGTGGGCGTAGGGGTCGACGGGGTCGTGTCTCATTTGTTCTGATGGGTGACGACTGGCCGCGGACAACTTTGGTTCGGATGTGTGCGGCCAAGGTGTTCGCGTTTGATTGAGCGACGGAGGGGGCCATGGAAGCGATAGCAAACATCAATGGCAGGACGGTCCTCACCGCGGCGGAGCTCATGGCCTTTGCCGGAGGGCACAGGCTTCCGTTACCAGCGGGCGTGCCCGCTGCCGCCGAAGCGCTGCCGACGCCGGAGGCCCGAGATTCCGTTCTCGAACACGCGTCCCTGTGCTTGTACACACGGGGAGTGAGCCTGATTGATGACGAGGGGCCGGTGGCGAATCCCGCCTTGGACCAGATGCTGCGTGTTCTCTGCAGGCCGCTGTCGCGAGTGGTGATCTCGAGGGGTACGGCGTCCGCCTCGACGCAGCAAGCCATCTCGATTGGTGCGGAGTACAGCGTTCTCCAGGCATGGGATCGTCTTGGGCTCCACTTCCTGTACCTGGCTGGTCTGGGGGAGACGCTCGACGCCGTTCACGCATCGGCCGGAGAAAGCGAGGTTGCCGCGCGACGGCCTGCGCCCCGCACGACCGTCATCGACGCCGCCAGGGTGGAGCGCATCGGTGGTGGAAGCCCGGACGTTGCCCGATCGATGGTGGCCGAGGAATTTCTCGATTCATTGTCGGTGGGTGAGCAGGCATCGTTCGTGGGCGCCCTCGTTGGCGACGTCGCCGGTACGACGATGCTGTTCAGTACGTGGAACCAAGCAGGGCATTCCGAGGAGCTGATCTCGTGGTTCGATGCAGGCGACGCCGGAGCGTGGCGTTTCCAGGCGATTGGATTCGGAGCCGAGGGAGGTGCTGACGGAGGTGGTGGACTGCGGATCACCCTCGTCGGTCGCGACGATCTCGTAGCGTTGGTAGACCAGGCTTACGGGCGTTTGACGGTTCCGACGGCTACTTGACCGATGCAACCGCGGAACGAGCGTCGGTCACTGATTGGGACGAATTGTCGATTACCGTTCTGATCGACGCCAAGCGATTCCGATGCCATGTCGAGTCAGGCTGCCGATGGATCCAGGATCGAACGGGAGCTTGCTCGTGCCACTTTTCGAACGCAACGAGGATTCGCTTTGGATGTCCACACCGTCAATCGTTGGGTATGGCTTGCCACTGGCCCCATGCAGTTGCACCGGTGAGCTGGGCTGATGCAGCAAGGACTCGGAATGGCCGGGAAGTTCCTGGGCGCATCAGGAAGCGGGCGCGGCCCGACCCGGCGAGGTCTTGCTGCCTCCGACTGCGCTCGGAGCACCAGCGCCAGTGATAACAGCGACCACGACCACTTCCCCGCCGCCATCCCTACCGAACTCCACCGGGGCGTCGAAGGCGGCCCGGCGGCTGGCCCGGCGCAGCGCACCCAGCACCGGCCGGCCCAGCAGCAGCACCAGGGTCGCATTGGTGACCGCCCGCGGGATGTCGAACCCGAGCGAGGTGGTCAGGTCGAACAGCACGAAGCTGTGCAGGTTGTGGAGGAAGCCGGCCCCGGGCACGAACGAGAAGCTGGTGGTGGTGCCGGTCCCGAAGGGCCAGAACCAGAGGTTGAGGAGCGCACCGTAGAGGATCCCGGTCACCGCCCCGTAGCCGGCCAGCAGCCACAGCTCGGCCTTCCCCCGAGCCGGCGGGAGGCAGCCGGCTCCGAACCCCATCCACGCCGCCCCGAACATCTGGAAGGGGAGCCACGGTCCCACGCCGCCGGTGATCAGCGCGGAGGCGGCGATGGTCACCGCCCCGAGGACGAACCCGAACCCGCGACCGAGCACCCGACCGGCCGGGATGAGGAGGAAGAACACCGGTTCGAAGCCGGCCACCCCCGGGCTCGGGACGCGCAGCGCCGCCCCGCAGGCGGCGAGGATGCCGAGCAGCGCGATCGCCTTGGCGTCGAGCGACCCCTCGGACAGCTCGCCGAGGACCACGGCCAGAAGAAGCGGCAGCACGGCCACGAAGATCCACGGCGCGTCGGCCGAGTGCGCCTGGTTGACCGACGCATGTCCGTGGATGAGGAGGGGCCAGGCGAACCCCGCCGCCCCGATCAGGGACGTCACGGCCAGGAGCACCGAGGCGCGAGGCCGCAGGCGCACGATGCCCGCGCCCGCCCGGCCGCTCACGGCACCACCCACCGGGCGGGACCGCACCGGTTCGCGTCCACCCTCGGCCCGGCCGCCCACGGCGCCACCCCGGCCGCTCACGGCACCACCCCGGCCAGGGCACGTTCGACCTCGCTCACGGTGAGCCACGGCTCCGGGGCCAGCACCTTGGCGACCTGGGGGGCGAACACCGGGGAATGGCAGACCACGTCCCGTGCCGGGCCGTCGGAGACCACCTCGCCCTCGGCCAGCACCACCGCCCGGCCGGCGGCCCTCGCCACCAGTTCCACGTCGTGGGTGGTCATCACCACCCCGTGCCCGGCGGTCACCAGGTCGTCGAGCACCTCGACCAGACGGGCCTTGCTCGGATAGTCGAGACCGCGGGTGGGTTCGTCGAGGAGCACCAGGGCGGGGGCGGGCGCCATCACCACCGCCAGGGCGAGCGCCAGGCGTTGGCCTTCGGAGAGGTCCCGCGGGTGGCGGTCGGTCGGCATACCGGGGAGGATGCGGTCCAGCACCGCCGCGGTCGTTCCGGGATCGAGCCCCGTCTCGCGGTCGGCGGTGGCGCACTCACCGGCCACGGTCTCCCCGTAGAGGAGCATGCCGGCGTCCTGGGGGACCAGCCCGACCCGCCGGATCAGTTCCCGGGGCGCCAGGTCCGCGGGCGCCCCGCCCCCCACCCGCACCCGGCCGCCCGTCGGGGCGCGCAGGCCGGCCAGCTGGCCCAGCAGCGTCGACTTCCCCGACCCGTTGCGCCCCATGACGGCCAGCACCTCGCCGGACTGGACGGTCAGGTCGATCCGGTCGAGCGCCACCACCGGGCCGTAGGCGACGGTGAGCTTCTCGACCGTGGCGAGCGTGATCGCCTCAGCGGGGTGCGCCATCGGCCCCCCGGGCCCGGCCGGTTCCCCGGACCCCACCTCCGACTCCCGACCGGGTCCTGCCGCTTCTCCTCGACCGGGCCCCGCCGGGGTGGCAGCGGCGAGCGCCTCCCGCAGGGGCCCCGCCATCCGGCGGGCGTCGCGCACGCTGAGCGGGATCGGTCGCCAGCCGGCCAGGCGGGCCAGCTCGACGATGGGCGGGGCCACCGGGGAGGTGGCCATGATCTCGGCGGTGGGCCCGACCTCCAGCGGCTCGCCGCGCCCGGGAACCAGCACCACCCGGTCGGCGAACGGGAGGACCCGCTCGAGGCGGTGCTCGGCCAGCACCACGGTGAGGCCGACGTCGTGGACCAGCCGGGCCAGCGACGACAGCACCTCCTCGGCGGCGGCGGGGTCGAGCGCGGACGTGGGCTCGTCGAGCACCAGCACCCGGGGCGAGGCGGTCAGCACCGCCCCGATCGCCACCCGCTGCTGCTGGCCCCCCGAAAGGGTGGCGAGCGGGCGGTGGCGCAGGTCGTGCAGCCCGAGCAGGTCGAGGACGTCCTCCACCCGGCGGCGCATCACGTCGGGGGCGATACCCAGGTTCTCCATCGTGTAGGCGAGCTCGTCCTCGACCACGTCGGTGACGAAGCTGGCGGCGGGATCCTGGCCGACCATGCCGACCACGTCGGCCAGCTCGCGCGGCGGGTGGTCCCGGGTGCTGCGCCCGGCGACGGTCACCTCGCCGGAGAGATGCCCCCCGGTGAAGTGGGGCACCAGGCCGTTGACGGCGCGGAGCAGGGTCGTCTTGCCGGATCCCGTCTCGCCCACCACCAGGCAGAGCTCGCCCTCTTCGACGTGCAGGTCGACCCGGCGCAGCGTGGCCTCCTCCGCCCCCGCGTAGGTGAACGAGACGTCGGCGAACCGGATCACCGCCGCCCCCCGCCCGGGGGTGTCGCCACCGGTGCACCCGGCACCGACCCCGCCGCCCGCACGGGCTCCGGGCCAGCCGGTTCCGCCGGGTCCGGGGACGACGCGGTCTCGCGGGTGAGCGCCGGGCCTATCGGCTCCGCCGGATCTGCGGACGACGCGGCCCCGCGGGCGGCTGCCGGCTTCCCCGGGTCAGCCGGGCGCGCCGGTGCCGGCTGGCGGGCGGGAGCCGGTGCCACCACCGCCGGGAGGAGGCCGGCCAGCACCCCGACGGTGGCGGCCAGGGGCAGCGGCGGCACCTGCAGCGGGTAGGCGACGAAGGTGAGGCCCTTCGCCCCCATCGCCGAGGCCACCACCATGCCCGCTACCACGGCCGCTCCCGAGGCGGCCACGCCCCACTCGGCGCCGCGCCACACGTCGGGCCGGTACCGGGTGCGGGCGGTCCGCCTGCCGCCCACGGCCATGCCGGCACCGATCAGCAGCGCGCCCACCGCGACGAAGGGGATCCCGCCCCCGGGGAGCGATCCGGCGTCGAGCACGCCGTACACGCCGGCCACCACCGCCAGGATGCCCACCGCGGTGGACCCGCTGGCCCACCGCCGGGTGGACCGCCCGACGGCGACCCGGCGGCCGTAGCCGCGGGCGTCCATCGACGAGGCGAGCTGGAGCGAGCGGTCGAGCGCGCTCTCGAGGACGGGGATGGCCATGCCCCGCAGGCCGGCGACCCCCCGGGTCGGGCGCCCGCGGAGCCGGCGGGCGTCGCGCACCGCTCCGATGGCCATCACCACCTCGGGGGCGAAGGCGAGGGACACCGTCACCGCCACGCCCGCCTCGTACAGGACGGCCGGCAGGCAGCGCAGCAGCCGGTACGGGCTGGCCAGCGAGTTGGCGGCCCCGAAGCAGACCAGCACCACCGCCAGCCGCAGGCCGTCCACCGCCGCCAGCAGTACCGCCTCGGCGGTGACCGGACCCCCGATGCTGACCCCGGCCGCCCACGACGGCAGCGGCACCTCGGGCAGGGTGAACAGCACGTGGCCGGGGAGCCGGTTGCCGAAGATGATCTGGACCACCACCCGGATCACGATGACGACGACCCCCAGGCGGAAGAAGACCGCCAGCGAGCGCGACCAGGGCGCCTCGGTGCGTCGGGCGGACACGACGAAGGCGGCCACCCCGGCGAGGAGGACCAGCAGCAACGGGTTGGTGGTGCGGATCGCCGCCCCGGCCAGGCAGGCGGCCCAGAGCCACCACGCCGCCGGATGAAGGGAGCGGCGACCGGGTGCGGAGCGGGAGCGGCGACCGGGTGCGGAGCGGGAGCGGCGACCGGGTGCGGAGCGGGAGCGGCGCATCATGGGGCGGTCTTGCGCCGGTGGCGTCGGAACGCGGCCAGGGCGCCAAGGGCGGCCAGGATGGCGGCGGTCACCACCAGCGGCGCGGCGCCACCCCCGCTGGATCCACCCCCGGGGTGGGCGGCGGCGGGAGCGGCGTCGAGGGTGCGGGTGGCGGACCGCGGGGTGGTGCCGGTCGCCCCCGGTCGGCCGGACGGCGAGGCGGAGGACGTGGCCGGGAACGACGACGGCGGGCCGGGGTGCGCCGCACCGCCGGACCCGGTGCCCGGGGAACCGGAGGCGCCCCCGGACCCGGACGACCCCGGAGCACCGGTCGCACCGCCGGACCCGGACGACCCCGAAGCATCGGACGAACCGCCGGACCCGGATGACCCCGAAGCACCGGACGACCCGACGGGCGCCACCTGGCCCGCCGGTGTGCTGCCTGCGGTGCCGCCCTGCCCGGCGGGGACGGCGGTCGGGCTCCCCGCACCCCCGGAGCCGTTACTGCCGGAGCCTCCTGGAACGGACCCGGCCCCGGTCGGTGTGGACCCGCCCGCGGAGCCCGACCCGCCGGTCGCCGGGGCGGTGCCGCAGATCGAGGTGTAGTCGGGAGCGGCCCGGGGCGGGGGGTCGTTCGGCTCCCCGGTCCCGGGATCCTGGAAGCGCCACCCCTCGACGTCCCCGGTGGTCACCGTGGCGAAGGCACCCGTGCTCGCGTACTGCCAGCTCCCCGAGGTCCCGTGCCAGTAGGACCAGTAGATGTAGCCGCCGGCCACCGTCTGGCCGCATCCGCTGGCCGGGGTGCCCCCGATGGAGCACAGGAGGCCGGCGCTGTTGTAGGTCGGCGCGGCCAGGTGCTCCTGGGCGGTGAAGGCGGCCAGGGCGTCGTACCCGTTGTCGGTGGCCGGCACGTGCACGCAGCCGACCACGGTGCCCACCGTCCCCCCGAAGTCGAGGACGAAGGCGACCCCGACGTCGGTGGCCGCGCCTGCCACCGACACGAAGGGCACCAGGGCGTCAGGGCCGGCCAGCGACAGCGCGGTGGCGCCGGCCCCGACCACCAGTGCGGTGGCCGCCACCCTCGGCCACCGCACCACGCCCTGCGCCCCTCGTCGCACTCAGCCGGCCGCCATCCCCACGATGGGCTGGTTGAGGTGGAGGCTGCCGGCGGAGCCGTGGAACTGGGCGTCCCCGTAGGAGAAGATGCCGCCGTCGGCTGCGACCAGCCAGTAGCCGCCGCCGTCGGGGGTCGACGCCATCCCCACGATGGGCTGGTTGAGGTGGAGGCTGCCGGCGGAGCCGTGGAACTGCGCGTCCCCGTAGGAGAAGATGCCGCCGT
>JAJZAC010000094.1 GCA_021799615.1 Actinomycetes bacterium
TCGAGCGCAGCACGGATGCGGTAGCCGAGGCGTAGTAGGCCACGACACGGGCCTCGTCTGTCGACGTGATGACCCAGGTCCGGCTCGTCCCCGTGGATTGGTTGGCCAGCGCCCGGCGGGCGAGCCAATCGTCGAGAGCCGGCCTGCCGCAGTCGAATCCCTGGAGCTGGTGTTCGTGGGTGAGGAGGTCCGGCCCGCGGTAGGTCACTCGGGCTGTTCGAGCGCGGAGGGCGTATCGAGGAGCTCCGTCATCGCTGCCGGCAGGCTCGACGGGGCGGACAGCAGGCGCTGGAGCTCGTCCCATGCCTCGTCGCGGACGACGAACACCCGGCGATCGGCGAGGTCGGCCTCGGCGGCCTCGACCGCATGGCGGAGCACATAGTCGCTGGTCGACTCCCCGCGGGACGCGGCGGCCTGCCGCAGGACGGCGTCCTGGGAGGGGGTGAGGCGCAGGTTCAGGCGTTCTGTCTTCATCGCCATGCCCACGAGTGTACGCCATTCGGTGCACGACAGCGGGTCACGTGTCACCGGAGATCGGTGAGGGCGTCGCACCTTGGGCGTAGCCTCACCCCGTGGTGATCGCCCACCAACGATGCCCGCTCGGCCAGGCTGGAGAACGCCAGGCCGGAGCTGGTCGGCGCCCGAGGGACCGGATGCGAGCGACCCGCGGACACTTCCGATGACGCTGCCCTACGACGAGCTGGCCCACCTTCGTGCGCAGCACCCGGCCTGGCGCCTGTTGCGCGCAGACAATGCCGCTCTGGTGCTGAGCTTCCTCGGACGCGTGTTCGTCGACGGCAACGCCGGGGCGTTGTCGTCGGACGAGCTCAGGGTCCGGCTGGACGAGGAGCTCTACGCCCTCAACCAGCGCCTCGGTCAGGGCACGTTCCCCCGGCCAGCCGCCGCCTATCTCGACGACTGGTCCTCGGCGGAACGTGGCTGGCTCCGCAAGTTCTACCCGCCGGGGTCCGACGAGCCGCACTACGACCTCGCCCCGGCGGTGGAGAAGGCCCTGTCGTGGGTCCGGGACCTGCCGCCACGGGAGTTCATCGGCACCGAGTCGCGCCTCAACACCGTCTTCGAGCTACTCCGGCAGATGGTGTTCGGGGCCGACGACGACCCGGCAAGCCGGTTGGCCGAACTGCACCGGCGCCGGTCGGCCATCGACGAGGAGATCGCCGCCGTCGAGCGCGGCGACATCGCCGTGCTGGATCCGGTGGCCCAACGCGATCGGTACCAGCAGTTCGCCCGGACGGCGCGTGAGCTACTGGCGGACTTCCGGGAGGTGGAGGACAACTTCCGGCGCCTGGACCGGTCCCTGCGCGAGCGGATCGCCGCGTGGACGGGATCGAAAGGCGCCCTGCTCGACGATGTCCTGGCCAACCGGAGGAGCATCGCGGAGTCGGATCAGGGTCGCAGCTTCCAGGCCTTCTACGACTACCTGCTCTCCCACAGCCGCCAGACCGAGCTCACCGATCTGCTCGGGCGGCTCCAGGGGATCGACGGCCTCCAGGACCAGGACCCGCGCATGGCCCGGATCCACTTCGACTGGATCGACGCCAGCGAGCGCACGCAGGCCACCGTGCGGCTCCTGTCCGAGCAGCTCCGCCGCTTCCTCGACGACCAGGTGTGGCTCGAGAACCGCAGGATCTTCGAGCTGCTCCGGTCCATCGAGTCACGGGCCGTGGAACTGCGGCAGACTGACCCCGAGGTGTCGATGGGGATCGAGGACCTGGCGGTGACGGTGTCACTCCCGATGGAGCGGCCGTTGTACCGGCCCGAGCGGACCGTACCGCTGGCCTCCGAACAGGTGGAGGAGGGAGGCGACGACGTGGACGCCTCGGTCATGCTCGACCAGCTCCACGTGGATCGCGAGCTCCTGGCCGGCCGAGTGGGCAAAGCGCTGGCCCGCCGTGACCAGGTGGGCCTGGCCGAGGTGGTGGGAGCCGCACCGCTGGAGCAGGGGCTGGCGGAGCTCGTCGGGTACCTGTCATTGGACGAACCCGGACTTGCCGTGGTCTTCGACGAGGAGCGCCGGGACCAGGTGGCCTGGACCGCTGAAGACGGGACCCGGGTGGCAGATCTGCCGGCGGTCACCTTCGCCCGGACCCGGGGCGTGGGCTCACCGAGCCCCGTGACCCCCGACGGGTCCGGGAGCGAGGCCGGCGGCACCCGACAGGTGGGAGGCCGGTCGTGACCAGCACGATCGGGCCCGGCGTGAGCGGGGACGCATCGGCCCTGACGGATGCTCCCGGATCAACGGGCGCCGTCCCGGTGCCGTCGGCGGAACCGGTCCACGGTGCTGTGCTGTCGCCGCTGTCGCTCGTGGTGGTCCACCTGTTGAAGGGGCCGCTGTACCGAGACAGCCACGAGGCGCTCTGGACCGAGTTGCTCGGGTTGCGCAGGGCGGTGGCCGACCACGTCGCCGTCCTGGGCTTGGTGCTGATGGTGGACGAGGGTGAGGGGTACGCCTACCTCCGCAGCCGGCCGACGGACCCCGACACGCCCGACCCACCCCGACTGGTGGCACGCCGGCCGTTGTCGTTTCCGGTGAGCATGCTGCTGGCCCTGCTCCGCAAGCGGCTCGCCGAGTTCGACGCCACCAGCCCTGAGGTGCGCCTCGTGCTCGATCGGGACCAGATCGTCGACATGCTCCGGCTGTTCCTGCCCGACGCCACCAACGAGGCGCGGCTCGTCGACGCTATCGACACCCACCTCAACAAGGTCGTCGAACTGGGCTTCCTGCGCCGCCTCCGGGGGGACGACCAGCGCTACGAGGTCCGTCGGATCCTCAAGGCCTACGTCGACGGCCAGTGGCTCGCCGACTTCGACGCCCGCCTTGCCGAGTACCAGGCCCAGCTGGCTGGCGCCGTCGGCGTGCATGCGGGAGACGCGCACTCCGCCTCTGTGCCCCAGCCCGACGGAGATCCGATCTCCGATGACGGGTCCGGCACCGACACGTCCGAGGAGGCCGATCACCGGTGAGCAGCGCGCTGTTCAGCATGGCCGACCTCGAGGCCGCCCAGCCCGACCGGATGCCGGGCTGCCGGCTGCAGCGGATCGAGGTCTACAACTGGGGGACGTTCAACGGCAAGGTCTGGACGTTCGAGCTCGGCGGGCGGAACGCGCTCCTCACCGGGGACATCGGCTCGGGCAAGTCCACCCTGGTCGACGCCGTGACCACCCTCCTCCTGCCGGCCCACAAGATCTCGTACAACAAGGCGGCGGGCGCTGACACCCGCGAGCGCGACCTCCGCTCGTACGTCCAGGGGCACTACAAGGCCGAACGAAACGAGACCACCGGTGCTTCGCGTCCGGTGGGCCTGCGTGACGCCCGCCACTACTCGGTGATCCTCGGCGTCTTCACCAATGCCGACTTCGCCACCACGGTGACCCTGGCCCAGGTGTTCCGCTCCCGCGACGAGGGGCAGCCCGAGCGGTTCTTCGTGGTGGCCGACGAGGAGCTGTCGGTGGCCAAGGCCTTCGCCGACTTCGGCCCGGACCTGGCGGCGTGCAAGCGTCGCCTGCGCGACGCCGGAGCTCGCACCTACGACAGCTTCCCCGACTACGGGCGCGACTTCCGTCGCCAGCTCGGCATCGAATCGGAGCAGGCGATGGAGTTGTTCCACCAGACGGTGTCGATGAAGGCGGTCGACAACCTGAACGACTTCGTGCGGAACCACATGCTCGAGCCGTTCGACACCAAAGGCCGCATCGACGGGCTGGTCCAGCACTTCGACGACCTGACCCGGGCCCACGACGCCGTGGTGCGCGCCCGTGCCCAGCTCGAGATGCTCGCGCCCCTCGTGGCCGACCTCGACGCCCGGGATCGGCTGGCTGCCGACCGGGAGCGCCTCGAGGCCCAGCGGGCGGCGCTGCCCGTCCACTTCGCCCGCCGCACGGCGGTGGTGCTCCAGGCCGAGATCACCCGCCTGCAGGACGAGTGGGCCGCCCTGCAGCAGCGACTGACGGAGGCGGACGTCGCACTGACGAAGTTGAGCGACGTCGAGAAGTCCCTCGACGTGCAGATCGCAGGTGCCGGTGGCGATCGCCTCGCCGCCATCGACCGCGAGATCGAGGGTCATCGGCGCGATCGGCCGACGCGCCAGAGCAAGCTCGAGCGTTTCAACCAGCTCCTTGTGGATGTGGGGATGGACCCGGTGGCGTCGGCTCCCCAGTTCGAGGCGGTCCCCCGTCGTGCCGCCGAACGGCGCGTTGACCTCGAGGTAGAGCGGGCCGAGGCGCAGAACCGGCTGAACGAGGACGGTTACGCCGAACGGGCGCTCGAGGAGCAGGTGAGCCAGGTCAACGCAGAGCTCCACAGCCTGCAGGGCCGCCGCAGCAACATTCCCCGTGCCAGCTTGGAGCTGAGGCAGGCCTTGGCAGGGGAGCTCGGACTCGACCCGGAGGTCCTGCCCTTCGCCGGTGAGCTGGTCCAGGTCCGCGAGGAGGCTGCCGACTGGGAGGGCGCGGCCGAGCGGGTGCTGCACGGCTTCGCCCTCTCCCTACTCGTGCCCGACCGCCACTACGAGGCGGTCGCCGCCTGGATCGACGTGCATCACCTCCGCTCACGCCTCGTGTACTACCGGGTGCCGGCCCGCCCGGCGGCGGCAGAGCCGCCCGAGCGCCGCTCGGCCCGGCCGTTGCTGATGGACCACCTGCAGGTGGACCCCGACGCGCCGATGGGACCGTGGGTGGAGACGGAGCTGGCCCGTCGCGCCGACCACGTGTGCGTGGAGACCGTGTCCGACTTCCGCACCAACCGCAAAGCGGTGACCCGGGCCGGCCAGATCAAGGATCGTGACCGTCACGAGAAGGACGACCGGCGGCCGATCGGTGACCGACGGGCATACGTACTCGGATGGACCAACGAGGCCAAGATCGACGCACTGGTGGCACACGCCCAGGACCTGGCCGTCAAGCAGGGTGCACTGCGCGCCAACCTCGACGAGGTTCGCACCCGCCAGGTGACGGTGGATCGCCAGCTCCAGGACCTGGCCCGGCTCGACGAGTACACGAGCTGGCCCGAGCTCGACTGGCAAGCCTCGGTCAACGCCATCGCCACGCTGGAGGACGAGCGGCGACGCATAACCTCCAACTCCGACCTCCTCAGCCGGCTGACTGCCGAGCGCGACGACGTCCGCGGCCGCATCCGGCAGTGCCAGGACGAGCGCGACGACGTCCTCGGCAACCGGGGTAGGTGCGAAAGTGACCGTAAGCGCGCCGCTACCGACCTCGACCGGGCCCGGGCCCTGCTCGCCGAGGCCGGTACCGACGTGCTCGATGCCGCCGCCTCCGACGCGCTCGATGCCGCCGTGGCCGGCATCCTCGGTGACGGTCCGGTGAACACACGGCGGCTGGAGACCGCCCAGCTCGAGATGCACGACCTCCTCGACGGCCGGCAGAAGGAGGTGGCCCGCCAGCTCGGCACCCTCGACAACCGGATCGTCAGGGCCATGGCCACCTTCCGCGCCGCCTACCCCCAGGAGACAGCCGAGCTCGACGACTCACTCGACGCAGGCCGGGAGTACCGGACGCTGCACCAACGGGTGGCCACTGACGACCTGCCCCGCTTCGAGCGTGAGTTCGAGGAGTATCTCCACCAGAACACGATCCGCGACATCGCCGGCTTCTCGGCCCAGCTGAACAAGCACGAGCAGCAGATCCGGGACCGGGTCGAGCGCATCAACGAGTCACTGGTCGGCATCGACTACAACGACGGTCGCTACATCCGCCTGGTGCCGGACCAGACTCCCAACCTGGAGGTACGCACCTTCCGCGCCGATCTGCGGTCGTGCACCGACAACGTCGTGGGTCCCGGATCCGCCGACCACTACTCCGAGGAGCGCTTCCTCCAGGTGAAGCGGATCATCGACCGTTTCAAGGGACGGGAGGGCTCGACCGACCAGGATCGGTTGTGGACCCGGCGGGTGACCGACGTCCGCCAGTGGTTCGTGTTCTCCGCTTCGGAGCGGTGGCGCGCCGACGACACCGAGCACGAGCACTACACGGACTCGGCGGGGAAGTCCGGGGGGCAGAAGGAGAAGCTCGCCTACACGATCCTTGCGGCCTCGCTGGCCTACCAGTTCAAGCTCGACTGGGGAGCGGCCCGCTCCCGAGCGTTCCGTTTCGTCGTCATCGACGAGGCCTTCAGCCGGGGATCGGACGCCTCCACCCGGTACGCCCTCAGCCTGTTCACGCGTCTCGGCCTGCAACTGCTCATCGTCACGCCGCTGCAGAAGATCCGGGTGATCGAGCCCCATGTCGCCGCCGTGGGCTTCGTGGAGAACCCGACCGGTAGCGACTCCAGGCTGCTCGGTCTCTCCATCACCGAGTACCACCGCCGACGCTCGAGTCACCAGCACCACTCGTCCGACCGATGACCGACTGGACCACGGTGGACGACCTGGTCGGCGTGCTTCGCAGGCGTTGGGACACCGGCCGTTACCTGCGCGACCGAGCGCAGGGGCACCCGTGGACGCCGGTCGATCTGCCCGTGCACGGGCCCTCGGCCCGTGACCTCCTCGACCGGTTCTCCGAGGCGGTGGCTTGGTCCCGGCGTTTCGAGCGCGACTCCGGCATGCACACGAGGGAACCCCGGTTCCACGTTGACTATCGCAGCGTGGGGGGCCGGCACGTGGGGACCAACGCTCTGCCCGCCCGGGTGCGGCTGGAAACGTTCGAGCAGCTGTGCGCCGTGCTGGGCACGGCGGGCCAGGTACGGGCGCTCGACGATCTGATGGCGGTGACCGATGCCACGTTCTCCGACCTGGTGCCATGGGTGGCGGCTCACCCTCTTCGAGTCCTGGAGCACCGAGACGTCTGGCCCGAGGTGCTGGCCGTGGTGGCCTGGATCAGTTCGCACGACCCCGGGCGCCTGTACCTGCGCCAGCTCGACGTCGAAGGGGTGGATACCAAGTTCGTCGACCGCCACCGTCGGCTTCTCGACGATCTGCTCGTCAGCGTGCTGCCCGCTGACCGGATCGACCTGCGGTTCACCGCCTCGGACTTCGCCCGGCGCTTCGGCTTCCGGCAGAAGCCGGGGTACACGCGCCTCCGCCTGCTCGACCACGAGCCGGCAGTGCCGGCCGGGGTGAGCGAGCTCACCCTGCGAACCGAGGAGCTGGCCACCGTCGACCTTGTGGCCCGAACCATCTTCGTGGTGGAGAACGAGATCAGCTACCTGGCCTTCCCGCCCGTCCCGGGAGCACTGGTGGTGTTCGGTTCCGGCTTCGCACTCGGCGGCCTGCCCGAGGCGCCGTGGCTCGGCAGCCGGGAGATCGTCTACTGGGGCGACCTCGACACCCACGGGTTCGACATCCTGCATCGACTCCGGGGCATGTTCCCCTCGGTGCGGTCGATGCTCATGGACGAGGCGACGCTGCTCGCTCACCGCCGCCAGTGGGTGCGCGAACCGAGCCCCACCGCGCGGGCGCTCCCTGACCTCAGCCCCGCCGAGCAGGATGTCTACCAGGCGCTGGTGGAGGATCGCTTCGGGTTGGCCGTGCGACTGGAGCAGGAGCGGGTCCGATTCTCGTTCGTGCAGAAGGCGGCGACGTCATCGGCGACTTCCGGGGGCACAGTGATGGTGCCCGCAACGGCGCCGGGCAGGTGCACCGGCAGCGGGACTGCCCGTTCCGGCGTCTGTGCCTGACCACATGGAGTGCCTGTGGTCGATCGCTCAGCGACGACGCCGCAAAGCCGGGTGATCACGTGAGACCAGCCGCGGGCCTCGTGCAGGTGACCTCGGCGTGACGAGCCTCCGGCTGCACACCCGACCCGGTCCCTCGAAGGAGGTGGGCGGGTCGAGACGCTGTGGTGGCCGGTTATCCGCCGGTGGCGGGGGCCCGGTGGGCCGTCCACGCCGTGCCGTCCCAGTAGCGGAGCATCGGGGGCTGGGAGCCCGGCTCCGGGTACCAACCTGCAGGAGTGGCCGGGGCCTGCTCGGCTGCCACCACGGTCGGTGCGGCCGACGTGGTCGGCGGCACCAGTGGCGGCGGGGCGGTTACGGGTGTGGTGTCGGCACCTCCGACAGGTGGCGTGCGGCCGATGACGGCGTGGAGCGGTGGCGGCGCCGGAGGCTCGACCTGCACGGAGACGGTCGTCGCCCCCGGTGGGCCGGCGACACCGTAGGGGGAGGGACCGGCCGGGCCATAGGGCGGGGGACCGCCTGTCCCGAACGGCGCAGCACCCACCGGGCCGTACGGTGGCGGCGGGCGGCCATAGGGCGGGGGACCGCCTGTCCCGAACGGTGCAGCACCCACCGGGCCGTACGGTGGCGGTGGTCCGCCGGTCCAGGCCCCCGGCGTGGTCACACCGGCCGCCGGTGTCGGTGCCCGCCGTGCAGCCAGCGCGAGGGCGAGCGTTCCGACGCCGGCGAGGACGATCCCGAGGATGACGAGCGCCGGCCCCGGCCCGTGGGAGCCCATCGCCGCGTACTCGTCCCGAGCGAAGGAATCGAGCGCGCCGACCGAGCTCGCGCTCGAGCCCGTGAGCCCGTCGACCGACACCAGCGCCGTGACCGATCCGCGTGCGAACACGGCGAAGTAGAAGTTGTGGACGAACCCCGACGGTGGCGCGACGGTCCAGATGTAGCCATCCGACCCGGGGATCCCGGGAACGGCGAACGTCGACGACAGCGTCGCATCGGACGGTTGGCCCGATGCGAGTGCTGCCGGGTCACGGTTGCGCGCATCGAGCTGCGCCACTGCGCTCGAGGCGTCGGACGCGTTCAGGTGCGCCTGGAGCGACACCACGTCTTCGGTCTGGGTCCCTGAGTCCCACCACACCCGCCACCAGGCTGCCTCCTTGCGGGCCACGTTGCCGGTCGGGCCCGTCACGCTCTGCTGTTCCAGGTAGAGGTCGGGGCGCACGGGGACGGAACCGGACGAACCGATGCCGCCGAGGGAGCCGGCCGCGGCATCGATGTGGGTCGGGGTCCCGGTGCCGTCGCCTTCGGCGGTCGCGACCATTCCAGCCCCCGGACTGGTGACAGCCATCTGGCTCAGGGCGCTCGACTGGCGGGACATGACGAAGCCGACCCCGGCCAGCGCCAAGCCGGCCACGAGAACCACCGCTCCCCCCGCCACCACCGGCCGCCGCGCCATGGGGCGAGACTACCGGTCGTCCCCGCCCTGTGCC
>JAJZAC010000017.1 GCA_021799615.1 Actinomycetes bacterium
GCGGTAGGCGGTCGAGGTCGCCGGCCCCCGGCCCCCCTCGCGGCGCTGCTGACGGGGGGTGTCGCGGCGGTCGGCCCCCGGACGGGTCGGGCCGGCCCGGCGGCCGTCGGCCCGCCCGCCGGCGGCTTCGCCACCCTGGCGTCGGGTCGGGACGCGGTCGCGACGCGGACCCCGGTCGTCGTCGCGCTCGCTTCGCCGCCCGCGGCCCTTGGGCGCGTAGATGACGTTGACGTCGGGTCCCCGCCTCGCCGGCCCCAGCAGCTCGATCGTCTCGGTGGCGCGCTGGGCCGTCTTCGTGGGGATGGTGGTGAGCGACACGACGGACACGCCGTCGATGGTGCGCTCCACCTCGGCCCGCAGGACCGTGCCCACCTCGCTGCCGGCCGGGACGACGTCGGCGCCCACCACGCCCTTGGGTTGCCGCGCCCCGGCGGCACGCCACGTCCACGTGCCGTCGGGGGAGGTGCTGGTGAGTTCCACGTCGATGCGCTGCGCCATACCGGCCGACACGCTATCGCCACCGGGACCCCGCCGTGGACACGATCCCCGGCAGGGTCACCGGTCGGCACGGCCCACCACTAAGAAGCTGGTAAGAACCAGGTCAGGTGCCCTGTCGTCGTCCGGCGTCGGCCGTACGATTGCTGCCGGTCCGGGCACGGTCCGGCGACAGGCACGCGGGAGGCGCGCGGTGAGCGAACACGAGGACGAGTCGAGCCAGGTGACGCCACCGGCTGTCGGGGGGTCTGCCCTATGGCAGCCGCCCGTGTCGGCCGCCCCCGCGGGCGACACGGCCTCTGCCGCCGGCGCCCCGTGGGGCCCGCCGGCCGACACGGTGGCCGGCGAACCGGCCGGCACGGTGGCTGGCGATCCGGCCGACACGGTGGCTGGCGATCCGGCCGACACGGTGGCTGGCGATCCGGCCGGCAGCGGACTGGTGCCCCCGCACTGGCGGTCGGGTGCCGCCGTTCCACCCGGGGCCGGCCCGTCGTGGGCGGCGCCGGGTGGGACGGGTGAGGTCCCGCCGGCGGCGCCGGTGGGCATGGCCGGCGTGGTACCGCCGGACCGGTGGGACGCCGGCGAGCCCGCGCCCGGCCGGGCTGGGAACCCCGGGCGCGGTGGTGGGTTGTGGCGGGTGGCGATCGTGGCCCTGGCGGCGTCGCTGGTCGGCGCGGGCGTGGGCGGCGGCATCGTGGCCGCCGTGGGGTCCAATTCGGCGTCCACCCACATCACCGAGATCTCGAGCGGTCCCGCGCTGCTGAACGGCACGGTGAGCATCCAGTCGGTCCTCAGCCGCGTGCTCCCCGCGGTCGTCTCCATCGACGCCAAGTCGGCCCAGGCGCCGACCGTGAGCCCCTTCGGGTTCGCCCAACCGGGCGCCGTCCAGGAGGACCAGGGGACGGGCATGATCATCACGTCCGACGGCGAGGTCGTCACCAACAACCACGTGATCGCCGGGGCCACCACCATCACCGTCACCCTCTACGGCCAGACGAAGGCGCTGCCGGCGACGTTGATCGACACGGATCCGACCGACGACGTCGCCCTGCTCAAGATCGCCAACGTCTCGGGGCTTCCGGTCGTGCACTACGGCAACTCGGACCACATCCAGGTGGGGGACAGCGTCATCGCCATCGGCAACGCCCTCGGCCTGTCGCAGGGCACGCCCACCGTCACCCAGGGGATCATCTCGGCCAAGGGGCGCACCGTCCAGGCCGGTGACGCCACCACCGGCGCCACCGAGACCCTGACGAACATGCTCCAGACCGACGCCGCCATCAACCCGGGCAACTCCGGTGGGCCACTGGTCGACTCGTCCGGCCAGGTGGTGGGGATGAACACGGCGGTGGCGGCCAGCGCCACCGGCGGCGGGCAGGCCCAGAACATCGGGTTCGCCATTCCGTCCAACAAGATCCAGCAGCTCCTGCCCGACCTGCGGAACAGGTCCATCGGCAGCGGGAGCTCCAAAGCGCCGGGCTACCTCGGCGTGTCCCTGGTCACCGTCACCCCCAGCATCCAGCAGGCCAACGGGCTCACCCCCAGCTCGGGCGCGCTGGTGGTCCAGGTGGTGCCCGGATCACCGGCCGCCGGTGCCGGCATCCAGCAGGGCGACGTGATCGTGGCGCTGAACGGTTCGTCGGTGGCCAGCGCCGACCAGCTGGCGACGGCCGTCGAGGCCGACCATGCCGGCGATTCGGTGTCGCTCGGGATCTACCGGGGATCGTCCCGGCTGACGATCAAGGTGACGCTGGGCGCCAACCCGAACCAACAGGTGACCGGGTAGTCCCACGTTGCGTGGCGGGCAGCCGTCGGGCAAGCTCGTCGTCCATGCCGCCAGACTCCGATCCCGGCGCCCTGCCGTTCGTCTGGGAGCCGTCCGCGCTCCCCGTGGTGCCGGCTCGCCACCTGGCCGTGGTGACGTGCATGGACAGCCGGATCGACGTCTTCGCCATGCTCGGGCTGTCGGCGGGTGAGGCCCACATCGTGCGGAACGCCGGCGCCATCGTCACCGACGACGTGGTGCGGTCCCTCGTGCTCTCGCAGCGGAAGTTGTCCACGCGGGCCATCATGGTGATCGGCCACACCGACTGCGGCGTGGAGCACCTGGACGTCGACGCCTTCGGGGCCGAGCTGTCCGAGGTCGCCGGCAGACCAGCGGACTTCCCCCTGCTGGCGTTCGAGGACGTCGAGGAGTCCGTGCGCTCGGGGGTGGAGCGCCTGCGGCGCTGCCCCTATCTGGTCGACGCCACCCACGTCAGCGGGCACGTGCTCGACGTGGCTCACGGCGTGGTGCGCACCGTCGCCGCCGGCTGATGGGTGGTGAGGCCCTGCCCGCGGGCATGGCCCTGTTGCGTGCGCCGCGGGCCGCACCCGACCCGGCCGGCCGGCCGCCGACGGGCGAGGAGCTCCGTGCCGTGCTCGAGGCGGCGACGGCCGTGCCCGACCACGGCCGGCTCCGGCCCTGGCGGTTCGTGGTCGCCACCGGCGACGCCCGTGGTGCGCTCGGTGACGCGCTGGCCGCCGCCCTCGTCGAGGCCCGGCCCGACGCTGCACCGGCGGCCGTCGCCTCGGTGCGGGCGAAGCCCCTGTCGGCGCCGGCGGTCGTGGTCCTGGTGGCGTCGCCCGTTGCCGGCTCCAACGTGCCCCGGTGGGAGCAGCACGCGTCGGCCGCCAGCTGCGGGTATGCCATGGTCCTGGCCGGGACCGCGCTGGGCCTGGGGGCGGTGTGGAAGTCCGCCGGGGTGCTCGACGGCGCCGGGCTGCGCCGGGTGCTGGCCCTCGGCCCGGACGAGGCCGTCTTCGGCTGGATCCTCCTCGGCACCCGGCCGGGCACCGCCGCCACCGTGGAGCGGCCGGTGGCACCCCTCGAGGAGGTGGTGGCGGTGCTGGGCGCGGCCGGCGATCTCACCCCGTGGGGCACCGTCGCCGGTGGTCCGGCGAGGGCTGGACCCGGTCAGGAGTAGCCCCAGCGGGCGAGGGGCCCCCCGAGGCCGGCATCGGCGGCGCACCGCCCGCACAGGTCCAGCCGCCGTGCGCCGGGCCGGTCGTCGGCCGCCACCCGGCGCCACCCGAGGCGGCGCGCTTCCTCCAGGCTGGCCGGCTCGGACCGGCGGGGCGGTGTCCGGGCGCCGCAGCGACCGCAGGTCCGCACATAACCGTGCGCCTCGTCGTCGTCGTCGAAGTCGAACCAGAAGTCGTCGTCCATGGCACGCGTCTGTTCTGTGGCGGCCGGTCCGGTGTCGGGTCCGTGCCCGGACGATCCTACCGGCGCCGGCCCCGAGGCGACCCGGCGGGCGCGGTAGCCTCGGCCGGTGGCACGGCCGGACCTGCGCACGTCGATGCGGTACCTGCGGGGCGTGCTGCGGTCGTCGTCGGCGACGTTCGAGTCGGCCGACGGGTTGACCCTCTCCTACGAGACGTGGGGTCCCGACGGGGGGCCGGGACCGGTGGTCCTCTGCCACGGGTTCGCCGTCGACTCCCGGGTGAACTGGGTGGCTCCGGGGATCAGCGAGCGCCTGGCCGGTGCCGGCCTGCAGGTGGTGGGGCTCGACGCCCGGGGTCACGGGCGGTCGGACAAGCCCCATGACGAGGCGAGGTACGGGGAGGAGCGCATGGCGGCCGACGTGTCCGCCCTCCTCGACCATCTGGGTGCCGGGCGGGCCGCCGTGGTGGGCTACTCCATGGGAGCGGTCGTCGCCTGTCTGGCCGCCATCGCCGACCGCAGGGTGGCGGCCGTCGTCCTCGGCGGGGTGGGGGCGGGGCTGGTGGAGCTGGGCGGCCTCGACACCGGCGCCGTCTCCACCACCGACGTCGCCGAGGCACTGGTGTCCGACGACCCGGCCGTCACGTCCCGACCCGAGGTGGCCGGGTTCCGGATGCTGGCCGACTTCATCCGGGCCGACCGGGTGGCCCTGGCCGCGGTGGCACGGGCGACCAGGTCGGGCCCCCTGGACCTGGGAGCCGTCACCGTCCCGACCCTGGTCGTGGCCGGTACCGAGGACCCGCTGGCCGCACGGCCGGAGGTCCTGGCCTCCGCCATCGACGGCGCCGTGCTCGTCCCCGTTCCCGGCGACCACCTGGGCGCCGTGGGCCAGCCGGCGTTCGCCGACGCGCTGGTCTCGTTCGTCACCGCCCAGGTGGGCACCTGGGCGTGATCCGGGCGGCACGTCCGGCGCCGCGCTGGCCGGTAGGACGGGAGCGCGGCGAGGCACGGGACATCGGGGGCCGGTCGGCTACGAGCGGACGGGCCGGCGGAGCCGTAGACTGCTCCGTGCGGGGGCATCGACTGGGGGTGGAAGCATGAACGTCGAACGCATCCTGGCCGCCAAAGGCGCCGAGGTGGTCACCATCCAGCCGGGCGCCCGGGTGGAGGAGGCCGTGGCGCTGTTGGCCGAGCACCGCATCGGTGCGCTGGTGGTGTCCGAGGACGGCGCCTCGATCACCGGCATCGTGTCCGAACGCGACATCGTGCGGGAGCTGGCCACACGTCCCGACACCGTGCTGGGGGAGCCGGTGGCGTCGATCATGTCGAGCACGGTGCGCACGTGCACGCCGTCCGACGAGGTCGACTCGCTGATGGCGGTGATGACCGACCAGCGCATCCGGCACGTCCCCGTGGTCGACAGCGGCCGCCTGGCCGGTCTCGTGAGCATCGGTGACGTGGTCAAGTCACGCATCGGCGAACTGGAGCGGGACCGCCACGAGCTCCTGGAGTACATCGGCGCCCGCTGATCCGGCCACCGGGCTCAGCGCCCGTCGCCCGTACCGGACGTCCAGCTGCGGGCCAGCGCGCTCCTGACCGCCGCCACCAGCGCCGTCGGGGTCTGGCCGGGAGCGCCGAACGCCCACGCCGACTCCAGGGGGACCAGGTACTGGTGCTGGAGGGCGGCGAGCGCGGTCGGATCGTGGCCCACCACGGCCAGGATCTCCACGGCCAGGTAGGCCACGGCGTCGTCCCACGTGCTCGGAGGATCGGCGGCACCGGCCAGGTCCGCGGCCGCCTCGAGCCGGGCCACGTCGCCGTGGGCCAGTTCGTTCACCCACATCCACGGCTGGCGCATCCACCGACCGTGGTCGACCAACGCACCGTAGGTCCCGCCGAGGAATGCCGCACACTCGTCGACCAGCGGCCCGGCCCGGCGCCGGGCGATGCGCCGGGCGTACGAGCCCCGCCACCGGCCGCCGGCGTCGAAACCGCCCTCGGGGAGCCCGTGTCTCATGGTGGCCTCCTTTCCGTCCGTCGCCGCGGCCACCCAGGTCCCGGTGGCCGGCCAACCGTCCGCTTCCGTCCCCTCGGAACCAGCATGCGCCGACCGGCAGGCGTCACCTAGGGGAGAAAGTCCGCGCGCCGACACCGGCCGGCCCCGCCCAACCCGCCGAGAATGTACATTATGTCGAATCAGGACGGCGTCGAGTCAGGGCGGTCCGGTGACCCGGTGACCCGGTGACCCGGCGGCACCCGGCTTCCGGCGCCGGATCGCCGGTCCCCGCCCTGCTGGTGCGCCGTAGGCTGGGGCGGTCGGTGCCAGGCGCCGACGTCGCGACCTACGAGGAAAGGGGCCAGCGTGCCCGAGATCGTCCCGGTACCCGCGGGCATGGCGTTCGAGTCGGTGGACGCCGAACGCCGGCACCGCAAGCAGCGGTTGGCCGCCGCCTTCCGGCTGTTCTCCCGGTTCGGGTTCGACGAAGGGGTCGCCGGGCACATCACGGCCCGGGACCCGGAGCACCCCGACCTGTTCTGGGTCAACCCGTTCGGCACCTATTTCGGGCACATCCGGGTGTCGGACCTGATCCTGGTGGACCACCGGGGCAACGTGGTGGAGGGCGACGCGCCGGTCAACACCGCGGCCTTCGTGATCCACAGCCAGGTCCACGCCGCCCGCCCCGACGTGGTGGCGGCGGCTCACGCCCACTCGCTGTACGGCAAGGCGTTCTCGTCGCTCGGCCGGACGCTGGACCCCATCACCCAGGACGTGTGCGCCTTCTACGAGGACCACGGGCTGTTCGACGACTACACCGGTGTCGTCGTCGACGTGGACGAGGGCAAGCGGATCGCCGCCGCCCTCGGGGGCCACAAGGCGGCCATCCTGCGGAACCACGGGTTGTTGACCGTAGGCCACAGTGTCGACGAGGCGGCATGGTGGTTCATCACCATGGAGCGGTCGTGCCAGGCCCAGCTGGTGGCCGAGGCGGCCGGGAACCCGGTGCACATCGACGCGGACATGGCCCTGCGGACCCGCGGCCAGGTCGGCTCCCACACGGCCGGCTGGTTCAGCTTCCAACCGCTGTTCGACCGGATCGTGCGGGAACAGCCGGACCTCCTCGAGTGACGGGCGGGGACGGTCGGGCGACCTGACACGGCGGTGGCACCTGCCTAGGCTGCCCGCCGTGCTCCTCCGCCCCCAGCCGCCTCGGCGCGCCCGTGCCGTCCTGGCCCTGGTCGCCGTGACCGTCGCCACGGTGGCGTGCGCGGCCGCTCCTCCCGGTCCGCCACCGCCGTCGCTCGGGGTGCTCCAGGACCGGCCCGTCCCCGCCCTGTCGTTCGTCGACGCCGCCGGTCGTGCCACCACGCTGGCGGCCTTCCGTGGCAAGGTGCTGGTCCTCGTCCCCTTCCTCACGCTGTGCCAGGAGGTGTGCCCGCTCACCACGGCGAACCTGCTCGTCGTCGAGCGGACCCTGCAGGCCGACCACGTGGCCGGCAAGGTGGCCATCGTCGAGTACTCGGTCGACCCCGGGCGGGACACGCCGGCCCGGCTGGCCGCGTACGCCCGGAGGACGGGCGCCACCTGGCCGCTGCTCACCGGATCGGCGGCCCAGGTCGCCGCGGCCGACCAATTCTTCTACGTGTACGTGCAGCGGGTCCCGGAGGGGACGCCGCCGGGCATCGACTGGATGACGGGCAAGCCCCTCACCTACGACGTCAACCACTCCGACGGGTTCTTCCTCATCGACCGCCGTGGCCACGAGCGGTTCGCCACCGAGGCGACGCCGTCGGTTCCCGGCCACCGCATCCCCGCCGCCCTCCGGTCGATGCTCGACGCCCAGGGGCTCCAGAACCTCTACGCACCCAACGGGCAGACGTGGACCGTGCCCCAGCTGCTCGACGCGCTGGGCTGGCTCCTCGGCCGGCACCTGGCTCCGCTGGGCTGAGAGGCCGCGCTCACACCGCCGGGCGGTCCAGCCGGATGATCACCACCGGCAGCTGGCGCCGGGTGTGACGCTGGTAGACGTCGTAGCGCCCCCGAGCCCCCCGGTGCACCAGGGGTGCGAAGCCCCGGCTCGACCGGTTGACGAGGGGCCACAGGGCGGCCCGTTCCTCGGGGGTGGCCACCCGTGCCGTGCCGCCGGTCACCCGCCGCCCCATGCGCACCGTCACCCGCGGGTCGGCCAGGATGTTCAGGTACCAGGCCGGATGGCGGTCGCTCCCCCCGTTGGAGGCGACCACCACCACGTCGCCCCGGTCCCGGCAGTAGGTGAGGCCGACCGTGCGCGGCCGGCCCGAACGCCTCCCCGTCGTGGTGAGGAGCAGGGCGGGGACCCGCATCGAGTGGGTGCCGATCCGGCCGTCGCTGGCCTGGTAGACGGCCCGGTGCAACCGTAGGTAGGGGTCGACGAAGCGGGTCGAGAAGGTCCCGCCCCGCACGTCAGTCGCCTGCGGGTGGGCGGGCGTCGAAGGTTGCCACCAACCGGCGGGCCGCCCGGGCCTCGTCCACCCGCCCGACCGGCGTCGACGTGGGCGCTCCGGTGACCACCGAGGCGTCGTCGGCCGCCTCCGACACGATGGCCTCCAGGGCGGCGGCCAGCGCCTCGAGGGTCTCGGGGCTCTCGGTCTCGGTGGGCTCCACCATGAGAGCCTCGTCGACGACCAGGGGGAAGGCCACGGTCGGCGCGTGGAAGCCGTACTCGAGGAGGCGCTTGCCCACGTCCGACGCCTTCACGCCGTACGCGCGTCGTAGCCGCTGGGCGGAGAACACCACCTCGTGCATGCACGGGCGGTCGTAGGCGACGTCCAGTACGCCCGAGAGGCGATGGCGCAGCCAGTTGGCGTTCAACACGGCCGTCTCGGCCACCCGGCGGAGCCCGTCGGCGCCGTTCGCCCGGATGTACGCCAGCGCCCGGGCCAGGACCAACGCGTTGCCGTGCCAACCGTGGACCCGGCCGATGGACCGGGACGGGACCTGCCAGTCGTAGGCGAGCCCGTCGCCGTCTCCCCCGGCGACCCGGACCGGCCGGGGGCCGGGGAGGAACGGCAGCAGCCGCTCGGCGACGGCGACCGGTCCGGCGCCCGGCCCCCCGCCCCCGTGCGGGGTGGCGAACGTCTTGTGGAGGTTCATGTGGACGATGTCGAAGCCCATGTCGCCGGGCCGGACGACGCCGAGGATGGCGTTGAGGTTGGCGCCGTCGTAGTAGAGCAGACCGCCGACGCCGTGGACGGCAGCGGCGATCTCGGCGATGTCCTCCTCGAACAGGCCCAGCGTGTTGGGATTGGTGAGCATGATCCCGGCCACGTCGTCGTCGAGCACCCGGTGGAGGGCGGCCATGTCGACGCACCCGCGCTCGTCGCTGGCCACGGTGACCACCTGGTAGCCGCCGAGGGTCACCGACGCCGGGTTGGTGCCGTGGGCCGAATCGGGGATGATCACCGTGTGGCGCGGGCGCCCCTGGGCCTCGTGCCAGGCCCGCATGAGCAGCAGCCCGGTCAGCTCACCGGCGGCGCCGGCCGCCGGCTGGAGGGTGGCTCCGGCCATGCCGGTGATGGCGCACAGTGCCTCCTCCAGCTCGACCAAGAGGGCCAGCCAGCCCTGGACGGTGGACGCCGGTGCTGCCGGGTGGACGCCGGCCAGTCCGGGTAGGGCGGCGACGGCGTCGCACATCTTCGGGTTGTACTTCATGGTGCACGAGCCGAGAGGGTAGGCCCCGAGGTCCACCGAGAACTGCCGGGACGAGAGCCGCGTCACGTGGGCGACCAGGTCCCGTTCGGACACCTCGGGCAGGTCCACCGGGTCCGGCCGCCGGTGCAGCGCGGGGACGAGGTCCTCCACGTCGGTCTCCGGGAAGCCACCGGTGCGGAACGACCACGCTCGCCGCCCCGCCTTCGACAGCTCGAAGATGGTGGGCTCCTCGTCCCGCCCGAGGAGCGGTGCCGAGGTGGCCCGGCCCCCGGGGGCGCTCACGTGACCGCCCGGGCCACGGCGGCCACGAAGGCGTCGACCTCGGCCCGGGTCCGGCGCTCGGTGACCGCCACCAGCAGGGCGTGCTCGCCGCCGGGGAACTCCTCCCCCAGCGCCACGCCACCCAGGAACCCCTCACCGGCCAGCCGCTCGAGCAGCACGGCGGCGGGGACCGGCGTGCGCACGGCGAACTCACGCACCACCGGTGCCGAGGCGTACGGCTCGACGCCGTCGATGGCCAGCAGCGCGTCGCGCGTGACGCGGGTGGCCACGGCGCACCGCCGGCCCAGCTCCACCAGGCCGGAGGTGCCGAGCCAGCCCAGTTGGATGGCCGCCGTCACCGCCATCAGCGTCTGGTTGGTGCACACGTTGGAGGTGGCCTTCTCCCGGCGGATGTCCTGTTCCCGGGTACGCAGGGTCGTCACGTAGGCGCGTCGCCCCTCGGTGTCGACCGTCTCGCCCACCAGCCGGCCCGGCAGGCGCCGCAGGTGGTCCTGGGTGGTGGCGAACAGGCCCAGATAGGGGCCGCCGAACCCCAGTGGCGTCCCGAACGCCTGCCCCTCCCCCACCACGACGTCGGCTCCCCAGTCGCCGCCCGACCTGAGGAGGCCGGCGGCGACGGGGTCGGCCACCACCACGAGGACGGCACCGGTCCTGTCGCACCAGGCCCGTGCCGGGGCCAGGTCCTCGAGGCAGCCGAGGTAGTTGGGATAGGCGACGACGACGACGCCCGGCGGGTCGTCCCCCGGCACCCCGGGCGCCGACGGGTCGGGCCAGGCGGTCACGCCGTCGGCCAGCGGAAACGTCCGCAGGTCGTGCCCGGTCCCCGCCGCCGCCGTCGCCGCCGTCGCCCGCCAGTGGGGGTGGACGCCCTGGGACAGCCACACCACCGGACGCCCCGACGCGGCGACCCCGAGGTTCACCGCTTCGACCACCGCACTCGCACCGTCGTAGAGGGAGGCGTTGGCGATGGGAAGTCCGGCCAGCCGTGCCACCATCGTCTGGAACTCGAACACGGCCTGGAGGACACCCTGGGCCACCTCGGGCTGGTAGGGCGTGTACGACGTCACGAACTCCGAGCGCCCGGCCAGTGCGCGGGTGACGGCGGGAATCTCGTGGTCGTAGGCGCCGGCGCCGGCGAAGCAGACCATCCGGTCGGTCCGGGCCCGGTTGGCCGCGGCGAGCTCCTCGAGCTCGGCGAGGACGTCCGGCTCGCCCCGGCCCGGGGGCAGACCGAGGCCGCCGGCGAGTCGCAGAGCGTCCGGCACCGCCTCGAACAGGTCGTCGACCGACGCCAACCCGAGGAAGGACAGCATGTCCGCCACGTCCTCGCCGGTGTGCGGGATGTAGGTGGTCACGCCCGTGTGCCCCGCCGCACGAACGGGGTGGCCGACACCAGGCCGGCGATCCGCCTGCCGCGCAGGTCGAGCTCGACGGGTGTGCCGGGAGCCAACGGCGCGCCGTCGGTGTCCACCAGCGCGAGGGCGATGCCGTGCCCCAGGACCGGCGAGAAGTTGCCGCTGGTCACCTCGCCCACCGGTTTCCCGTCACGCAGGACGGTCGATCCCCGGCGGGGCGGTTGCCGGCCGTCGGTGGAGATCCCCACCAGGCGCCGCGGAACGCCGTGACGGCGCTCACGCTCCAGTGCGGCGCGGCCGCGGAACTCCGGCACGTCCCAGCCCACCGACCACCCCAGTCCGGCCTGCAGCGGGGTGATCCCCGGTCCCAGCTCGTGCCCGTGGAGCGGGAGGGCCGCCTCCAGCCGGAGCGTGTCGCGTGCGGCCAGCCCGGCCGGTGTCATGCCGGCGCCGACGAGCGCCCGCCAGAACGGCACGGCCACCGGCAGGGGCACCGCGCACTCGACGCCGTCCTCGCCCGTGTAGCCGGTGCCGGCCGCCGTCGCCTCGTGGTCCTGGAACGAGAACCGGGTCACACCGAAGTGGGGCACGGCGGCGGCGGCCGGCGCGATGGCCGCCAGCAGCTCGCGGGCGTGCGGCCCCTGGACGGCGACCACCGCCCGCTCGGCGGTCACGTCGCGCCCGCCGAGCGCCTCGACGACGGCCGCCGTGTTGGAGGCGTTCGGCATGACGTCGAAGGTGGTCTCGTCCACCCACCAGACGATGAGGTCGTCGACGACCGACCCGTCCTCGTCGTCGAGGAGCTGGGTGTACTGGGCCCGCCCGGGCCCGATGCGGTCGAGGTCGTTGGACAGCGCGAGCTGGATCCGGTCGTGGGCGCCGGGTCCCTCGACCCGGACGGTGCCGAGGTGGCTCACGTCGAACGCGGCGGCACCGGTGCGGCAGGCGCGATGCTCGAAGAGGGTGCCGGCCGGGTACGACAGCGGCATCTCCCACCCCCCGAAGGGGGCGAAGCGGGCGCCCAGAGCCCGGTGCTCGGCGTGGAGGGGGCCCTGGCGCAGGCCGTCCGATGTCACGTCGCCGTCCGTCATCGGCTCACGATGGCGAGGGCAGGTCGCGCACCCGCCCACCCTAGGCGCGGCCGGGGCCGGGCCGAGGCAGCGCCCACCTGCGCGCCGGGAGGAACGCGCTCAGGCGCTTCGGGAGAAGGAGGCACCGGTGGCCAGGCCGAATTTCGCCAGGAGGGCGAGGGTGTCGCGCTGGTAGAGGATGGTGACGCGCACGTCCGGGAAGATGGCCGCCATCTGCCGGATCTTGCGGTTCTTCTTCGTGACGAGACGCTGGTCGAGCGTCGTCAGCTCGACGAAGATGCCCGGCGCCGGGAGCCAGAAGTCCGGGCGGAACGCCACGGTGACCCGTCCGTCGTCACCACGCTCGAGGACGAACTCGACCGGCTCGTACTCCCACGCCACCCCGTAGAAGTCGAGGATGTTGGCGAACCGCCGCTCGGAGTCGTGGGCGAAGCGCACCCGCCGGCCACTGCGGTCGGTACGAGCGGCGCCCACGACCGGGTTCACCGGGCGGCGACGTCCGTCGGCACGAAGGGCGCGGCCGGATGGCTGTCGGGGACCTGTCGCCGGCCGGGTCCGGGAGCAGTCAGCTCGACGATGGCCGCGTCGATCTCCTCCACCACGCCGGCCAGCGGCAGGACGTTGAAGACGCCCTGACCACCGGCCAGGAGGTCGACCACCTCGTCGCCGTCGCGGGCCAGGACCGACCGGTTGCCCGCCAGCACCAACTGGGCACTGGCCAGGTCCGCACCCAGCCCGCCGCGCAGGCACTCGACGGCCTGGCGGGCCTGGCGCAGCTGGAGGCCGCCGTCGAGCAGGCGCTTGATCACCTTCAGCTCGACGACGTCGCCGTAGGAGTAGCGCCGCTGGCTCCCGCTGCCGCGAGCGTCGGCGATGGACGGGCGCAGGAGGCCGGTCCGCGCCCAGTAGTCGAGCTGCCGGTAGGTGATGCCGACGATGGTGCACACCTGCGGGCCACGGAAGCCGGGCTCGCCGGGTCCGCGGTCTGCCTGCGTTGCGTGCTCGCTCCTGCCCATCGCTCCTCCTCCGTCCCCCACGCCGGGTGCCGCCCCGTCCCCGTGGTGCGGGAGCTCCACCTCAGCCTGAGGTCGAACCTCACCCTCCGGTGCAGCTCGAGGGTACCACACGGGCGTAGTTACGGCGGTGTCATCACCGCGGCCGTCCCGGCCGCACTGGCGGGACCCGGCCGACCCGGGCACAATCGGCGGATGAGCGTCGTGCGAGTCAATGCCATCACCGTCCCCGAGGGGGCAGGCGACGAGCTGGCGGCCCGGTTCGCCGCCCGGGCCGGTGCCGTCGACGACGCCGACGGGTTCGAGGGCTTCGAGCTCCTGCGCCCGTCGGACGGGCGGCGGACGTGGTTGGTCGTGACCCGCTGGCGGGACCCGGCCGCCTTCGAGGCGTGGGTGGCGTCGCCGGCGTTCGCCCACGGCCACCGGGGCGCCGGCGGTGCGGAAGGTGACGCCCCGCCGGTCGCCGTCTCCAGCGAGCTGTGGTCGTACGACGTGGTCGACCTGCCGCCTCGGCCGTGACCGGACGCGGTGCTCCGGTCCACCGCCGGACGATCACCTTCGACGCGTACCCGGCGGCCGACACGCTCGAGATCGTCGGCACGCTGCGAGACGAGCGGCCGTGGGCGGAGGGGACGGACGCCGTCGCCCTCGTCCACGACCTCGAGCTGGCCGTCGTCGTCGAGCTCTCGGGGCTGGCCATCCGCTCGGCCGAGGCGACGATGCGCACGTTCCCGCACGCCGAATGCCCCGCCATCGCACCGGCCATGGCCGGTCTGGCCGGTCTGGCCGTGGGCCGCGGCTACACGCGCGCCGTCCAGCAGCGATTCGGCGGACCGCTCGGCTGCAGCCACCTGGAGCACCTGGCCCGAGCGCTGGGACCGGTGGTGGTGCAGGCGGCGACGTCGGTGCGCGCCCGCCAGGTGGCCGACGGACTCGCTCCGGACCTGTTGGGTGGGGACGGGTCGTGGATGTCGGGGACGTGCCACGTCTGGGCCGCGGGCGGTGTCGCCGAAGCCAAGCTGGCCGCCGGGTGGCGACCGGGACGGGGCAGCTACCCGGCGCCGGAGGTGGCCGCGTTCGTGGCCGGCACGGACGGGGACGGGAACACCGGCACGACCTGAGCCGGAGGCGCGGCGGGGACGGAGCGCTCAGGTCCCGGGGAGTCCCATGCCCTCGGAACGCAGCCGCCGGGTGGCCGTCGCCAGTTCGTCCGCCGACTCCAGGGCCCGGGTGATGAGGCCGGCCAGCGTGCGACCGGGATCGGTGGCGTCGGGGAGGGCGGTGGGGACCTCGCCCGAGCCATCGGCATCGACCGGTTCCCCCGCCGTGGCGGCCAGTGCACGCACGGCGCCGATGCGGCCGCCGGCCCTGGTGGCCACCGACGCGGCACGTTCCCAGTGGGCCCGGAACATCCCGATGTCGAAGGCGCCGTCCCGCACGCGGGCATGCTGCAACAGGCGGGCGGGCGGTCGCTTGAGGTCGCGCACGACGTGCAGCGCGGCCAGGAGCCGCAACGTGTACCACGAAAGGTCGATCTCCCACCACGCGAAGCCCTGGCGGGCGGAAGCCGGCAGATGGTGGTGGTTGTTGTGCCATCCCTCGCCGTGGGTGAGCAGGGCGATCAGCAGCGAGTTCCGGCTGGTGTCCGTGGTGGCGAAGCGACGCCGCCCGAACACGTGGGCCAGCGAGTTCACCATGAAGGTGGCGTGCCACAGCAGGACCGTCGACAGGAGGAACCCGACGAGCAGCGCGCCCCAGCCGCCGACGGCGACGCAGGCGATCCCCACCAGCCACGGGGTCACCCAGGCGAACCGGTCGAGGATCCGCAGCTCCGGGTAGGACGCGAAGTCCCGCACCAGTTCGGGCTCCGTCCGCTTGTAGCGGGTGGAGAGGATCCAGCCCACGTGGCTCCACCAGAAACCGTCGCGTGGCGAGTGGACGTCGCGGTCCGTGTCGGAGAACCGGTGGTGGAGGCGGTGGTGGCCGGCCCACCACAGCGGACCCTTCTGTGCGGCGGTCGTCCCGCCGAGGGCCATGAGGAATTGCACCGGACGCGACATGCGGTAGCTCCGGTGGGAGAAGTACCGGTGGTACCCGGCGGTGATGAAGAACATCCGCACCGCGTACAGGGCGCCGCAGAGGATCCAGTCGCCCAGGCTGACGGTGACGAACAGGGCGGCGAGCGGCGCGGCGTGGACGGCCAGGAAGGGGATGGCCGAGAACCAGTCGGTGCGGGCACCGTCCCTGGCTGCGCTTCGGGACGTGCCCGGGTGGGGCTCGGGCGGCGATGGTTCAGTGGTCGTCATCGGAACGATCGGTGGCGCCCACGGGTTCGGGCTGGTGGGGCGATGACGCCATCGTACCTGTTCGGGACGGGGAGCCGGGTCCCGGACCGCCGGGCGACGCATGGCGGCGTACCACCTGCTCCAGGTAGGCCCGCTCGAGGTCCTTGACTTCGTCGATCACGGCCTCGTCGCCGTCGGGGTCCTCGGCGAAGGCCAGGCGGAGGACGGCCTCGCCGACGTGGATGGCCAGCCGGCACGACCGGAGCAGGCCCGGATCGCCGCGGGCCGCGTCACGGAGGCCTTCGTTCTCCACGATCAGCTCCCGGAGCATCGCCGCCATGGCGTCGTTGCTGGCCGCGTTCTCGCGCTGGAGCTCGGCACCGAGGTGGGGTCCCGTCCACAGGACCCGGTAGGCCGGCTTCGACCGGTACCGGGCGACGAAGGCGTCGATGACGGTGCTGACCAGGTCGGACCAGTGGGTACCGGACGCAGCCGACAACAGCCGGCTCATCACCTGCTCGGAACCCTCGATGTAGCTCCGGGCCAGGGCGTCGACCACGCCCTGCTTGTCGGCGAAGAACTGGTACACCGTCCCGATCGGGACTCCGGCCTCGGCGGCGATGCGATGGGTGGAGAGAGCGTCGATGCCGTCACGCAGGATGATCCGCTCGGCCGCGTCGAGCAGGCGACCGACCCGGGCCTGGCTGCGCGCCTGGCTCGGTACGCGGCGGACCCCCGCGGGTGGTTGCCTGGTCCGCTGCCCGTGCTCTCGGGTCCCGTCGCCCCTTGTCACGGTCGATATCTTCGACCGGCCGGCACCGCCCCGGCAAGGTCGATCCTGTCCGGAAGGTGTCGGGCCCCGCCTCAGTCCCCGCCGGCGAGGTGGGCGGCGAGGAAGCGCTCGCTCGCGTCGAACTCCTCGGCCGGCACGCCGGCATGCCCGCCCGGATGCAGGTGGAGACGCTTGTCGCTCGAGCCCAGGGCGTCGAACAGCGCCAGGACGACGTCCCGGGTGAAGAGCTCGTCGTCCCCCTGCATGAGGAAGAGGACGGGACACCGGATCCGTTGCGCGTCGTGCGCCACCCGCGCCATCGAAGGCCCGGTGATGCCCATCAGGCCGAGCACGGCGGCGCCGATCCTCGGCTCTGCCGCTACCAGCGGGACGCCGAAGATCGTCCCCATGGACAATCCCCAGTAGCCGACGGGCCCGCTGCCGGCCGCGCCGACGGCGGCGAGGGTGTCGATCGTCGCTCGCCAGTCGGTCACCATGCGGTCGGTCAACGCCGCGTCGTGCGCCCATGCCTGGCCGAACGCCAGGAACGCGGCGGTCGGATCGTGGTGGGCGTGCGGGCGCGCGCCGTGGACCGGTCCGTCGATGGCCACGGCCCGCCAGCCCCTGGCCCGCACCAGGCGGTGGGCCAGCGCAACGATGTACCCCTCACGGGCCGAACCCGACGCGCCGTGGCCCAGCAGGACCAGCGGTCGGCCGCTGCCACCCGGTGGGCCATCGGCCGCCTCCCACAGCACGCCGGGAACGTCGCCGGTGGTGTGGGTCACGACGAACGGCCGTTCGGCGATCCCCCGGGCGTCCGAAGCGGCCTCGTGCCACTGGAGCGCGGTGTCCATGATCGGCAAGCGTACCGGGATGGGTGCGCTGGGCCGGGCCGGTAACATGCGGCCTTGGCGCCGACCTCTGCG
Organism: Actinomycetes bacterium; assembly: GCA_021799615.1. Lineage (GTDB taxonomy): Bacteria > Actinomycetota > Acidimicrobiia > Acidimicrobiales > RAAP-2 > JAJZDI01. The sequence goes on from JAJZAC010000017.1 coordinate 17,114, forward strand.
CCAGCGACGAGGAGGGCACGATGTCCGTCACCAGACCGAGCAGCCGCAGGTTGGCGACCGCGGCGCTCGTTTCGCTCGTCTCCCTGGCACCGATCGTCGGTACGGCGGCGGGGGTGCTGGCGCCGCCGGCGGCTGGAGCGTCACCGTCGCTTCCGGTCATCACCACGGTGCTGGGGAGCGGGACCTTCGGTTCGAGCGGGAACGGTGGTCCGGCGACGTCGGCCGACATCTCGACGGCGCTCGGTGTCACCGCCGACGCCGCGGGCAACGTGCTCGTCGCCGACTCGGGGAACGGGACCGTCCGCATGGTGGCGTCGACGACCTGTGCCTCGTCGTGCGCCTACGGCCTGCCGTCGACGGTCGCCGGTGACGTCTACGTCGTGGCCGGCGGCGGGTCGTCGGTTCCGTCCGCCACCCCGCAGCGAGCGCTGCAGGTGGCCCTGTCGTTCCCCGACGGTCTCGCCGTCACCTCCCTCGGCGACGTCGCCATCGCCGACCAGGGTGGGCCCACCGTCGACCTGCTCGAGGAGCACGCCTGCGCCGGCTCGTGCCCCTACGGGCTCGCGTCGGAGACGCCCGGAGACCTGGTCGTCCTGGCCGGCGGTCCCGCGGGGCCGTTACCCTCGTCCACGCCGGCACCGGGAACGACGCTGCAGTTGAATTCGCCGACGGCGGTGACGGTCGACCCGGCCGGCGACATCGTCGACGCCGAGTACCAGGGGTACGGGCCGGCGTTCGGGGGCGCGCTGGTGTTCATCGCGGCCGGGTCGTGTGCCGGTGGTTGTCCGTGGGGCGTCCCGCCGTCCACCGCCGCCGGGGACGCCGTCCTGCTGGCCGGCGGTGGCTCCACGCTTCCGAGCTCGGCGCCGATTCCGGCGGCGAGCGCCGGCTTCGGTGATCTGAACGGTGTCACCGACACGCCGGAGGGCAACCTGGTCGCGACCGGATCGAGCGGTCTGGGGCTCGCGACTGCCCGTCCGTCGATCCCCACGCCGTCGTTCGGTTCCCTCTTCCTCGTCACCGGTTCGCCGTGCACGTCGGCGTGCCCGTACGGGGCGTCCCCCTTCGGCACCGACCAGGTGATGACCGTCGCCGGGGGCGGTCTCACCACGCTCGGTGCGGGAACGCCGTCGACCGCCGTCGGTTCCTGGAACCTGGACCGGCCCTACGGCGTGGCGTCCGACCCGTCGGGCAACCTCCTCGTCGTGTCGTCCAACGACAACACGGTGGCGGAGGTCCCCTACGGCACCTGCCCACCGGGGGCATGCCCGTTCGTCCCCGGTGGCATCGCCGCCGGGACCGCCGCCCTCGTGGCGGGGACGGGAACCTCCGGGTTCAGCGGCGACGGCGGCCCGGCGGTGGACGCTGAGCTCAGCGGACCGACGGCCATCGCCACCGACGGCGGGTTCCGCGCTTTCGTCGTCGACACCGGGAACCTCCGGGTCCGCGAGCTGACAGGCACGCCGCCGGCACCGCCGCTGGGGTACTGGGTGACGACGGCGGCCGGGTACGTGTACCCCTTCGGCGCGGCCACGTCGTACGGCGGCACCACCGCGCTCCACCTCAACGGCCCCGTCGTCGGCATGGCGCCCGCACCCGGCGGCGGCTACTGGCTGGCAGGTAGCGACGGCGGGGTGTTCGCCTTCGGTTCGGCCAGGTTCGAGGGATCGCTCGTCTCGAAGGCGATCCATCCCGCCACACCGGTGGTCGCCATGGCCGGTACCGGCGTGGACGGCTACCTGCTGGCCACGGCGGCAGGAGACGTGTACCCGTTCGGGAGCGCCGCGTCCGCCGGCACCACCGTCGGGCTCCGGCTCAACGGCCCGATCGTCTCCATCGCCGCGGTCGGCGGTGGGTACTACCTGGCTGGCAGCGATGGCGGGGTGTTCGCCTTCGGTTCGGCCAGGTTCGAGGGATCGCTCGTCTCCCGGGGCATCCACCCGTCGAGCCCCGTGGTCGCCATCACCGCCACGTCGACGGGGGGTTACCTGCTCTCGACGGCTGACGGTGCCGTCTACGCCTTCGGCAACGCGGTCGACCACGGCGGCACCACCGCGTTGCACCTCGACGGTCCCATCGTGGGCATGGCGTCGATCGGCGCCGGAGCCGGGTACGTCATGGCCGGCTCCGACGGCGGGGTGTTCGCCTTCGGGACCCTCCCCTTCCGGGGCTCCCTGGTGTCGGAGGCGATCCACCCGGCGACGCCGGTCACCGCCGTCGCCGTCCGCCTGCCCCCGGTCTGACCACCACCAGCCGAGGTGCCGGCGTGCCGGGCGTTCAGCCCGGAGGGGAGAAGATCGGGTCCCGGTCCCGGGTCCGCTTGAGCTCGAAGAACCCGTCCGTCCCCGCGACCAGCACGACGCCGTCCCACAGCCGTCCGGCGGCCTCGCCCACAGGGGCCGGGCTCACCACCGGCCCGAAGAAGGCGATGCCGCCGACGTGGATCACGGGGGTGCCGACGTCGTAGCCCACGGGGTCCATGCCGGCATGGTGCGATGCCCGCAGCGCTTCGTCGAGATCGGTGGAGGTGGCGGCGGCGGCGAGCCCGGCCGGCAGTCCGGCCTCGGCCAACGCCTCCGGGACGATGTCGTCGTCCGACCGGCCCCCGAGGTGGATCCGGTTCCCGAGGGCGGTGTAGAGGGGCAGGAGCGCCTCGTTGCCGTGGTCCTGCTCGGCGGCGATGCACACCCGCACGGGACCCCACGCCCGCTCCATCAGCTCCGCGTACCGGGGTGGGAGGTCGCGCCCCTCGTTCAGCACGGCGAGAGACATGACGTGCCAGCGGGTGTGCACCGGACGGACCTGCTCGACCTGGAGCATCCACCGGGACGCCATCCAGGCCCAGGGGCATAGCGGGTCGAACCAGAAGTCGGCTTCCGCCGGACCGGTCGTCGACTGCTCGTCACCCATCACGTGCCTCCACTCGTCGTCGCCGGTACCGCCGCTGCCGAGCTGCCGGCCCCCTCACCGTAGCGAGCCGTCCGGGTTCGTCGGACGGCGCCGGAGCAACCGGTGCCGGTGGCTGCGCCGGTGGGCTGCCATCCGCCTGGCGATGAGCTCCCGCCGAGCCTGCAGCTCCCGGTAGGTGACGGACGTCACCGGTTCGGTGATCCCGAGCGCGGCGCGGACGCCGTCGAGATCGACGGTGGCGGGCAGGTCGGGCCGGCCGAGCTCGTCGGCGATGCGCTCCCCGTGCCGCTCGGCGAAGTACGTGGTCACGGCCACCACCTCACCGAGGATGTCGACATCAGGCGCCATGGTCGCCATGGCGCCGTTCAGGAAGAGCATGTTCTTGCCGAAGAGCATGAGCTCCTTGGGCAGCCGGGCGCCCGAGCCCAGGAGCGCGGCGGACAGGGCCCGGATCTCGGCGGCCAGCTCGTCGGCCGACATCGCCGTCGGATCGCGCACCGGACGGTCCAGTCCGAGGTCGGACACGAGCTGGCCGATGTCGACGTCCGCCGGAAGTGCCCCCAGGTCGCGCAGGGCTTCCACCTGCCCGGTGACGTCGTTGGCGGTGGCACCGACCATCAGGCGGAGGAAGGCGAGGCGGCGCTGCTCGTCGAGGCGCCCGGTGATCCCGAAGTCGAGGAGCGCCACCGTGCCGTCCGGTTCGACGATCAGGTTGCCCCCGTGGAGGTCGCCGTGGAACACGCCGAAGAGCATGGCGCCCTCGAGGAACGCGATGAGAGCAGCGCGCAGCACGGCGGCGGTGTCGATGCCGGCGGCGGTCATCCCGGCCGGATCGCTCCAGGGGAACCCGTCGATCCGCTCCATGACGAGGACCCGGCGGGTGACCAGATCGGGGTGGGGCCGGGGGACGACGATCGCCGTCTGCCCGGCCCGCCACAACACCTCGGCCACGTCGAGCATGCTGGCCGCCTCGAGCCGGAAGTCGAGCTCCTCGACGACCGTGTCGGCGAACAGCTCGACGAGCGCCGGCGGGTTGGCGAGCGAGGCCACCGGGATCCTGCCCACCAGGAGCGGGGCAGCCCATGCCAGGGCGGCGACGTCGTCGGCCACCGTGGCCGCCACCGTGCTCCGCTGGACCTTCACCACCACCCGTCCGCCATCGCGGAGCCGGGCGCCGTGCACCTGGGCGATGGACGCGGCAGCCATCGGCACCTCGTCGAATTCGGCGAAGACGGCCGCGAGCGGGAGCCCCAGGTCCTCCTCGACCGTGCGCCGCACGGTGGCGAAAGGCTCGGCGGGCACACGGTCCCGCAACAGCCGGAACTCCTCGACCAGTTCCGGGGGGAACACGCCGTCGCCGGCCGAGACGATCTGGCCCAGTTTCACGTAGGTGGGTCCGAGGGCGGCGAACGCCCGCCGCAGGCGGCGGGAGAGGGACCGCCGCGACGTCGCCCTGCCGCGCTCCAGCACCGCCCACTGGACGATGGCGGGGACCAGGTGGACGACGGCCCGTGCCACGGGACGGACCGGGGGTAGTCGGCGCCTACGGACCAGGGCGCGGGCACGGGTGGCGGTGGCGGCTCGACGGGCGTCGATGCCCACGAGCCACGGCAGCGCTCCCCGGTCGATCCGCCAGGCGGGTGCGGGACCGAAGGCGCCTCGCTCGCCCTCGGGCTCCCCGTCGTGCAGCACGCCCCGACCCTAGGGCGGTGGCCGTCCCCCCCGTACCGCGCCGTCGGCGCCGTCGGCTCTCCGGCCTACCACGAACAGTGTTGAAGTCGACATTATGCGTGATGAGCAGGGAAAACACGCCGAACTGTCGTCCGGCCCGACGTGCACCACGTCTGGCCAGGACTTCTTGTGAGGGAATCGCTGCAATCGGGCGGCTGAGGGCGTATCATGCCTTGCATTGGTTGTCCCCACATTGTTGTGATATCTCGAAGAATCGAATGTTCACATGAGCGACGTCGCATTGGGAGCTGGCTGGTGGGTTGCTGCAGACGGTAAATGGCACCCGCCCGAGCTCCGACCTCCGGGTGTGGATCCAGTGCAGGTGGCCACCGAGGCCGGAGCGCCGATGGAGGTCACGGCGGATGCCGCAGATCCTGCCGTCGACGGTCTCGAACCGGCCGAGACGGACGGCCCCGGTTCCGGCCCGGCGGGTCCGGACGCGATCGGGGCCGTTCCCGGCGCCGCCGATGGGCTGACCGTGCTCGAGCCGGAGCCGGAGCCGGAGCCGGAGCCGGAGCCCGTGGTGGCGCGGTCCGCTGCGTCGACGCCGATCGCTCCGGTGCGGCTGGTGGACACCGTCCGACCCGTCCGGGTACCGCCGGGGCCTCCGCCCCTGCCCCCCGACCCCACAGGTTTCCCTCCCCCGCCGAGACTGGACGAATTCCTGGCGTCGCGTTCGGATGGCGATGCGCCGTCGGATGGTGGTCCCGGTGCGGACGTGGACGGCGGCGTTCAGGGGGTGGACGCACCGGGCGACGCGGAGGTCGCTGCGGGCGCCGGCGAGCCGGTCGCTGCGCTCGACCTCCTGGCCGAGTTCGCCGTGGCGACCGACGGGTCCCCCGGCGACGGGTCGGCGCGCCCCGAAGATCCGGTACCAGCTCCCGAGGCGGCAGACGATGGCGAGGCCGGCTGGCCCACGGCAGCGACGACTCCGCCCCCGACATCAGCCGACACCGGCTACGGGGAGGCGGACGTCTTCGCTGATGACGACGACACCGTGTCGATCCATTCGCTGATCTTCGGCGCCGAGCCCGAGCCGGTGATGGTGGACGCGGTTCCCGAGCCCGAGCCGGTGATGGTGGCCGAGCCCGAGCCGGTGCCGGTGATGGTGGAAGCGGTTCCCGAGCCGGTGATGGTGGCCGAGCCCGAGCCGGTGATGGTGGAAGCGGTTCCCGAGCCCGAGCCGGTGATGGTGGAAGCGGTTCCCGAGCCCGAGCCGGTGGTGGCAGCGGTTCCCGAGCCCGAGCCGGTGGTGGCAGCCACGTCCGCGCCCGCCACCGGTGCAGGGGGGGCGAACGGAACGCGGGCCGCGGCTGGCGGGCGTCCCGGGAGAACCCCTGGCGCGCGGCAGGGCAATCTGGTCAAGGGCGGTCCGGAGTTCCAGGACATCTTCAAGATGGCCATGAACGGCAATTCCCTCGCCGACAGCGTCCAGGTGAAGTACGACGCCGGGAGCGAACGCGGCAGGGTGACCACGGGGTCTTCCACGCCCGACGACGACAGCAAGCGTCGCCGGCGGCGGAAGCGCTGACGGCGGGCCGCTCCCGCTCGTCTCCGAGTCAGCGGTCCGGCGTGGCCGCACGAGGAGCGCACGTGCCAGACGAGGCACCAGCCGGGGCGGACGAGCCCGAGAGCACCGGGGCCGGCACATCGCCGGTGATCGATCCGCTCGCCCGCCGCGACCCCGCGTTCATCCGGCGGCGGATCGGGGCGGTGGACCGCTACCTGCACTACTTCTCGCCAGTGGTGCGCGGCCTGGACAACCTGCCCCGCAGTGGGCCCGTCCTGCTGGTCGGCAACCACTCCTGCCTGTTCTGGATGCCAGACGTCTTCGCCGTGGCACGGGCGGTGAGCGAGCGACGGGGCCTCGAGATCCCGTCGTACGCGCTCGGTTACGACTTCCTCTTCCGCGTGCCGGGCCTGGGCCCGGTCCTCGAACGGCTCGGCGCCATTCCGGCTCGTGGGGACGACGCCGAGCGGGCACTCGGGGCTGGAGCGCTCGTCCTCGTCTATCCGGGTGGTGACCGAGAAGCGGCACGCCCCTGGTCGGAGCGGGACCGGATCGACTTCGGCGGACGACGGGGCTTCGTCCGCCTGGCGCTGCGCACCGGCGTCCCCGTTGTGCCGGTCGTGGCCCACGGCAGCCACCATGCCATCTACATCGCCGCCCGCGGCGAACGGCTCGCGCGCGCCGTCGGGCTGGACCGGCTCCGCATCAAGGTCCTTCCCATCTTCCTCACACCCATCGGGATCACCAGCGTGCTCCGCCCACCGATTCCGCTGCCCGCCGCCATCACAGTGCAGTTCCTTCCGCCCTTCGACTGGTCACGCTTCGGACCGGGAGGCGCCGAGGATGACGCGGTGGTGGACGCCTGTTACGACGAGATCACCACCGCCATGCAGTCCGCTCTCGACCGGCTGGCAGTCGAGCTCCCCCACCCCGTCCTGCGGGGTATCGGCCGGCTGGTGACCGGCCACGGCCTCACGTTCGAGGAGACGCCACTGTCCGAGTGAGCTCGGCGCGGCGATCCTGGCGGGAGCCACCTCGACGACGGCTTCGGCCCCGGCCCTGGCGGCCCCGTCCGACCCCGGGACCCAATCGGCGTACGGCTGGGGCGCGGGCGCCTCCGGCCACCTCGGCAATGGGACGACCACGGCGACCCAGGCCACGCCGGCGACGCTGTCGGCCACGGGCGGCACCCTGCCCTACTCGTGGTCGCTGGCTGGCGGGTCGCTGCCGGCCGGGCTCTCGCTCGGATCGTGGGGCACCATCGAGGGCTGGCCCTTCTTCGCCCCGGCCGGCGGGTACCCGATCGTGGTGCGGGTCACCGATGCCACCGGCGCCACGGCCCAGGTGGGCCTGACCATGGGGGTAGCGGCACCGCCGGCGCCACCGCCGGCGGTGCCGGCCACCTCGCTGCCCCGGTCACCTCCTGCAGGTCCTTCTTCACCCCCTGCGCCTACTACGTGGGGTCGCCCACAGCGACCGGTGGCGCGATGCCCTGCACCTGGTCCCTGACCTCGGGACACCTCCCGTCGGGGCTCTCCTTCGGCCCGGACGGCACCATTGCCGGTTGGCCGTACTTCGCCCTGGCCGGCAGTGACCCGATCGTGGTGACCGTCACCGACGCCACGGGAACGGCCGCCCAGGCGACGGTGACCCTGGCGGTCCCGTGACCGGCTGACCGACTTCGCCCGCGCCCTGGATCCGACGGCAGAGGCCGAACGGCTCTAGCTGCCGGTGCGCGCCGGGCGGAAGCTGGCCGCAAGAGCGATCGAGTCCGGATGCGAGGAGGCCACCATGCCGGATCCCGGAGTACACGTGGATGGCGGCTCGGACCCGGTGCGCGCCCTCCTCCCCCCTCGGCACCGCCTGTTCGGCGTCTTCGACGACGTCGGTGCCGCGACTGCGGCCGTCGAGGCGCTGCGAGCCGGGGGTCTCGGGAGCACAGACGACATCTGGGTCTACGCCGGTGACGACGGCGCCCGCGACCTCGACGCCACCGGAGCCGGACACGGCGTGTGGGGCAGGTTGGTTCGGGCGGTCGAGGCCGCCATGGCCAACGACGACGTGTCCTATCTGCGTACCCTGCGCGACGAACTGGCCCAGGGCCACGTCGTGCTGGCGGTCCGCGTGGCCAACGAGCACGACGCCGACGCCATGGCCACCGAGCTCCGCTCGAGAGCCGGCCATTCGTTCGCCTACGGTGCCCACTGGGACTTCGTGCCGGTGCTGTTCGGCACGCCGTCCGCTCCCGCCGCCTGAGGCGACGCGGTCCTGCGCTTCCGAGTCGGGCTGGCCGGATTTGAACCGGCGACCTCTTGACCCCCAGTCAAGCGCGCTAACCAAGCTGCGCCACAGCCCGTCCGATCCCGACGACGCCTCCGGCCACCTCTGTGCCGACACGTCCACGGGCTCGGCCCCACGCTAGCCGAGCCCAGCCCCTCCCCCGGCACGGCCGCGTCAGTCGAGCCGACGGAGCTCCTCCCGGTAACGGTGGCAGTTCCGGACGTACTGGGCGGCAGACAGCTGGATCAGGTCCAGGCTGGCCGCACCCTCGCGGATGGTTGCCGGGACGCCGAGGGCGAGCGCACCGGCCGGCACCCGCATGCGGTTGGGCACCAGCGCACCTGCCCCGACCAGCGCCCCCCGCTCGACGACGGCCTGGTGGAGCACCACCGCCCCCGAGCCGACCAGAGTGTCGTCCTCCAGCGTGCACCCCTCCAGGTGCGCCAGGTGTCCCACCACACAACCGGACCCGACCGTCGTCGGCAACCCGGGAGCACAGTGCACCACCGAGCCGTCCTGGATCGAGGTCCGTGCGCCGATGGTGATGGTCTCGGTGTCTCCCCGCAGGACGGTGCACGCCCACACGGTCGCCTCGGGCCCGATCCGCACGTCGCCGATGACGACGGCGTCGGGGTGGACGAAGGCCGAGGCGTCGATGAGCGGTGTGACGTCGCCGAGTGCGTAGAGCGCCATGGGCGCCGACCCTAGGGCACCGCGCCCGCCCCCGGCGAGCTCGCCGGGGGCGGCGGGCTCGACCGAGCGGCAGACGGGTGCGTCAGGCGTGATGGACCACCCAGACGATCCCCTGGTAGGTGCGGTAGGCGAGGTAGACGACCGTCGCATAGATCATCAGCTTGAAGCGCAGGGGCATGGCCCGGTGCTCGGTCGCCTCCTCGCCGCAGAACGGGCAGGTGCCGTCCTCTTGGATCTGGTCCTTGTCGAGGCCCTGGCCACACGTCTCGCACCACGCCATGACAGGCTCCTCAGCGGCGCCTGGCGCCGTGGCCGGCGCCACCGGCACGGACCCGCAGCCGGATGGGTGTGGGCCCGAGCTCGAAACGTTCGCGCAGGCCGCGCTCGACGTAACGGAGGTAGGTCTGGGGCAGCCGGCCGCTGGCGAAGAGGGTGAAGGTCGGCGGGTCGGACGCTCCCTGGACCGCGTAGCGGATCCGCACGCCGGGAGCCGGATGGGCCTCTTGGATGGAGCGCATGGCCCGGTTCAGCTCGCCCGTGGGGATCCGGGAATGGTAGGCCTCCTCCGCCGCGGTGACGGCTGGGAGGATGTGGTGGACGCCGAGCCCGGTCCGTGCGCTGATCTTCAGGACGGGCGCCGCACCCAGGAACGCCAACCGGTCGCCCACGTCGGCCAGGATCCCCGGCCGGTCCTCCGTGTCCACCAGTTCCCATTTGTTCAGGACGACGACGGCTGGGCAACCGGCCGCGGCGACCCGCTCGGCCAGGCGCTGGTCCTGGTGGGTGATGCCGGCGGTGGCGTCGATGACCAGGAGCGCGATGTCGGACCGGTCGAGGGCCTCGAGCGCACGGAGCACGGAGAAGTACTCCGTGCCGCGCTCGGTCCGGGACCGTCGGCGCATGCCGGCGGTGTCGACGAAGCAGACCGTGCCATCGGGGGTCTCCACCACGGTGTCGACGGCGTCGCGCGTGGTCCCCGGTTGGTCGTGGGTCACCGATCGCTCGTCGCCGACCAGGCGGTTGAAGAGGGTCGACTTGCCCACGTTGGGCCGGCCGACCAGGGCCACCCGCGGCATGCCCGGGGCAGGCGCCCCGGCCGCGTTCCCCGTCTCGTCCGAGTCCGGCCCACCGTCGGGGCGCAGGTCGTCCGCATCCGGCGCCGTTGCCCCCCCGCCCTCGACGGGCAGCAGCGACACGATCTGGTCCAGCAGGTCACCGGTACCCCTGCCGTGGAGGGCGCTGACCGGCCACGGGTCGCCCAGACCAAGCGACAGCGCGTCCCACACGTCGCTCTCCCGACGGTCGGAGTCGACCTTGTTGGCAACCACCAGGGCCGGTCGCTCGGAACGGCGGATCCACCGGGCGACGCGCAGGTCCTCGTCGGTCACTCCGGTGGTGGCGTCGACCACCAGGAGCACGACGTCGGCGTCGCGCACCGCCCGCTCCGCCTGGGCCGACACCTTGGCGTCGAGGGGATCGTCGGTCTCCGACCACCCCCCGGTGTCCACCACGGTGAAGGGCCGGCCCCGCCATTCGGCGTCGAGCTCCTTGCGGTCCCGGGTGACACCCGGCCGCTCCTCGACGACGACGACCCGCCGGCCGACGATCCGGTTCACCAGTGTCGACTTGCCGACGTTCGGCCGGCCGGCGATGACGACCAGTGGCTTGCGGTCGGCGCTACCGGCATCGCCGGCAGGCACGCTCACCTCGACGCTCCCAGGCGGACCGGCACGGGTGCGGGGATCCCCACGGCGGGGCCGTCGCACGCCGACGGCGACGCACCCCGGTCGCCGGTGCCCTCGAGCGCCTGGCGGAGCGACCACCCGTCGGTCCGGACCACCTCGACCGGCACCGGGAGGTCGTCGACGGCGAGGTCGTCGAGGAACCGGCCGTCGGACAGGCAGGCGTCGGGCAGCAGGTACCGCCGGTCGTCGGGGGCGCCGGCCAGGACGCGCTCGAGGTCGGTCCCGGTGAGGAGGCCGGCCACCGCGATGTTCCCGCCGAAGTACTCGTTGCGGACCGCGAGCACCTCGACGTCGTCGTAGGGGGCGACCAGCGGCGCCAGGACGGCTGCGCCGTACTCGCCGGTCACGATGGTGACCGGCGCTCCGGACCGGGTCCCGGCCGGGACCGGATGACGCCGGGCCCGGTATCCCTCGGGCGGTGCCCCGTCCACCCACGAGAAGAACCCGGGGCGCACCCCGAAGGCGCTCTCGCGGTCCCCGGCGAACGCCGCCTCGAAGGCCCGGGCCATCCCGATGCCGTTCTCGTGCTGGACGAACCCCTCGTAGGCGTGGGTGGGCGGGAAGGGGCGACGGGCAGCCAGGTAGTACTCGTCGGCGGCGAACACCATCCGCCTGCCCACCGACGCCAGGAACACGTGCTGGAATTCGTCGACGACGTCGCAGACGGCCGCCGCCTCGGCCTCGGTGTGGGGCCGCATGGCCGGCTCCGTCGAGAAGCGGCTGACGCCCAGGGGAACGCAGGCCACCGAGGCCAGGCCGGGATAGCGGTCGAGCACACCGGTCAGCGTGTCGCGCAGGACCTGGCCGTCGTTCACCCCGGGGCAGACGACGATCTGCCCGTGGACCTCGATGCCCTCGGACAGCAGGGCACCCAGCCATCGCAGGCTGGTGGCGCCGCGGCGGTTGCGCAGGAGCTCGGCCCGGATGGCCGGGTCGGTGGCGTGGATGGAGACGAACAGTGGGCTGAGGCGCTCGGTGACGACGCGCTCGAGGTCCATCTCGGTGAAGCGGGTGAGTGTGGTGAAGTTGCCGTAGAGGAACGACAGGCGGTAGTCGTCGTCCTTCAGGGACAGGCTCCTGCGCATGCCGGGTGGCAGCTGGTGGATGAAGCAGAACTCGCAGTGGTTGTCGCACGTGCGGACCCGGTCGAACAGCGCCGAGGACACCTCGGCCCCCAGGGGCTCACCGGCATGCTTGGCCACCCGGACGTCGAACGTCCCACCGTCGCGACGCACGGACAGGTCCACGTCGGGGTCGTCGACGGCCAGGCTGTACTCGATCACGTCCCGGGGTGGACGCCCGGCGACGGCGACGATCTCGTCGCCCACCCGCAGCCCGGCCCGCTCGCCGGGCGAGCCGCTCCGGACCGCCACGACGCGCGGCGCTGACATCCCACGCACCTGCGGCATCCCACCAGCGTACCGTTCGCCCCGTCCCGCTCCGTCCCGCTCCGGCAGCGGGGCCGGCAGCGGGGCCGGTAGCGGGGCGACCGCCGGTAGCCTGGGCCGGTGGTCGTCGAACGCGTGCTGCTGGCCGAGCCCCGGGGCTTCTGCGCCGGTGTGGAGAAGGCGATCAAAGCCCTGGCCTGGATGGTCGAGGTCTTCGAGCCCCCCGTCTACTGCTACCACGAGATCGTGCACAACCGGCACGTCGTCGACCGGTTCCGGTCCCAGGGGGTCGTGTTCGTCGACGACGTCGACGAGGTCCCGGCCGGCGCCCCCCTCATGCTCTCCGCCCACGGGTCGGCACCCGAGGTGGTGGCGGCGGCCCGGTCCCGGGGCCGGGTGGTGGTGGACGCGGTGTGCCCCCTCGTCACCAAGGTCCACCACGAGCTGAAGGTCCGGGCCGGCAAGGGGTACGCCGTCCTCTACGTCGGCCACGCCGGGCACGAGGAGGCAGTGGGCACCATGGCGGTGGCGCCCGACGCCGTCCACCTGGTGGAGTCGGTGCCCGACGTCGACGCGCTGACCGAGCCGGGCCCCGACCAGCCGGTGGCCCTCCTGGCCCAGACCACGCTCAGTCACGACGAGTGGGCCGAGATCGTCGACCGGGCCCGGGAGCGGTTCCCGCAGCTGTGGATGCCGAACCGGAGCGATCTGTGCTTCGCCACCACCAACCGCCAGGCAGCACTGCGGGCCCTCGCCGGTCGGGCCGACGCCGTGGTGGTGATCGGCTCCGAGAACTCCTCGAACACCGTCGCCCTCACCAAGGTGGCCCGGGCGTTCGGCTGTCCCCGGGTGGTCCTGGTGAACGACGCCGACGACCTTCCGGACGACCTCGAGGGCACGGTGGGCGTCACCGCCGGGGCGTCGGCCCCCGAATCGCTGGTGCGGGCGGTGGTCGAGCGGCTGGCGCCCGCCGCCGGCGTCGAGGCCGCGCCGGTGACCCGTGAGGAGGAGTACTTCCCGCCGCCGCCCGAACTGCGGGACCTGCTGCGCGCCCTCGAGGCTGCCGTGGGGTTCCTCACCCTCGCTCCCGCGCCGTCCGGCGCCGGCGCGCTCGGCGAGGACCGGTCGACGTCCGCGGCCACCGTCTTGGACCGCTTGGCCGGCTGATGGTCCCGTCCCGGTTCGTCGGGCTCGATCGAGCCGGTGCGAGAATGGCGCCATGACGATCGCCAGCTTCACCCGCATGCAGGGCTCGACCGCCGAGCAGTGGGCCGTGATCGGTGCCCAGACGGCCGCCAACCAGGGACGTGTCGCCGACGAGGTGCTCGAACTGCTGCGTACCCTCGAGGGGATCGTCGACGGGTTCGCCGTCGACCAGCTCACCCACTCGCTGCAGACGGCGACCCGGGCCGAACGCGACGGTGCCGATGACGAGCTCGTCGTCGCCTGCCTCTGCCACGACATCGGCAAGGCCGTCTCGGTGGCCAACCACCCGCGGATCGCTGCCGAGATCCTCCGTCCCTACGTGCGGGACGAGGTGACCCAGACCATCGCCGCCCACCAGGACTTCCAGGGCCGTCACTACTACGCGCACTTCGGCCTCGACCCCAACCTGCGGGACCGCTACCGCTCCGAGCCCTGGTACGGACTGGCCGAGCGGTTCGCCGATGCGTGGGACCAGACCAGCTTCGACCCGGACTACCCCACGGAGCAGCTGGCCCACTTCGAGGGCCGGGTGCGCGCCGTCTTCGCCCGCCCGCACGTCTTCTGATGGCGCCGACGCAGAAGCACCGCTGGCTGACACGCGCCGCCAACCGGGAGGACCTGCGGATCGCCAATCTCCGCCAGTTCGCCCTGGACACGGCCGGCGACGCCTTCGAGCGGGAGCATCCCGGGCCGTTCGCTCCCGTCGTGGCGCTGATGGCCGCCTACGAGGAGGAGGCCAACATCGGCGACGTCCTGGCCGCCATGCCCGACCGGGTCGGCGGCATGACCGTCACGCCGTTGGTGGTGGTGGACGGCGGCACCGACGGCACCGCGGACGTGGCCCGTGCCGCCGGTGTGGCCACGTGCGTGCTGCCGGTCAACCTGGGCCAGGGGGCCGCGCTCCGGCTCGGCTACCGGCTGGCATCCGACCACGGGGCCCGCTACGTGGTCACCCTCGACGCCGACGGCCAGAACGACCCGGCCGAGATGGACCGCCTGGTGGCACCCCTGGTGGACGGCACCGCCGACATGGTCATCGCCTCGCGCCAGCTGGGCGAGGACCACACCACCGACCGGTTCCGCCGGGCCGGTGTCGCCCTCTACGCCCGCACCCTCAACCTGCTGACGGGGCAGCACCTCACCGACACGTCCAACGGCTACCGGGCGTTCCGCGTCGAGGTCGTCCAGGACATCGTCCCCCTGCTCCGCCAGGACCAGTACCAGACGGCCGAGGTGGTCATCACGGTGGCGTCCCGGGGCTGGCGAATCGGTGAGGTGCCCATCACGTGGCACCCCCGGGCGTCCGGCGCGTCGAAGAAGGGGGGCAACCTCTTCTTCGGGCTGCAGTACGCCCGGGTCATCGCCACCACCTGGGGCCGGGTGGCCCTGGCCGGCGGACGCCGCCGCTAGGGCCGGTCAGGCCCGCCCGGCCCTGGTCACCGCTTGGTCGTAGAGCGCCTGGATGGCCTCGGCCAGCGCTGCGGTCACGGCGTGGACCCTGCTGCGGGGGATCCTGCCACCGCTCGACCGCGCCGGCGCCTCCAGCGGGTCGCCGACGACGATCCGGACCGTGCGGGGCCGGGGGAACCGGGCCCCCTTGGGCATCACCGTGGCCGTGCCGCCGATGCCGACGGGCACGATGGTGGCGCCGGTGCGTGCGGCCAGGAACGCGGCGCCCTCGTGGAGGTCGCGCACCAGTGGGCCGGAGCGGCGCTCCCCCTCGGGGAACAGGATGAGCACCTCGCCCGCCTCCAGGACGGCCTGCGCACGGCGCAGGGCTTCGCGGTCGGCGGACTCCCGGTGGACGGGGAAGGCGCCGACGGAGACCAGGAACCGGCCGAAGCGGGCGTTACGCCACAGCGTGTCCTTGGCCATGTAGTGGAGCTTGCGCCCCGTCACCTGGGAGACCACGAAGAAGTCGATGAAGGACCGGTGCACGGGCGCGATGACGACGGGCCCCTCGGCGGGCACCCGACCGGCTCCCTCCACCGAGGTGCGGAAGTACACCAGGTTGATCATGCGCACCAGGAACCGCAGGAACCGGTACACGGGCGTTCTCCGGGTGTCCACCCGGATCTCGATCTCGGGGTGCTCCGGTGGTGCCCCGTCCCGCTGGTCCGCTCCGGACGCCCCGGGCCCCTCCGTGCCGTTCACAGCCATCCGAGGACCTCCTCCACCACCTCGTCCACCGTCCGTCCCGTCGTGTCGACCACCCGGGCGCCGTCCGCCACCTCCAGGGGGGAGGCGGCCCGGGTGGAGTCGATGGCGTCGCGCCGGGCGAGTGCCGCCGCGCCCTCCTCGTGCCGCCGCCGGGCCCGTTCCTCGGGCGAGGCCGTCAGGTAGACCTTGAGGTCGGCGTGGGGAAGCACCACCGACCCGATGTCGCGTCCCTCGACGACCCCGCCACCCCGCTCCGCGACCCACCGTCGCTGGCGGTCAACCAGCTCGGTCCGCACCTCGGCGGTGGCGGCCACGGCCGAGACGGCCCGGCTGACCTCGGGGCTGCGGATCGCCTCCGTCACGTCCTCGCCGTCGGCCGTCACCCGTTCCCCCACGTCGATGGCCAGCGACCGGGCCAGGTCGGCCACCGGCTCGCCTGCCGCCGGGTCGAGGCCGGCACGGAGCGCGGCCCAGGCCACCGCCCGGTACATGGCGCCCGTGTCGAGCCGTTCCACCCCGAGCCGGGCGGCCAGGGCCCGCGACACGGTCGACTTCCCCGAGCCGGCCGGGCCGTCGATGGCGACCACCGGGCTGTGCCCCCCGCTCACCCGCCCGTTCCCGCTCACCCGGGCGCTCCCGCCCGCCGGGTGCCGTCGTCCACCCGGCCACCCAGGGTTCGGGCTGCCGCGGCGAACCCGGGATAGCTGGTCGCCACGACGTCCCACCCCTCGATCAGGGTCGCTCCCCCACCCGGACAGGCCAGGCCGGCCACGGCACCGGCCATGGCCAGACGGTGGTCACCGCGGGGGTCCACGGTTGCCGGACGCAGGGCGGCGTCGCCGTCGACGACGAGGTCGTCGCCCTCCGCCCTGGCACCGGCGCCGAAGGCTGCCAGTAGGGCGACCGTCCCCGCCAACCGGTCGGACTCCTTCACCCGGAGCTCGCCGGCGTCGCGGAACCGGGTCGGCCCGTGGGCCACCGCCGCCGCCACGGCCAGGATGGGGATCTCGTCGAGGGAGGGGATCTCGGCGGCCTCCACCACCGTCCCCACCAGGGGGCCGGCGGCGGCCCGGAGGGTGCCGGCCGCGCCATGCCCCGGCTCGGCGTCGACGCGGCCGCCCATGCGCCGGAGCACCTCGACGAAGCCGGTGCGTTCGGGCGCCAGCGTGACACCGGGCACCTCGACGGCGCTGCCGGGGACCACGACCGCCGCCACCACCCAGAAGGCGGCCTGCGACGGGTCGCCGGGGACGTCGAAACGGCCGGGCCGGAGGGGTGACGGCCGGAGACGGATCCGCCGGCCGGGTCCGACCTGCTCCACGGCGATGTCGGCTCCCGCCGCCGCCAGCAGCTCCTCGGTGTGGGCCCGGGTGACGACGCGCTCGACGACCACCGTCTCGCCGGATGCGACCAGACCGGCCAGCAGCACGGCCGACTTCACCTGGGCGCTGGGCACGGGGACCTCGTACTCGATCCCGACGAGGGGTCCCCCGTGCACGGTGATGGGTGGCAGGCAGCGCGGTCCCCGCCCGTCGACCCGGGCACCCATCAGTGCCAGAGGTCGGGCGATGCGGTCCATGGGCCGACTGGACAGCGACTCGTCACCGGCGAGCACGGTGGCGCCCGGCAGGCCGGCGGCCACACCGGCCAGCAGCCGCATGCCCGTGCCCGAATTGCCGCAGTCGACGGGGGCGGGCGGTGGCGCGAGGCGTCCCCGCCCACCTTCCACGACGACGGAACCGCCGGCGTCCGACACCGACGCCCCCAGCGCGGCCACCGCCTGGCGGGTGCGGCGAACGTCGTCCCCGGCCGACAGACCGTGGATGGTCGAGCGGCCGTCGGCCAGGGCGGCGACGAGGAGGGCCCGGTGCGAGATCGACTTGTCGCCCGGCACGGCGATCGTCCCGACGAGCGCCTGCCCGCCGGTGACCCGGCACCGCCCGGTCCCACCGGTCATCTGGCGCCGACCGTGGTGTGGGCGGCCCGGTAGCCGCGCCCGGCGAGCGCCTGGCACAGCCGGGGCGCGTCGTCGTCCGGGGTGACGAGGACCAGGACGCCCCGGTCCCCCTCCACCGAATGGGCGATCTCCAGGTCGGCGATGTTGATGCCGAGCTCGGCGGCCAGCGTGGTCACCTCGGCAACGGCACCGGGGTCGTCGCGGACGGGAACCCGCACCTCGGCCAGGCGGTCGGGGGCCTCGGCCCGCACCCCGAGGGCCCGCCTCGCCACCGCGGCCCGCCCCAGCACCTCGAGGAGCTCCGCCCGGTCGGCGCCCGCCACCCGGCGGCGCATGTCGCCCAGCGCGTCGATCAGCCGGTCCAGCGTGTCGACGATGGCGCCGGCGTTGTCGACACAGATGTCCGGCCAGATCCCCGGCTGACCGGCGGCGATCCGCGTCATGTCCCGGAACCCGCCGGCCGCCAGGCGTAGCAGGGCGGCGTGCTCCACCGCCTGCTCGGCGGCCAGGTTCATGAGGGTCGCCGCCGTCAGGTGGGGCACGTGGGACACCGTCGCCACCAGTTCGTCGTGGCCGGCCGGGGACAGCTCGAGGACGT
>JAJZAC010000095.1 GCA_021799615.1 Actinomycetes bacterium
GCTGATCGTCTCGACCGTGGCCAGCATCCCGGTCTTGGTGGCTCGTACCGGCATGTCGCCCAGCACCGCCTCGATCTGGGCGGCCACCACGGCCGTGGGCACGGGGTGGACGGCGGACACGGCTCGCGTGTTCTGGGCCGTCACCGCTGTCACGGCCGTGACGGCGAACCCGCCCAGTGCGGCGACGGACTTGAGGTCGGCCTGGACGCCGGCGCCGGCACCTGAGTCCGAGCCGGCGATGGTCAGGACCACCGGCGGCTCCGGGGTGCCGTCCGGCCCCGGGCCGGTGGTCACCGACCGCTTCCGGCCGTTCCGGCCGGGGACCCCGATAACGTGACCCTGCCCGCCGCCGGGGACGAAGCCTCCGCCAGGTGCCGGCGGGGGATCCGGCCGGCCCTGGCCGCCGCCCTGCCCGCCGCCACGCCGTCGGCCAGCGCCCGGGCCATGAGGGACGGGTGCTGGGCCCGGGTGACCGCCGACGCGGCCAGTACCCCCGCGCAGCCGAGCTCCATGGCCAGGCAGGCGTCCGATGCCGTGCCGATGCCGGCGTCGAGGATGACGGGCACGGTGAGCCGGGAGGCGATGAGCTCGATGTTGTGGGGGTTCCGGATGCCCAGCCCCGTCCCGATCGGCGCGCCGAGCGGCATCACCGCCGCGCATCCGGCCTGTTCCAGGCGGGTGGCGAGGACGGGGTCGTCGTTCGTGTAGGCGAGGACGGTGAACCCGTCGTCCACCAGGTCGGCTGCCGCGTCGACCAGCTCGATGGCGTCGGGGAGAAGGGTGTCGTCGTCGGCGATCACCTCCACCTTGACCCACGACGTCCCGAACGCCTCGCGGGCGAGGCGCGCCGTGAGGAGGGCCTCGGCCGCCGTGCCACACCCGGCCGTGTTGGGGAGCACGCGGATCCCGAGCTCGTCGAGGAGGGCGAGCAGTCCGCCGGGGCCGCCCGGGCCCACCCGCCGGACGGCGACGGTGGCCATGGCCGTGCCCGAGGCGACCAGCGCCCCCCGCAGCTCGTCGAGGCTCCGCATGCCGCCGGTGCCCAGGATCAGGCGCGACGCCAGCTCTTCACCGGCGATGACGAAGGGGTCGTCGTCACCCGCCGGCTCGGGGACGGGCCGGCTGTCCTCCGGTGCGGCGGTGGCGCTCACGCTCCCACGTTACCGGCGCCGGGGCGCTGCCCCCGGCCGCACGCCGGCGACCAGCCGCCCCGCGGCGGCTCACCCGCCGGCGACGGCGGTCACGATGTCGACCGTATCGCCCGGGTGGAGGGTGACCACCTCCCAGCGGCTCCGGGGCACCACCTCGCCGTTGCGGGCGACGGCCACCCCCCGGACCGGCAGTCCCCGGCCGGCCACCAGCTCGGCGATGGTCACGCCGGCCGGACCGTCCCACTGCTCGCCGTTCACCAGCACGGGGCTCGCCTCACCAGCACGGGGCTCACCGGCGGGCGCCGGCGGCCGGGACCGGAGTCCCCGCGCCGGCGGCGAACCTTCCGGGACCGAAGGCGGCCAGCGGCCCGTCCACCGCGCCACCGGCGAGAAGGTCGGCCACACCCCGGCCGACCAGCGGTGCCAGCAGGATGCCGTTGCGGTAGGTGCCGCCCGCCACGACCAGGCCGGGCAGGTCGACCGGCCCGACGACGGGCCCGTTGTCGGGGGTGCCCGGCCGCAGTCCGGCGGTGGCGTCCACCAGGGTGTACTCGTCCACCGAGGGGACGAGGGTGCGGGCGTCGCGCAGCAGACCGTGGACGGCCCCGGCGGTCACCTCCACGGGCTCGCCCCGCTCCTCGACGGTCGCTCCCACCACGACGGTGCCGTCGGCCCGGGGCACGAGGTAGGAGACGGACCCGTGGACCAGGCCCCGCACCGTCCGGGTCGGCACCAGCGCCGTACCCCGGGCCCGCAGGCGGAGCGTGACGCCGAGCACGGGGCGGACGGGGGGGACCAGGGGTGCGGGCAGCCCGCCCAGGGACTGCCAGGCGGTCCCGAGGGCGAGGACGACGGTGCCGGCGCCGAGCACGGTGCCGTCGGCGAGGACGACACCCGTGGCGCGCCCCGCCCCGTCGACCGCCAGCGATGCCGCCCGCTGCGCCACCATGGTCACCCCGGCATCCGAACAGGCGGCGACCAGCGCCTCGGCCACCAGCCGGTTGTCCACCTGGTGGTCGCCGGGCACGTCGGCGCCGCCGGCGACGGATGCGGCCAGCGCCGGCTCGCGGGTGCGGCAGTCCCGGCCGGTGAGGGCGGTGACCGGCAGCCCGAGCGACCGCTGGAACAGGGTGACCTGGTCGATCGCCAGGCGGTCCGACCGGTCGGCCGCCACCACCAGGGTCCCCTCGGTGCGGAGCCCGACCCGGCGCCCGGTGGCGCCCTCGAGGTCGGCGGCGAACGTCGGCCAGGCGTCGGCGGCGGCCAGCAGGAGGGCGACCAGGGCCTCCTCGCCGAAGTGGACCTCGGTGACGGGTGCCAGCATGCCGGCGGCGGCCCACGTCGCCCCCCGCCCGGGGGCGGGATCGACCAGCGTCACCCGGACGCCGGCCCGGCAGGCCGACCAGGCGACCGACAGCCCGACGATGCCGCCGCCCACCACGAGCGCGTCGGGGGTGGGGGTGCCGGCTGCCATGCGACCATCCTACGATCGGGGCAGTCCTCGCTCGGGCGGGGCCGTCCGGCCGGCGTCGAGCGCGGGTCCGGCGCCGTGTACGATGGACGGACCGCTGATTGGGCCAACGTCGTCCCGGGGCGGGATATCCACCGCACTTCGATGGAGCACCCCATGACGACAGCACCCGGCCTCTACGATGCGCGCTTCGAGCATGACGCGTGCGGGATCGCCCTCGTGGCCGACCTCCATGGTCGGCGCTCCCACGAGCTGGTCCTCCGGGCCATCACCGCCCTCGAGCACCTGGCGCACCGGGGGGCCACGGGCAGTGAGGAGGACAGTGGCGACGGCGCCGGGATCCTCATCCAGATGCCCCATGCGTTCCTCGCCGCAGAGGTCCCCTTCGACCTCCCCCCGGCGGGGAGCTACGCCGCCGGGTCGGTCTTCCTGCCGACCGCCGAGGGCGACCGGGCCAAGGCCGTGGCCGAGATCGAGCGCCTGGCGGCAGAGGAGGGGATGGACGTCCTGGGCTGGCGGGACCTGCCGGTGGACGACCGCTCGCTCGGCTCCGTGGCCCGCGCCGCCATGCCGTACCTGCGGCAGCTCTTCGTCGCGCCGACCTCCCCGCCGCCGGCGGACGACGAGGGGGAGCGGGCACTGGCCGTCGACCGCCGGGCCTTCGTGCTGCGCAAGCGGGCCGAGCACGAGGTGGACGGCGTCTACGTGGCGTCGCTGTCGTCGCGGACCATCACCTACAAGGGGATGCTGACCTCCCACCAGCTGGCGGAGTTCTACCCCGACCTGTCCGACCCCCGGGTGGCCAGTGGTCTGGCGCTGGTGCACTCGCGGTTCTCGACCAACACCTTCCCGTCGTGGCCCCTCGCCCATCCCTACCGCTACATGGCCCACAACGGCGAGATCAACACGCTGGCCGGGAACCGCAACTGGATGACCGCCCGCGAGGCCCTGCTCGCCTCGGACCTCATCCCCAACCTGGACCGGGCGTTCCCCGTCGTGACCCCGGGAGCGAGCGACTCGGCGTCGTTCGACGAGGTGCTCGAGCTGCTGCACCTCGGCGGCCGTCCGCTCCACCACGCCGTGCTGATGATGATCCCCGAGGCGTGGGAGAACCACCGGACGATGGACCCCGCACGGCGCGCCTTCTACCGGTTCCACGCCGCCCTCATGGAGCCGTGGGACGGTCCTGCCGCCGTCGCCTTCACCGACGGCACCGTGGTGGGCGCCGTCCTCGACCGCAACGGGCTGCGCCCGGCCCGGTACTGGGTGACCGACGACGGTCTCGTCGTCCTGGCCAGCGAGGTGGGGGTCCTCGACGTGCCGTCCGCCTCGGTGGTGCGCAAGGGCCGGCTCCAGCCCGGCCGCATGTTCCTGGTCGACACGGCTGCGGGCCGCATCGTCGACGACGACGAGATCAAGGCCGCGCTGGCCGCCGAGCACCCCTACGACGCGTGGTTGCGCGAGTACCAGCTCGACCTGGACGACCTCCCGCCCCGGACCATGCTCACCCCCCAGCACGCGTCGGTGGTGGGCCGCCAGCGGCTGTTCGGCTACACCGACGAGGAGCTCCGCCTGATCGTCGGCCCCATGGCGAAGACGGGGGCCGAGCCGATCGGCTCCATGGGCTCCGACGCGGCCATCGCCGTGCTCTCGGACCGGTCGCGCCTGCTCTACGACTACTTCACCCAGCTCTTCGCCCAGGTCACCAACCCGCCCCTCGACGCCATCCGGGAGGAGCTGGTGACGTCCCTGGCCTCCACGGTGGGACCGGAGGCCAACCTGCTCGAGCCGGCACCGGCGTCGTGCCGGCAGATCGTCCTGCCCATGCCGGTGATCGACAACGACGAGCTGGCCAAGCTCCGGTACGTCAACGAGGACGGCAGCACGCCGGGGTTCCGCGCCTTCGCCGTCGACGGGCTGTTCCAGGTGGCCCGGGGCGGTGACGGGCTGCGCGACGCCATCGCCGACGTCCGCCGCCTGGTGACCGAGGCCATCGAGTCGGGCGCCAACGTGATCGTCCTGTCGGACCGCAATTCGACGGCCGACCTGGCTCCCATCCCGTCGCTGCTGCTGGTCGCCGCCGTCCACCACCACCTGGTCCGCACCCGCATGCGGACGCGGGTGGGCCTGGTGGTCGAGTCGGGCGACGCCCGCGAGGTCCACCACATGGCCCTCCTGAAGGGGTTCGGGGCGGCGGCCATCAACCCGTACCTGGCCTTCGAGACGATCGACGACATGATCGCCTCGGGCCTGCTCACCGGCGTGACCCCTCGCCAGGCCCAGCGCAACTACATCAAGGCAGCCTCGAAGGGCATCGTGAAGGTGATGTCGAAGATGGGCATCTCGACGGTGGCCTCGTACACCGGCGCCCAGGTGTTCGAGGCGGTGGGCCTGGCCCGTGACGTGATCGACGAGTACTTCACCGGCACGGTGAGCCGGATCGGCGGGGTGGGCCTCGACGTCATCGCCCGCGAGGTGGCGATCCGCCACGCCCGGTGCCATCTGCCCCGGCCCACCGAGCTGGCCCACCGCGAGCGCGAGGTGGGTGGCGAGTACCAGTGGCGGCGCGAGGGCGAGGTCCACCTGTTCAACCCACGCACCGTCCACAAGCTCCAGCACGCCACCCGGTCGAAGCGCTACGAGGTGTTCAAGGAGTACACGCGGGCCGTCGACCAGCAGTCGAACGCGCTGGCCACCCTGCGCGGGCTGCTCGAGCTGCGCACCGGCGTGCTGCCGCCGGTGCCGGTCGACGAGGTCGAGTCCGCCGCCTCCATCATCTCCCGGTTCTCCACCGGGGCCATGTCCTACGGCTCCATCTCGGCCGAGGCCCACGAGACCATGGCCATCGCCATGAACCGGCTCGGGGCCCGTTCCAACACCGGGGAGGGGGGCGAGGACCCGAGCCGTTTCACGCCCGACCCCAACGGCGACAGCCGTCGCAGCGCCATCAAGCAGGTCGCCTCGGGTCGCTTCGGGGTGACGAGCGAGTTCCTGGCCAACGCCGACGACATCCAGATCAAGATCGCCCAGGGCGCCAAGCCCGGCGAGGGGGGGCAGCTGCCCGGGCACAAGGTCTACCCGTGGATCGCCGAGACGCGGTTCTCGACGCCGGGGGTGGGGCTCATCTCGCCGCCGCCCCACCACGACATCTACTCGATCGAGGACATCGCCCAGCTCATCCACGACCTGAAGTCGGCCAATCCCACGGCCCGTGTCCACGTGAAGCTGGTGGCGGAGGTGGGGGTGGGGACGGTGGCGGCCGGGGTGGCAAAGGCCCACGCCGACGTCGTGCTCATCTCCGGCCACGACGGGGGCACGGGCGCATCGCCGCTCACGTCGCTGAAGCACGCCGGCGTCCCCTGGGAGCTCGGCCTGGCCGAGACGCAGCAGACCCTGGTGGCCAACGACCTCCGGGACCGCATCGTCGTCCAGGTCGACGGCCAGATGAAGACCGGGCGCGACGTGGTCGTGGCCGCCCTCCTCGGTGCCGAGGAGTTCGGGTTCGCCACGGCACCGTTGGTGGTCTCCGGGTGCATCATGATGCGGGTCTGCCACCTCGACACGTGCCCGGTCGGCATCGCCACCCAGAACCCCGTGCTGCGTTCCAGGTTCTCCGGTCGCCCCGAGTTCGTGGAGACGTTCTTCGAGTACATCGCCGAGGAGGTGCGGGAGTACCTGGCCGCCCTCGGTCTGCGGTCGCTGGACGAGGCCGTCGGTCGTGTCGACCTGCTCGACACCCTCGGCGCGGTGGACCACTGGAAGGCCTCGGGCCTGGACCTGACGCCCATCCTCGCCGAGCCGGAGGTGGCACCGGGGTCCTCCCGTCACTGCGTCAACGTGCAGGACCACGGTCTGGACCGGGCACTCGACCATGCCTTCCTCGAGGCGTGCCGCCCGGCCATCGAGTCGGGCACCCCGGTCAGCGTCGAGCTCGCCATCGCCAACGTGAACCGGACGGTGGGAACGCTCCTCGGCTACGAGGTGACGCGACGCCACGGCGGCGCCGGCCTGCCCGACGGGACCATCGACCTCACCTTCCGGGGTTCCGCCGGCCAGAGCTTCGGTGCCTTCGTCCCCCGGGGCATCACCCTGCGGCTGCTGGGGGACGCCAACGACTACCTGGGCAAGGGGCTGTCCGGCGGGCGGATCGTGGTACGGCCGCCGGAGGACTCGCCGTTCGTCGCCGAGGACAACATCGTCGCCGGGAACGTCATCCTCTACGGGGCCACCTCGGGCGAGGTGTTCATCCGCGGCCAGGTGGGGGAGCGGTTCTGCGTCCGGAACTCGGGCGCCATCGCGGTGGTCGAGGGCGTCGGCGACCACGGGTGCGAGTACATGACGGGCGGCCGGGTGGTGGTGCTGGGGGCGACCGGGCGGAACTTCGGCGCGGGCATGTCGGGCGGGATCGCCTACGTCCACGACCCCGACGGACGCTTCGGGGGCCTGGTCAACGCGGAGATGGTCGAACTGGAGCCGCTGTCGGCCGAGGACCGGACGTGGGTGCGTGCACGCGTCCGCCTCCACCAGGAGGAGACGGGCTCGACCGTCGCCGGCCGGCTGCTGGCCGACTGGACGGCCGCTTCCGAGCTGTTCGTGAAGGTCATGCCGAGGGACTACCGGCGGGTCCTCGAGGCCACCGAGCGGGCCGTGGCCGAGGGCCGATCGGTCGACGAGGCGATCATGGAGGCCAGCCGTGGGTGACATCACCGGGTTCCTGACCTACCCGCGCGAGCTGCCGGCCCGCCGGCCGGTTCCCGTCCGCCTGCGCGACTGGAAGGAGGTCTACGAGCCGTTCCCGGTCGAGTCGGCCCGGCACCAGGGTGCCCGCTGCATGGACTGCGGCATCCCCTTCTGCCACGAGGGCTGCCCGCTCGGGAACCTCATCCCCGAGTGGAACGACCTCGTCTACCGGGACGACTGGTCCGAGGCGATCGAGCGCCTGCAGGCGACCAACAACTTCCCCGAGTTCACCGGCCGGCTGTGCCCGGCGCCCTGCGAGGCCGCGTGCGTCCTCGGCATCAACGCCGATCCGGTCACCATCGAGCGGATCGAGTACGAGATCGCCGAGCGGGCGTGGTCCGAGGGGTGGGTGGCGCCAGTCAAGCCGGCGATGCGCACCGGCAAGCGGGTGGCCGTCGTGGGATCCGGCCCGTCGGGGCTGGCGGCGGCCCAGCAGCTGGCACGGGCCGGCCACGACGTCACCGTCTTCGAGCGGGCCGAGCGTCCCGGAGGCCTGCTCCGCTACGGGATCCCCGAGTTCAAGATGGAGAAGGCCGTCCTCGACCGCCGCCTGGCCCAACTGGAGGCGGAAGGCGTGGTGTTCCGCTGCGGGGTGAGCATCGGCCAACCCGATCCGGCGGTGCCGGGTGCGGCTGCCGCCGGCGCCGAGGTGGTGGCCGCCGCCGACCTGGTGGCGGGACACGATGCCGTCGTCCTGGCCGGCGGGGCGACCCACCCCCGCGACCTCGACATCCCCGGCCGCCACCTGGCGGGTGTCCACCTGGCCATGGAGTACCTGAAGCCATCCAACCGGGTGCGGGAGGGCTCGCTGGCCGCCACGCCGATCAGCGCGGCGGGCAAGCACGTGGTCATCATCGGCGGCGGCGACACCGGGGCGGACTGCCTGGGTACGGCCCACCGCCAGGGGGCGCTGTCCGTGCACCAGCTGGAGATCCTTCCCCAGCCCCCGGCGGCACGCACCGCCGACAACCCGTGGCCGACGTGGCCGACGATCCTGCGGACGTCCTCGGCCCACGAAGAGGGTGGCGAGCGACTGTTCGCGGTGACCACCGTCGAGTTCCTCGACGACGGCGACGGGTCGGTGGGCGGGCTGCGGGCCGAGGAGGTCGAGATGGCGACCGGGCCGGACGGTCGGCCGGCGTTCGAGCCGGTCCCCGGCTCGTCCTTCGAATTGCCGTGCGAGCTCGTGCTCCTGGCACTGGGCTTCACCGGGCCGGAGCGGACGGGCGTGGTGGCCGACCTCGGGCTCGAGCTCGACCAGCGGGGCAACGTGGCCGCCGATCGCACGTGGGCCACCAGCGTGCCTGGCGTGTTCGTGTGCGGGGACATGACCCGCGGGCAGAGCCTGATCGTGTGGGCGATCGCCGAGGGACGCTCGGCTGCCGCCGCCGCGGACCGTTACCTGATGGGCGAGACCGCGCTGCCGGCCCCGGTCGAGCCGGGCCGGGTCGCACTGCGCTGAGTGCCCGTGGCCGGGAACCCCGCCACCGTTCAGGCGCTCGGCCGGGTGGCCCCGACGTACTGCTCGGCACCCCATGCCGTCCCCGCCGTGGCGTGGAAGGGTTCCACCCGGACGTCCGCCCCGGTGTGGGGCGCGTCGACCATCAGGTCCTGGCCGCCTGACCACCCGACCACCATGCCCACGTGGGTGACGCCGGTCGGAGCGCTGCCGAA
>JAJZAC010000096.1 GCA_021799615.1 Actinomycetes bacterium
CGGCCACCCCCCGTGCGCAGGGCGGACAGGACCGCCGACACCGCGTCGGGGAGGTCGCCGGCCCGCAGCCCCTCGGCCGGCCCGAGCCCGCCGGCCCGGCCGTGGACATGGGCGCCGATCGCTGCTGCCTCCAGCGGCGGTGTGCCCCGGGCCAGGAACGCCCCCACCACGCCCGAGAGGACGTCGCCGGTGCCGGCGGTGGCCAGCACCGAGCTCCCGGCCACTGCCAGCAGGACGCGGCCGTCGGGATCGGCCACCGCGGTCGTCGTCCCTTTCACCAGCGCCACCGCCCCCCACCGGGCGGCGAGGCTGCGGGCGGCCACCACCCGGTCGGGACCGGGGTCCTCCCCCGTCAACATCCGGTACTCCCCGGCGTGGGGCGTCGCCACCCGGGGGACCCCGGGCGGCGCCGGCACCGAGCCCGTTCCCACCAGTGCGACCAGCGCGTCGGCGTCGACGACGGCCGGGACGGGAGCGGCCGCCAGGAGCCGCCGGACCTCGGCGGCCGTGTCCGGCTGGCGCCCCAACCCCGGGCCGATCACCAGTGCCCGGCACCGGGCAAGCTCCTCCAGGGCCTGGTCGGCCCAGCCTCGTTCCGGCAGGGCCACCCCCACCGTCTCGGTCACCGGGAACCCCCCCAGCGGGGCGCCCGGCACCGCGACCCGGACCATGCCGGCGCCGGCCCGCAGCGCGGCCTCGGCGCACAGTTGCGCAGCCCCCGTCATGCCCGGCGAGCCGGCTACCACCAGCACCGACGTGCGCCACTTGTGGTCGTCCCTGCGGCGGACCGGCACCAGCGGCGCCACGTCGCCGTCCTCCACCACGTGGATACGGGCGGTACCGGTGGGGAGCCCGATGTCGGCCACCTGCACCCGTCCGGCCACGGCCGGACCGTCGCCCTGCAGCAGTCCCGGCTTCTCGGCGGCGAAGGTGACGGTGGCGGTGGCGGCCAGGGGCCGGCCGGAGGCCACGCCGCTGTCGCCGTCGACCCCCGACGGGATGTCGACGGCCAGCACGGGCACGCCGCCGGGCACGGCCGGCCCGGTGAACGCACCCCGGAACCCGGTGCCGAAGGCGGCATCGACCACCAGGTCGCACGGCCCGATGTCGGGGACGGTGATCCCCCTGCCCGCGGCCAGCATTGCCACCCGCGCCCCCCGGCGGGCCAGGGCGGCGGCCGCCACCCGGCCGTCGGCGCCGTTGTTGCCCGGCCCGGCCACCACCGCCACCCGGCGTCCGTAGGCACCGCCCATCAGCCCGAGGGCGGCGGCGGCCACGGCAGCGCCGGCCCGGGCCACCAGGGTGTCGAGGGGCGCGGTGGCCGCGGCCGCCTCGTCGACGGCCCGCATCTCGGCGACGGTCAGGACGGGTCGCACGCCCGGGCTCCCGACTCGGCCACCACCGACGCCACCGCCACCAGCTGCGAGTGGGTGAGCGACAGGTGCCAGCGATCCACGCCGGCCCGGGCGGCCAGCTCGCCCGCCCTGCCGGTGACGGCGAGCGCCGGGGCGTCACCAGCCCGGACCACCTCGACCTCGGCGAAGTCGACGCTGCCGATCCCGACGCCAAGCGCCTTCATGGTGGCCTCCTTGGCCGCGAACCTGGCCGCCAGACGGGGGACGGGGTCGGCGGCCCGGGCCGCGTAGGCCCGCTCGGCCGGGGTGAAGAGGCGCTCGGCCATCGACGGCCGGCGGGCCAGCACGGCGCGGAAGCGCTCGAGGTCGACGGCGTCGATACCCACGCCCACCACGCCCGTCACTCGACGGTGACCACCTTCGCCAGGTTCCGCGGCCGGTCCACGTCGAGGCCGTGGAACCGGGCCAGGGTGTAGGCGAGCTGCTGGAGCGGGACCACGTCGACGATGGGGGCGAAGAGCGGGCCGGTGGGCGGGACCCACAGCACGGCGTCCGCCTGGCGGGCGGTCTCCTCGTCGCCGTCGTTGGCCACCAGCACCACGGTGGCGCCCCGGCTGCGCACCTCGGCGACGTTCGCCATCATCTTCTCCCACAGCCGGGTGCGGGTGGCGATGCCGATCACGACCGTGCCCGGCTCGACCAGGGCGATGGGGCCGTGCTTCAGCTCCCCGGCCGGGAACCCCTCGGCCCGCAGGTAGGACAGCTCCTTCAGCTTGAGCGCCCCTTCCAGCGCCACCGGGTAGCCCACGTGGCGACCGATGAAGATGAACGACGGGGAGGCGGCCACCGAGCGGGCGACGGCGGCGACGTCGCCGCCGCGATCCAGGGCGACGGCCACCTTCGCCGGCAGCTCCCCCATGGCGGCCAGCAGCTGCACGGTCTCCTCCGGGTAGAGGGTGCCCCGCAGCTGGGCCAGGTAGAGGGCCAGCACCACCAGGGCGGTCATCTGGGCCAGGTGGGTCTTGGTGGCGGCCACGCCGATCTCGGGTCCGGCCCGGGTGTAGAGGACGGCGTCCGCCTCGCGAGCCATCGACGAGTCCACCACGTTGGAGATCACCAGCACCTTGGCGTTCCACCGGCGGGCCTCCCGCAGGGCCTGGAGGGTGTCGACGGTCTCGCCCGACTGGCTCACCCCGATGACCAGCGTGTGGGCGTCGAGGACCGGGTCCCGGTAGCGGAACTCACTGGCGATGTCGATCTCGACCGGCAGCCGGGCCCAGTGCTCGATGGCGTACTTGGCGGCCAGGCCGGCGTGGTAGCTGCTGCCGCAGGCGACGATGAAGACCTTGTCGACGGCGCGCAGCTCGTCGTCGGACAGGCGCATCTCGTCGAGGGCGAGCCTGCCGTCGGGCAGGACCCGGTCCCGCAGGGTGTCGGCCACCGCCGCCGGCTGCTGGTGCATCTCCTTGCTCATGAAGTCCTCGTAGCCGTCCTTGCGGGCGGCGTCGAGGTCCCAGTCGACGGTCCTGGCGACGAGGGGCACCGGCGCGCCGTCCAAGGTGGTGACCACGATCGACCCCGGCCGCAGCTCGGCGACCTGGTCGTCGTCGAGGACGAAGAAGTCCCTCGTCCGGGCGAGGAGGGCGGGGATGTCGGAAGCGAGGAGCACCGCCTCCCCCAACCGGCCGATCACCAGCGGCGACACGCGCCGGGCCGCCACCACCAGGTCGGGATCCGCCGTGTCCACCACGGCCAGCGCGAAGGCGCCTCGGACCCGGGCGAGCGCCCGGCGCACGGCCACGACGAGCCCGGCCGTGCGGTCGGTGGCCAGCTCGTCCTCGATGAGATGGGCCAGGACCTCGGTGTCCGTCTCCGACTCGAGCACGTGGCCGGCATCCTCCAGCGCCGCCGACAGCTCGGTGTGGTTCTCGATGATCCCGTTGTGGACGAGGGCGATGCGCCCCGTGCAGTCGACGTGCGGGTGGGCGTTGGTCTCCGTCGGCCGGCCGTGGGTGGCCCACCGGGTATGGCCGATGCCCGAGCGCGCTCCGGGCGGGGCCGATTCCACCGCCTTGGCCAGGTCCTCGAGCGAGCGGGTCCCGTTCGCCGCCCTGGCCCGCCACACCGACGGCACCGGACCGCCGGCCACCAGCGCCACGCCGGCCGAGTCGTACCCCCGGTACTCGAGCATGGCCAGGCCGTCGAGGAGCACCTCGACGGTGTCGTCCGAGCCGGTGACGGCGATGATCCCGCACATACGGAGGGAGGCTAGCCCCGGCCCGGCCGGTCAGCTCGGCGGGGCCGCGGCACGCAGCTCCTCGCCGACCAGCGCGGCGAGCCGGCCGGCCACCTCGGCTGCCACGCCGTCCCCGTGGGCCTCGACCATGACCCGGACCACCGGCTCCGTCCCGCTCGGGCGCAGCAGGACCCGGCCCTGGTCGCCCAGACGGTCCTCCTCCTCGGCCACCGCCGACCAGACGGCGCCGCACCCCTCGAGCAGGCGGGCGTCGGGCACGGCCACGTTGACGAGCACCTGCGGGACCCGCTCCACCAGGCCGTCGACCAGGGCGGCGAGGGGGCGCCCCGACCGGCGGACGAGCTCGGCCAGCACCAGCCCGGTGAGGAGGCCGTCGCCGGTGGTGGCCCGGTCGCGGAAGACGATGTGCCCCGACTGCTCGCCGCCGAGGACCAGTCCCCCCTCCTCGAGGGCCGCCAGCACGTGGCGGTCGCCGACCGGGGTCTCGTGGACGCCGATACCCCGCTCGGCCATGGCCAGGCGGAAGCCGAGGTTGGTCATGACCGTCACCACCACCGCGTTCCCCACCAACCCGCCCCTCCCGGCCAGGTCGATGGCGAACAGGGCGAGGAGCTGGTCGCCGTCGACCGTGGTGCCGGTGTGGTCCACGGCGACGAGCCGGTCGGCGTCGCCGTCGAGGGCGAGGCCCAGGTCGGCCCCGTGCTCGGTGACCGCAGCCCCGAGGCGCGCCGGGTCGGTCGAACCGCACCCGTCGTTGATGTTGTCGCCGTCGGGATCGCAGCCGATGGTGGCCACCGTGGCGCCGGCGCCCGAGAACGCCCGGGCCGCCACCCCGCTGGCCGCGCCGTTGGCGCAGTCCACCACCACGGACAGGCCGGCCAGGCTCCCGGGCCCCACCGACGTCACCAGGTGGTCGACGTAGTCGTCGGCGGCGCCGGGGACCTCGACCACCCGCCCCACGGCCGGGCCCTCGGGCCGGCGGCGTGGAGGCGCGCCCGGGTCCAGCAGCCGGGCCAGCTCGGCCTCGACGGCGGCCTCGGCTCCGTGGTCCAGCTTCGTGCCACCGGGACCGAAGAGCTTGACGCCGTTGTCGGCGAACGGGTTGTGCGAGGCGGAGACGACGGCGCCCGGCAGCCCGTCGCGCCAGGCCAGCCAGGCGATCGCCGGGGTGGGCAGCACCCCGGCGTCGAGGACGTCGGCACCCTCCGAGGCGATCCCCGCCGCCAGGGCCGCCTGCAGCATCGGACCCGACCTGCGGGTGTCCCGCCCGACCACGAACGCCGGTGCCGGGAACACCACGGACGCGGCCCGCCCCAGCGCCAGGACCAATTCAGGTGTGAGCTCGGCGTTGGCGACGCCCCGGACGCCGTCGGTGCCGAAGTGCGCCCGTGCCACCGATCAGCGCTTGGAGTACTGCGGTGCCTTGCGCGCCTTCTTCAGGCCGTACTTCTTCGACTCCTTCTCGCGGGCGTCGCGGGTGAGGAACCCGGCCTTCTTCAGTGCCGGACGCAGCTCGGGGTCGAGCGCGCACAGGGCGCGGGCGATGCCGAGGCGGAAGGCACCCGCCTGGCCCGAGACGCCGCCCCCGTCGATCGTCACGTCGATGTCCCACGCCTCGACCTTCTCGGTGACCCGCAACGGCTCCGTCACGATCATCCGGTGGGTGGCCGAGGTGAAGTAGTCCTCGAACTTCTGCCGGTTGACGGTGATGGCGCCCTGGCCGGGACGGAAGCGGACCCGGGCGACCGCCTGCTTGCGGCGTCCGGTGGTCTGGCAGAGGGGGGCGGTCACGGGTGCTCCTCGGGGTATGCGGATCGGGTGGGCCCGCGTCAGGCGCCGGCGGCGACGCGCCGGGCGGACGGGAGGTCGAGGGGGGCGGGGGACTGGGCGGCGTGCGGGTGCTCGGGACCGGCGTAGACCTTGAGCTTGGCCAGCATCTGCCGTCCCAGCCGGTTCTTCGGCAGCATGCCGCGGACCGCGGCGGTGACGACGTCCGCCGGCCGGTCGGCCAGCAGGTCCGCGTACGAGGTGGACCGCAACCCGCCCGGGTAGCCGCTGTGGCGGTAGGCGAACTTCTGGTGGGCCTTGTCGGCGGTCAGGACCACCTTGGCCGCGTTCACGACCACGACGTGGTCCCCGGTGTCGACGTGGGGTGCGAAGATCGGCTTGTGCTTGCCCCGCAGGATGGCCGCGATCTCGGTGGCCATGCGGCCGAGGACCAGCCCGTCGGCGTCGACGAGGTGCCAGGCACGGGTGATCTCGGTGGGCTTGGGACTGTAGGTGGGCACGGATCCTCGCTTCGGTGCGACGGCTCGGGTGGAGCTCGGGCGCTCCGGGGTGCGGCACCGCCGCGCTCCCGGCGCTGCCGCGTGTCGACTGCCGGTGGGGTGCGGACCCGTGGGGTGCGGACCCCGCCGTCGGCGGCCCTCCACTCTACGGTGCTCCGGCAGGGCCCGGCAAGCCGGGCTGCCCGGCGGCGGGCGGGGCGTCCCAGCCGAGCCCCGGCGGGTAGCGCACCGAGACCAGGGTGAGCCCCCCGGGCGGCGCCGGCTGGGCGGCGTGGGCCCGGTCCCCCGACCGCAGGATCCACGTCACGTCGGCGGCCCGCCGGCGCCCGAGCCCGACGTCCACCAGGGTGCCGACCAGGGAGCGGACCATCTGGTGGCAGAAGGACGACGCCTCGATGTCGAAGGCGAGGAGCCGGCCCGACGCCGGCGGCAGCGGGGCCCCGGCGGTCCGGTCCGACCAGCGGGCGTCCAGCACCCGGCGGGGGATGGGATCGCCCGGGTCGGTGCCCGGCACCCGGCGGCAGAAGGCGCGGAAGTCCTGCTCGCCCAGCACGGCGTCGGCGGCGGCGGCCATGGCCCGCAGGTCGAGCGGGCCGGGGACGTGCCACGTCCGCCCGGCCAGCAGGGGGTCGGGGACGGGGCCGTCGACCACCAGGTAGCGGTACGTCCGCGACAGGGCCGAGCGGCGGGCGTCGAACCCGTCGGGAGCGGCGCCGGCGTCGAGCACGGCCACCGACGGCGCCAGCTGCCGGTTGCACGAGCGCACCAGGGCGGTGGCGTCGAGGGTGGCGGCCACCGGGGCCGGCAGGTCGGCGTGCACCACCTGGCCGGCGGCATGGACACCTCGATCGGTGCGCCCGGCACAGGTCAGGTCCACGGGGACGCCCGTGTGGCGGGTGAGGGCCTCGGACAGGACGCCGGCCACCGTCACCTGGCCCGGTTGGACGGCGAACCCGTGGAACGGGGTGCCGTCGTAGGCGATGCGGAAGCGCCACCGGGTGCCGGCCCCTCCGGGCTCGACCGCCTCGGGGCCTCCGGTGCTCCGGGACGGCCGGCCGGCCCGGAGGACGCCGGTCACACCAGTTCGATGCGGGCCATGGGGGCGCTGTCCCCCTGGCGGGTCCCCAGCTTGAGGATCCGGGTGTAGCCGCCCGGCCGGTCCACGTACCGGGGCCCGATCTCGTCGAACAGCTTGTGGGCCATGTCCTTGTCACGGATGAACGCCACCACGTTGCGGTGGCGGGCCACGCCACCCTTGACCGCCTGGGTGATGACCTTCTCGGCGACAGGACGCAACGCCTTGGCCTTGGCCTCGGTCGTCACCAGCGCCTCGGCGGCGATCAGCGACGCCACCAGGTTGCCCATCATCGCCTTCTGGTGGGCGGCGTCGCCGCCGAAGCGGCGGCCCTTCTTCGGGGTTGCTCGCATGCTCGTCAGTCCTTCGTCCGCAGGGACAGTCCGCGCTCGTCGAGCTTCTGGACGACCTCGTCGAGCGACTTCTGACCGAAGTTGGTGATGTTGAGCAGGTCCTCCAGCGTCCGGTCGACCAGTTCGCCGATGGTGTTGATCTGGGCGCGCTTGAGGCAGTTGCGGGGGCGCTCGGTCAGGTCCAGGTCCTCGATCCGGAGATCGAGGTCGGGCGAACCGGTGGTGGCGGTGCCCACCTCGCCCAGCTCCAGCCCGCGGGGCTGGTCCTCCAGGTCGGCCACCAGTCCCACCAGCGAGCGCAGGGTGTCCCCCGCAGAGGCGAGCGCCTCGCGTGGCGAGAGCGACCCGTCGGTCTCGATGTCGATCACCAGGCGGTCGTAGTCCGTCGACTGCTCCACCCGGACCGGCTCCACGGCGAAGGTGACCCGGCGCACCGGGGCGAAGATGGCGTCCACCGGGATGACGCCGATGGCGGAGGACCGCTTGTTCTTGTCGGCCGAGGCGTAGCCCCGACCCTGCTCCACGGTGACGTCGGCCGCCAGGTGGCCCTTGGCGTTCAGCGACGCGATGTGCTGGCCCGGGTTCAGGATCTCCACGTCGGCCGTGACCTGCAGGTCGCCGGCGGTGACGTCGCCCGGCCCCCGCTTGTCGAGCCGCACGGTCACCGGCTCGTCGCTGTGCACCCGCAGGACGATGTCCTTCAGGTTCAGGATGAGGTCGGTGATGTCCTCCTTCACGCCCGGCAGGGTGGTGAACTCGTGGAGGGCCTCGTCGAAGCGGACCTGGGTGATGGCGGCACCCGGGATCGACGACAGGAGCGTACGCCGGAGCGAGTTGCCGAGCGTGTGGCCGAACCCCGGGTCGAGTGGGCCGACGGCAAAGCGCTGGCGGTTCCCCTCCTCCTCGCCGATCGCTTCGACGGTGGGGCGCTGGATGATGAGCATGCGGATCGTGGCTCCTGGTATGGCTGGTTGGTGACGTCGTGTGGGCTGTCCGGCCGGGTCGTCCCGGGCCGTCCACCCCGTCTGGTCTGCCCGTAGGCCGGGGCCGGGTGGCTCCGGCACCGGTCGCAGGGTTGCGGCGGGCCTACTTCGAGTAGAGCTCGACGATGAGCTGTTCCTGCACCGGCTCGTCGATGTGCTCCCGCAACGGCAGGGAGAACACCGTCACGGTGAACCGGTCACCCTCGGCCGACAGCCACGGGGGCAGCGCCCGGTCGAGGGTGTCCATGTTGCGGCGCACGTGGAAGATCTCGCGTGACTTCGGCTTGAGGGTCACGGTGTCGTGCTGGCGCAGCCGGTAGCTGGGGATGGTCACCCGCTTCCCGTTCACGAGCACGTGGCCGTGGCGCACCAGCTGGCGAGCCTGGGCCCGGCTGGCGCCCCACCCGGCCCGGAAGGCCACGTTGTCGAGCCGGAGCTCGAGCATCCGCAGGAGGTTCTCGCCGGTGATCCCCGGCGCCCGGCTCGCCTCGGCGTAGAGGTTGCGGAACTGCTTCTCCAGAAGGCCGTAGATCCGGCGGGCCTTCTGCTTCTCGCGGAGCTGGGTCAGGTACTCGGAGCCCTGGCGCATCCGGTCGCGGCCGTGCTCGCCGGGCGGGTAAGCGCGGCTGTGACGGTCGGTCACCGCCTCGGAGACGGGGCACTTCATCGAGTAGCAGCGCTCGCCCTTCAGGAAGAG
>JAJZAC010000097.1 GCA_021799615.1 Actinomycetes bacterium
CCTCACCCTCAACGCGCCCGTCGTCGGCATGGCCGCCACCCCCGACGGCGGCGGCTACTGGCTCGTCGCCGCAGACGGCGGCGTGTTCGCCTTCGGTGATGCCACGTTCATGGGGTCCGCCGCCACCTACGCGCTGAACGCGCCGATCGTGGGCATCGCGTCCCACTGACCGGAACGGCGCACCGCCGTGCCGGCGTGCCCGGTGGTCCTGCCCGCCACCGGGCACTCCCGGCGCGCCCGGGTCCGCGGCTCCCGCTACGCGCCCGGGTCCGCGGTCAGCGCCCCGGGACGGTGACCGTCGTGAGGTCCTCGCCGAACACGATGGTCCCCCCGAACTGGCGTGCGGCGATGGCCGTCCACTCCGTGGCCGACCCGGGGGCGGGCCCGGGAACCTGGTGGGTGAGCACGAGGGTCCCCACGCCCGCGTCGGCCGCGGTGCGGGCCGCCTGCTCGACGGTGGAGTGGTAGTCGACGGTGTCGCGGAGCCGCCGGCTCGGGACCAGGTTGACGAGGTCGTCCCGCAACACGGTCTGCACGTAGACGTCGGCCCCGGCACACAGCTCGGTGAGGGCCGGGCACGGGACGGTGTCGCCCGCCACCACGACGGCGTTGCCGCCCTGCTCGATCCGGTACGCGAGTGACGGCTCGACGGGGCGGTGGTCGGTCGCAGCCGCCACCACCCGGATCTCGCCGTCGTCGATGGCGACGCCCGCGACGAGCTCCGTCACCTCGACCTGCGGCACCCAGTCGAGGTCGGCGTGGTGGGCCAGGCGGTAACCGATGTCCGGCGCCAGCATGGCCGTGATCCCGTCCATCACGTCCGACGTGCGAGCGGGGCCGAAGATCCGCAGGGAGCGGCGGTCCGGGCTCATCACCCACTGGGTGGTGACCACGTCGTTCAGGTCGCAGATGTGGTCGCTGTGGAGGTGGGTGAGGAAGACGGCGTGGAGCATGACGGGGAGCGTCCCCACGGCCGCCATGCGCATGCAGACGCCGCGCCCGGCGTCGAAGAGGAGCGTGCGACCCCCGGCCCGTACCAACGTCGCCGGACCGGCCCGGCCCGGGTCGGGCAGTGGGTTGCCGGTACCGAGCAGGACGATCTCGATGGTCATGGGCTCCCTCGTTCGTCGGGTCCGGGACCGCGGAGCGGTCCGGCGTCGCCGGCCCGGGCCGGATCGGGCCAGCACTGTACCCGTCGGTCCGAGGTCAACGCGACTCCCGGCGCCCCGGCCGTCGAGTTGCCCCGGACGGCGTCGAGTTGCCCCGGCCGTCAGGTCGTCCCGGCCGTCGAGTTGCCCCGGACGGCGTCGAGCAGCCGTTGCCCGCTGGCGCGGGCGTACTCGGCGGCCGCCACCTCCGCTGCGTCGCCGTCGCCGGCCTCCACGGCCGCGGTGATCCGCTCCAGGCCCTCCACCACCCCGGTCGGCGAGGCGAACGCGGTGACGAACAGCGGGGCCGTCGCGCCGTAGAGGTCGGCGAGCCAGCCCATGAGCACCCCGAGCGGGCGGTTCCCGCCGGCAGCGACCAGCGTGGCGAAGAACGCCAGTTCAGCCGCCTGCAACGAGCTGGGGTCGCCGGCCCGTCGCACGTCGTCCAGGCGTTCGGTGAGTGCCGCCGTCGCGCTCCCGGTTCCGGTTCCGGTGGCGGTGGCGGCGAGGCGCCCGGCCAGCCCGGCCAGCGGTGTGCGCACCTCGAGCAGCTCGGCCACCACCTCCGGGCCGGCCACGGCGAGCGCCCGCACCACGATCCCGTTGTCGGTCGAGCGGAGCGGGTCCTGGACCACGGTCCCGATCCCCTGCCGGGACTCGACCAGTCGCGCCTGCTCCATGCGGGCGATGGCCTGGCGCAACGACGACCGGTTGATGCCGAGCTGACCGGCCAGCTCCCGCTCCGGGGGGAGGGTCGTCCCCGGCCGGTAGTGGCCGGCCACCACCGCGTCGATCAGGGCCTCGGCCACCTGCGCGGGCAGGGAGCGCCGGTCGGGCGGCGAGGGAAGGACGGTCGTGGGTGGGGGGTTCGTTGGACTCATTGGTCGGACCACTGTACCATTGCGTGGTTCACCCGGTGCAGACTCAGTGTGCCGGCGGAGAGGAGAGCGACCGATGGCGACGCCGATGCGCTTCACCGAGGCGATGGAAGGGAGCTGGCATCCCATCGGTCCGGGGCCGGCCCCCGGCGACGGGGTCCCCGGCGGGCCGTTGGGCTTCGAGGTGGCCGTCGAGCTCCCCGAGCCCGTGCGCCCGCTCG
Organism: Actinomycetes bacterium; assembly: GCA_021799615.1. Classification (GTDB taxonomy): domain Bacteria; phylum Actinomycetota; class Acidimicrobiia; order Acidimicrobiales; family RAAP-2; genus JAJZDI01. The sequence continues at coordinate 2,248 of JAJZAC010000097.1, forward strand.
GCACGGTGCACGGCACGCTGGTCGGCACGGTCCATGCCCGGGGCCTGGCCGTCCGGGCCCCGGCCACGGGCACCATCGAGATCTCGCCGCTCGAGCACCGCCGCGTCCGTTACGTCCTCGACTTCGTCGGTGACGACGGGACCCCGTTCCGGTTCGACGGGTGGAAGTCGATCCGGTGGCGCCGCGTCGCTTCGACGTGGACGACCCTGCCGGGGACCATCACCGTCGCCGGGGGTGCCGCGGCCGGCACGGCGATCGGGACGGCGACGGTGTGGTTCGCCTGGCGGGACGCGCCGTCCCTGGTCGCGAGCGTGCGCTTGGGGCCGCCACGCCGTCAGCCCGGTCCGGCGGCGTTGGCCGCCCGCCGCTGGGATGGGCGCCCCGGCCGGCTGGAGGTCTGGTACGACACGTTCACCGACCCGGCGACCGGCGCCGGGTTCTGGCTCCACCACGAGGTGGTGGCACCTGACGATCCTGGCCAGCCGGTACAGGCCCACGGGTGGGCCGCTGCCTTCCCGCCCGACGGCCCGCCGGTGTGGGAACGGTTCGGGCCCGGGGCACCAGGGGAGGGCCCGGGATTCGAGGCCGGCGGTGTCGTCTCGGGCGAGACGGCGCGGACGGGCGAGGCCGGCGAGATCACCTGGGACCTGGAGGTGGCGGGCGGTGGTCCACCTCTGTGGACGTTCCCGGCGGCCACCTGGCGCCGGGAGGTCCTCCCCGGAGCGCAGATCGTGCCCCGACCCGCCGCCCGTTACCGTGGCACCGTCACCGTCGGGGACCACCCGTACCGACTCGATGGCGTGCCGGGCGCCACCGCCCGCATCTACGGGCACGGTAACGCCGAGCGTTGGGGCTGGCTCCACGCCGACCTGGGCGACGGCGACGTGCTCGAGATCGTGGCCGCCACGCCGCGCCGACCGGGCCTCGACCGGCTGCCCCCGCTGCCGATGGTCCGGCTGCGCCTCGGCGGCCGTGACTGGCCGTCGTCGCCGTGGTCGGCGCTCGCCTTCCACGCCCGGCTCGGACTTCCCACCTGGACGGTGTCCGGCCGGTGGGGACGCCGGCGGCTCCAGGTGACCGTGACCCAGCCGGCAGACCGGTGCGTGCGGGTCGGCTACCGGGACCCGGACGGCGCCACCGCCACCTGCACCAACACCGAACGGGCACGTGCGCGGGTCCTCGTGGAGCGACGCACCCCGACGGCCTGGGCGGTCGAGGGCGAGTGGGACCTGGACGGCACGGCCCACGCGGAGATCGGCAGCCGGCCGTGACCGCCGCCGCCGTCCGCGGCGCGCCTTCGTCGGCGCTCGCCGGGCTGTGTGCCGCCCTGCTCGACCTGCCCGACGACGAGGCCGCCGCGGTGGCGTCCGGCGTGGAGGCGTTGGCCGGTCGGCTCCCTGTTGCCGCCCGGCTGGCGCTCCGTGCCGGGGTGGGGGCGGCCGGCGTGGCCGCGGTGTCCCTCACCGGCCGCCGCCTGGCCGGCCTCGACCCGGACAGGCGGGCTCGACTCGTCGCCGTCCTCGGGTCCCACCCGCGCACCGCCGACCTGGTGGACCTGGTCAAGGTGCCCGTCCTGCTGGCCCACGGCGCGCGCGCCGCGGCTCCTGAGCTGGCGGCCCGGCTCACCGTCCCGCCCGTCCGGCCCGACGGCGACCTGGACGTGACCCCGTCCCCGTGGTGGCCGTCCCGTTCCGTGGCCGACGTCGTCGTCGTGGGGTCGGGCGCCGGTGGCGCGGTGGTCGCCCGGGCCCTGGCCCGGGCCGGGGCGTCGGTGGTCGTGGTCGAAGAGGGGCGTCGGTTCGGGGTCGAGGAGTTCCGGACCCGGGGCACCCTGGAGCGGTTCGGCGACCTGTACCGCGACGGCGGTGCGACGGTGGCGCTGGGCCGGCCACCCGTCATCCTGCCGGTGGGCCGGGGCGTGGGGGGCACCACCCTCGTCAACTCGGGCACCTGCTACCGCACGCCACCCGGCGTCCTCGTCCGCTGGCGGGACGAGCACGGCGTCGACCTGGCCGACCCCGCCCGCTTCGGCCCCGTGCTCGACGAGATCGAAGCGATGCTGGCGGTGGCGCCCGTCCCCGACGCCGTGATGGGAGGCAACGGCCGTACCGCCCTGCGGGGAGCGGCCGCGCTCGGGTGGTCGGCGCACCCCCTGGTCCGCAACGCTCCCGGGTGTGCCGGCATGTGCCAGTGCGCGGTCGGGTGCCCGACGAACGCCAAATTCGGCGTCCACCTGAACGCGCTGCCCGACGCCTGTCGAGCCGGGGCCCGCATCGTGAGCGAGGCCCGGGTGGAGGCCGTGATGCACGGCGGCGGGCGTGCCACCGGCGTACGCCTACGCCGTCCCGACGGATCGGTGGCCGAGATCCTGGCGGCGTCGGTGGTGGTGGCGGCGGGCGCCACCGAGACGCCGCCGCTCCTCCGCAGGAGCGGTCTGGGGCGGCACCCGTCGCTCGGCCGCCATCTCGCCGTCCATCCGGCGGTGAGCACGGCCGGCTGGTTCGAGGACCCGGTCGACGCCACGCGGGGCGTGCTCCAGAGCGTCGGCGTCGACGAGCTCCACCGGTCGGCGGGGATCCTGATCGAGGCGACGGCCACACCGCCCGGGATGGGCTCCATGGTGCTCCCGGGCGCCGGCCGGGCGCTCGCCGACCAGCTCGACCGGTCCGATCACCTGGCCACCCTGGGGGCGATGATCGCCGACGCCCCAGCCGGCCGGGTGGTCGGGTCCCGGCACGCCGTGCTCCGCTACGACCTGACCCCGCGCGACGGCCAGCGCCTGGTGGCGGCGATCGGCGCCATGGGCCGGGTCCTGCTGGCCGCGGGTGCCACGGCGGTGGTGACGGGGATCCGGGGCCACGAGACCGTCGCCGACGAGGGTGCGCTGGAGGAGGCGCTGGCCCACGCGGACCCGGCCCGCCTCCACGTCGCCGCCTTCCACCCGACCGGCACCGCAGCCATGGGCGGCGACCCCGACCGGCACCCGGTCGACGAGGCCGGCCGGTTGCGGGGTGTCGTCGGAGTCTGGGTGGCTGATGCCTCGGTCCTGCCCACCTGTCCGGAGGTGAACCCCCAGATGACGATCATGGCCCTGGCGGCGTCGATCGCCACCGGTGTCGGCGACGGCGGGCCGGCCCGGTAGGGAGCGCCCGGCCCCGCCCGCACGGGGACGAGCGCAGGCGGCCGGTCTGGCTAGGGTGCGGCCATGCCGGGACGACCGTCGGATCACGAGGAGCGCCGGGAGCACTGGGCAGACGTCTACGAGCGGAACGCGCCCGACGCGGTGAGTTGGTACCAGGCGGACCCGTCGCCGTCGCTCGCCATGATCGACCGCCTGGCCGTGCCCCGTACCGCTCCGGTCGTGGACGTGGGCGGCGGCTCGTCGATGCTGGTCGACCGCCTGCTCGACCGAGGGTTCGCCGACGTGACCGTGGTCGACATCGCCCCTCGGGCGCTTGCCACCGCCCGGGACCGGGTGGGTGACGATCCCCGGGTGACCTGGCTGGCGGTCGACCTGCTCGAGTGGGCACCGGACCGTCGGTACGGGCTGTGGCACGACCGGGCTGTGCTGCACTTCTTGGCCGGGGACGAGGTCGCCGCCTACCGGGACCTCGTCCGTCGCGCGGTCGCCCCCGGCGGCGGCGCCGTCCTCGGTACCTTCGGCCCCGACGGCCCCGAGTCCTGCTCCGGCCTGCCGGTGACCCGCTACGACGCCGCCGGGCTCGCTGCCGTCCTCGGCGACCGGTTCGTCGTGGTCGACCACCGATCCGAGGAGCACCGCACGCCGTCCGGGAACCTGCAGTCCTTCGTCTGGGTCGCCGCTCGCCAGGTGGTCGCCTGACCGCCGGCCCGGCCGCCGGCCCGGCCCGTCGGTACCATGAGCCGGTGGACGGTCCCCGGTACCACCCGTCGTTCCGGCTCGACGGGCGGGTGGCCGTCGTCGTCGGCGGGACGGGCACCCTCGGCAGCTCGATGGCCGGCGCGCTGGCCGGCGCCGGGGCGGCCACCGTCGTCGTCGGCCGTGACCGGGAACGTGGTGAGGAGGTGGCCGGCCGGCTGGCACCGGCGGCCGAGGCCGGCGGGGGGAGCGTGCATGCCGAGTCCTGCGATGCGACCAGCCGTTCCGGGCTCCGGGACCTCGTGGGCCGTGTCCTCGACGCCCATGGCCGGGTGGACGTGCTGGTGAACGGGGCGGGGGCCAACTCGGCCACGCCCTTCCTCGAGATCGGCGACGAGGAGCTCGAGCGGTTGGTGGCCGTCGACCAGCTGGCCGTGGCGAGATCGTGCCAGGAGTTCGGTCGCTACCTCGTCGACCGGGCCCGGGCGTCGGGCGAGGGCGCGTCGATCGTGAACGTGGGGAGTGTGTCGGGCCGCACCCCGCTGTCGAGGGTCTTCACGTACTCGATGGCCAAGGCGGCCGTCCACAACCTCACGGCGAACCTGGCACGGGAGTGGGGTCCGCTCGGCATCCGGTGCAACGTACTGGTGCCGGGCTTCTTCCCCGCCGGCCAGAACCGGTCGGTGCTCACTCCCGACCGGTCGGCGGCCGTCGTCGCCCACACGCCGATGGGCCGCTTCGGCGAGCCGGCGGACCTGTCCGGCGCGCTCCTCCTCCTGGCATCCGACGCCGGGCGTTTCATCACCGGCGCCGAACTGGTCGTCGACGGCGGCTTCTCGGCCACCGCCGTCTGAGCCGGCGATGGCACGCGCCTTCCTCGACGACGACGTCCTCCTCGGCGGCGACACGGCCCGGATCCTCTACCACGGTGTGGCCGCCGGGCTCCCCGTCGTCGACTTCCACAGTCACCTGCCGGCCGCGGACCTGGCCGCCGACCGCGTCTTCGCCTCGTTGACGGACCTGTGGCTGGACGACGACCACTACAAGTGGCGGGCCATGCGCCTGGCAGGCGTGCCCGAGCACCTGGTCACAGGTCCCGCCGACCCCTGGGAGCGCTTCGCCGCCTGGGCCGCGACCGTTCCCCGCCTGGTGCGCAATCCGCTCCACCTGTGGACCCACCTGGAGCTCCGTCGGGTGTTCGGCATCGACCTCCTGCTCGGACCGGGCACCGCACGTGAGATCTGGGACGAGGCCAACCGGCAGCTCCCGTCGTGGTCCGCCCGGCGCCTCCTGGCCCATTTCGGGGTCCGGGTGGTCGCCACCACCGACGATCCGGCTGACGACCTGGCCGCCCATCGCGTGCTCGCCGCCGCCGGCCCCCCGGACGACCCGGCGCCGGCCGTCGTCCCCACCTTCCGTCCCGACGCCGCCCACCGTCTGGCCGGCGATGCGGGTGCGTGGACCGGGTGGGCCGACCGGGTGGGCGCCGCCGCCGGGATCGCCGTCACCGATCTCGCCTCGCTGCTCGAGGCGCTGGAGGCGGCACACCACCGCTTCGCCGCCGCCGGATGCCGAGCCAGTGACCACGGACTGGCCAGCGTGCCCGACGTCCCCCGCGACCCGGCACTGGCCGACGCCACAGTGCGCGCCCTGCACCGCGGCGAGCCCGCCGGCATGCCGGGCCGCGACGCCCTGGCCCTGGAGGTGGTGACCCAGTCCGCCCGCCTGGCGGCGGCCGGCGGGACCGTCCTCCAGCTCCACCTCGGTGCCCAGCGCGATGCCTCGCCCCGGCTGCTGGCCCGTCGGGGCGCCGACGCCGGCGCCGACGTGATGGGCGACGCCCGCCAGGTGCCGGGCCTGGTCCGGCTCCTGGCCGGGTTGGAGGAGGCGGGCACGTTGCCGAGGTGCGTCGTCACCAACCTCAACCCGGCCGACAACGCCGCCTGCGCGTCGGTCGTCGGGGCGTTCACCGGCGACGGCGTCGCCGGGTTGGTGCAGTGGGGACCGCCGTGGTGGTTCAACGACCACGAGGCCGGGCTGCGGCGGCACCTCGACGACCTCTCCCACCTGGGCCTGCTCGCCGGGTTCGTCGGCATGTGCACCGATGCCCGGTCGTTGCTGTCGATGACCCGCCACGAACTGTTCCGGCGCGTCCTGTGCGACGTGGTGGGCCGCGACGTCGACGAGGGCCGGGTCCCCGACGACCCGGAGGCGTGTGCCGACCTGGTCGTCGCCGTGTGCGGGGGCAACGCGTCGGCGCACTTCGGGTGGGCGGGCCCGGCCGGAGGCGGGGGCTGACGATGGCACCCGGGATCGTGGTCATGGGGGTGGCCGGCAGCGGCAAGAGCACCGTGGGCGCGGCGCTCGCCGCCCGCCGGGGGGCGCGCTTCGTCGACGCCGACGACCTCCATCCCCCGGTGAACCTGGCGAAGATGGCGGCCGGGACCCCGCTCGACGACGACGACCGGTGGCCATGGCTGGCCGCGGTCCGCCGAGAGCTGCGGACGGGCGGCGACGTGGTGGTGGCCTGCTCGGCGCTCCGGCGTACCTACCGGGACGCCCTGCGGGGCGCGGGCGACGTCCGCTTCGTCCACCTGGTGGTCGGACGCGACGTGGCGGGCCGGCGGGTGGCCGGCCGCTCCGGGCACGTGTTCGGTCCCGGCCTGGTGGCCAGCCAGTTCGATGCCCTCGAGCCCCCTGGTGCCGACGAACGCGACGTGGCGACGGTGGACGCCGGCGGACCGACCGGGGTGGTGGTGGACGCGGCCGAGTCGGCCGTCGCCCGCGTGGCGGCCGGGACGGCGGCCGTCCCGCTGGCGGCGCTGGGGGCCGACGGGCGCGAGGTGACCGGTGGCGACCTGGCCGCCATGGTGCGGCGG
>JAJZAC010000098.1 GCA_021799615.1 Actinomycetes bacterium
CCGATGTTGAGGATGGCTGCCGGCCGGGCGGTGGCGAGTGCCCGCCGGGCCAGGTCGCGGGCGCACAGGAACGTGCCGGTGAGGACGATGTCGACCACCGTCCGCCAGGCGTTGGGGCTCAGGTCCTCGGCCGGGGACGGGAAGTTGCCGGCGGCGTTGTTGACCAGGACCCCGATGGGCCCGAGCCGGGTCTCGACCTGGTCGAAGGCGTCGGCGACGTTCCCGGCGTCGCGGACGTCGCAGGCGACACCGAGCCCCCGGCCGCCGGCGTCCTCGACCGCGGCCACGCCCGAGGTGCGATGGTCGGCGTCCCGGCTCACGACGGCCACGGCCGCGCCCAACCTGGCGAACTCGACGGCGATGGCCCGCCCCAGGCCGGTTCCGCCGCCGGTCACGACGACGACCCGGCCGGCGTACGTGCCTGGTGGCAGGGCCGACGAGCCCAGTGGGGGCGGGGGGTCGAGTCCGGGTGGTGCCATCGGTGGGAGCCTACGGTGCCGGCCAGTCGCTGGCCCGCCGCCGGCCCGCCGCCAGCCTGCCGCCAGGGGCTCGGTCAGCCGCCGGCCTGCCGCCAGGGGCCCGGTCAGCCGCCGGCCTGCCGCCAGGGGCCCGGTCAGCGCCCCGGGCGTGGATCGCCGACGGTCGACAGGTCGGCGGCGACCGGATGGTTGATGAGGTACTGCTCGAGGTGCGCCGCCAGGAGCGGGGGCGAGAAGAGGAACCCCTGGGCGACGTCGCAGCCCTCGGCCCGCAGCCAGTCGAGCTGGGCCTGTTCTTCGATGCCCTCGGCCAGCGTGGTCAGCCCGAGCGCCTTGCCGACCTCGATCATGGCGTGGACGAGGGCGTCGCCCTCCGGCGTGGCGGTCGTGGCCGACACGAAGGTGCGGTCGATCTTCAGGATGTCCGCCGGGAACGTCCGCAGGTAGGCGAGGGACGAGTAGCCGGTACCGAAGTCGTCGATGGCCACCCGAACCCCCCGTTCCCGCAGGCGGGTGAGGCGTCGGGCCACGGTCTCCGGGTCGCGCATGAGCGCCGTCTCGGTGATCTCGAACACCAGCGTCCGGGGATCGACCCCCGTGTGCTCGATCACCTCCTCGACCGACCTCACGATGGCGTCGGCTTCGAGCTGGCGCCCCGACAGGTTGACCGACATGCCCAGGTCGATGCCGCGATCGTGCCAGGCGGCGGCCTGCCGGCATGCCTGCTCCAGGATGACCAGCCCGGCGTCGACGATGAGCCCGGAGGACTCCAGCGCCGGGATGAACTCCGCCGGCGGGACGATGCCCCGCTCGGGGTGGTCCCAGCGGACCAGTGCCTCGACCGACCCCACGTCCAGCGTGTCGATGTCGTGGATCGGCTGGTACTCCAGGAAGAACTGCCCGTCGGCGAGCGCCGTGCGCAGCTCGCTCTCGAGGGCCACCCTGCGCTGGACGGCGGCGTGCATGTCGCTCGAGAAGATGACCGCGCCGCGTTTGCCCGAATCCTTGGCCCGGTACAGGGCGATGTCGGCGTCGCGGAGCAGCTCGGCAGCCGTGTCGCGCAGGCCGGTGGCGATCCCGATGCTGGCGGAGACGGGCAGTGCCGATCCCGGCAGGGACGGGACCTCGACGGGTTCGTCGCACGCGGCGAGCAGGCGTTCTGCCAGGTCGTCGGGTCGGTGCGCGGCGTCACCCTCGGCCAGCACGATGAACTCGTCGCCACCGAGGCGGCCGATGGAGCCCGCGGTGCCCAGGGCATCGGCGAATCGGGTGGCCAGCTCCTGGAGCACCTGGTCGCCGACGCCGTGCCCGTTGGTGTCGTTGATGTCCTTGAAGCCGTCGAGGTCGACGAAGAACAGCGCCACACCCGTTCCCGCGGATCGCGCCCGGGCCAGGGCACGTTCCGTCCGCTCGAGGATCAGCGTCCGGTTGGGGAGCCCCGTGAGGGAGTCGTGGAGCGCCCGGAACTGGAGCTCGGCCGTCTTCTCCTCGACGAGGGTCAATGCGCTGGAGCGGGCTCGCATCAGGGTCCGGAAGAGGAACGCCAGCAGGAAGGTCACCAACAGGCAGGCGGCGAAGACGATGAGGCCCTGCTCGAGGGGGCTGGCAGGGTTGGGCGGGGACTGGCCCACCTGGAGGCGCCACGTGGTGTCGGCGTTCAGGGCGAACGTCTGGCGGTCCTGCTCGGATGCCATGCGCCCCGAGCTGCTCAGGATCTCCTCGTTCCCGTCGGGGCCGACGGACGACAGGGTGAACGCGGATCCCGGATGGCTCCCCGCCACCGACGCCAGGAGGGCGTGGGAGTCGAGCACGCCGCCGACCCATCCGAGGAGGTGGGACGGGCTCCCGGTGCTTGCGATCGACATGACTGGCAGGACGAGCTCGATGGGGGACAGGTTGCCGAACAGCTTCTTCAGGTCCTGTTGTGCGCCCGGCGTGCTCGACACGATCTCCTGGAGCTCGGGGGAGAACGACCCGACGGCCAGCTGCCCGCTGCGAGTCGAGGACGAGAGGAGCGACGTCTGCTGGCCGGCACACTCGTCGGTTCCGGGGTTGACGAACGCCTTCAGGCCGTTGCCCGCCCGCACCAGCGACAGTGCCGAGTCCTCCGTCGAGGCCGACACCTGGATGGCGATCAGGCGCATCAGGCAGTAGGACGGCCGGTCGCCGGCCGGCGAGAGCCGGAACGGGTGGGTGAGGGGGAGGCCGAGCGGCGGGTCCGCCGTCACGGCGGCAGCGAAGGCGGGCAGCTGGGCCGGGGTGACCGCCTCCACGTAGGCGAACGCGAACGTCCCCGGGAACCGCTGGGCCGAATCGAGGGACGTGAACCACTGGGCGAACTGCGCGTTGGTCATGGTCGGATCGGTGGCGATCATGGTGCGGACGGTCGCCATGACGTCGGCGTCACGCTGGAGGGCCATGCGGAGGGTCGCGGCGATCCCCTGGGCGTTCTCGTCGATGACCTGCAGCTGCGAGGCGGACACCGAGCTCCGCCACGACACGCCGGCCGTCACCGAGGCGGCGACGCCGACCACGAGGAGGATGGCCACGAGGGCGGAGCTGGTCTGGGCGAAGCGTCGCCGGACGTTGGCCTGCCGGACCCGCCGGTCGGCTCCACCGGCGCCAGCCCGGTCGGCTCCACCGGCGCCAGCCCGGCGTTCATGGCCGGGCCGGCGGCCAGGCTGGTCGGGCGGTGGTCGCCGGTCGGTCACCACACCGCGACCGCCGTCGGCGGGGCGGCGGGGACCGCCGGCGTGACGCTCGGGAGACGGGTCCCGAGGCGGCGCCAGCCTTCGGTCCTGGCCCGCGGTCCCGCCGGGAGCCACCGGGGGTCGACGGAGCCGGCACCGGCACCCCTGGTGCGGGCGCCACGTGTCGCCGGATCGGTCGGATCCGGCCTCCCGGCGTGACGGAGCAGGCCCACAGGGTCAGTATCGGCAGTTCCGGGGAGGGCCATGAGGACCGCAGTCACCGGTGGTGAAGCTATCCGGCATCCGGTGGGTTGGCGACGATGCCCGGATCCCCGGGCCGCCGACCAGGGAACCCGAGCGCCGGCCGGGGCACTAGCCTCCAGCGTCGTGGACTTCGACCTGACACCCGAGCTCGCCGAGCTCCAGCAGTCCGTCCGTCGCCTGGCCCAGGACAAGGTGAAGCCCCGGGCCCGCGAGATCGACAGCACCGGTGAGTACCCGACCGACATCTTCGAGGCGTTCCGCGACGCCGACCTGCTGGGTCTGTGCCTGCCCGAGCAGTACGGCGGGTCGGGGGCCGGCATCCTCGGGTTGGCCATCGCCATCGAGGAGGTGGCCAAGTACTCCAACACGGCCGCCCTGATGCTGCTCCTCACCCGGCTGCCCACCGGTCCGGTCATGATCGCCGGCAACGAGGACCAGCGGCGTCGTTACCTGCCGGGCATCGCCACCGGCGAGCTCCGCTGCGGGTTCGGCCTGTCCGAGCCCCAGGCCGGCAGCGACGTCGCCGGCATGCGCACCCGTGCCGTCGAGGACCCCGACCATCCGGGCGGGTGGATCCTGACCGGCACCAAGTGCTGGATGTCGGGCGTGGTCGAGGCCGACTGGTACACGGTCTTCGCCAAGACGGGCGATCCGGCCAGCCGGGCGCACGACTCGATCACCGCCTTCATCGTGGAGCGGACCTGGGAGGGCGTGTCGGTGGGGCGCACCGACCACAAGATGGGCGTCCGGGGCATCGACACGGGCGAGCTGATCCTCGACGGGGTCCGGGTTCCCGCCGAGAACGTCATCGGCGAGGTGGGCGGCTTCCGACTGGCCATGCTGGGCCTGAACGCCATGCGGCCGATCGTGGCCGCCCGGGGGATCGGCCTGGCCGAAGGCGCTCTCATGTACGCGACCGAGTACGTGAAGGAGCGTGCGGCGTTCGGGAAGACGATCGCCGACTTCCAGGGGATCCAGTGGGAGATCGCCAAGGCGGCCGTCGACATCGAGGCGGCCCGGCTCCTCACCTACCGGGCCGCGTCGCTGGCCGACCAGGGCAAGTTCACGAAGGAGTACGTTCCGTTCCTGTCGATGGCCAAGTACCACGCCACCGAGCTGGCCGTGCGCGTCTCCGGGCTCGCCGTGCAGCTCCTCGGAGCCGCCGGGTACATGGAGGACCACCCCACCGAGATGTGGTACCGCGACGCCAAGCAGCTCACCATCGTCGAGGGCACCTCCCAGGTGCAGCTCGGCCTGATCGGGCGGGGCGTCCTCGCCCACGACCTGTGGTGGGACTGAGATGGGCACCCCGGTGGCGGCGGGACGAGCGTCGCGGATCGGCTGAGATGAGCGTCGCGGAGGGAACGTCATGAGCGGTTCCGGCGACCGGGGCGCCCCGTCCCCGGCAGCGGTCCCCGGCCCCGGCGACCCGCCGGCCGTGCTGCCGACCTTCGACGAGATCGGCCGGTGGCCGGCGGTCCTCACCCGACTGCTCGCCGGACAGTCGCTCACCGCGGCCGAGGCGACGGTGGCCATGGGCGAGGTGCTCCTGGGCGATGCCACGCCGGCCCAGATCGCCGCCCTGGCTGTCGCCCTCCGAGCCAAGGGCGAGACGGTCGACGAGATGCTCGGCTTCGTGCGGGCCATGCAGCACCACGCTGTTCCGTTGCCGATCCCGCCGGGCACCGACCTGGTCGACACGTGCGGCACGGGAGGCGACCGGCTGAAGAGCATCAACGTCTCGACCATCGCCGCCCTGGTGGTGGCGGCCACCGGTTCCAAGGTCTGCAAGCACGGCGGGCGCGCCTCGTCCTCGGCGGTGGGGGCCGCCGACGTCCTCGAGGCGCTCGGTGTCGTCGCCGACCTCGGGCCGGTCGGCGTGGCCCGCTGCATCGACGAGGTGGGCATGGGGTTCTGCTTCGCACCCCGCTTCCACCCGGCCATGCGGTTCGCCGCGCCGGTGCGCAAGGAACTGGGCATCCCCACCGTCTTCAACTACCTGGGCCCCCTGGCCAACCCGGGGCGGGCCCGGTACCAGGTGGTCGGCGTGAGCGACCCCGCTGCTGCCGACAAGATGCTCGGCGTCCTCGGTGCCAACGGTGCCCGGCGGGCCATGGTCGTCTACGGCGACGACGGGCTCGACGAACTGTCGACCACGGGGCCGTCGACCGTCCACGAGCTGGTGGCCGGCGACGGCGGCGAGCTCGAGACGAAGGTGTGGCGCCTCGATCCGGCCGAGCTCGGGTTCCGTCGGGCCACCCTCGACGAGCTCCGGGGAGGCGATGCATCGGTGAACGCGGATGCCATCCGCCGGGTGGTGGGGGGCGAAGTCAACCCCCACCGCGACATCGCCGTGCTCAACGCTGCGGCGTCGTTGGTGGTGATCGGTCGGGCCGCCGATCTGCCCGAGGGCGTGGCAGTGGCCGCGTCGGTGATCGACCGGGGGCTCGCCGCCCAGGCGCTCGACTCGCTGATCCGGGTCTCGCAGGAGGCCGCCGCCGTCGAGCAGGCCGAGCAGGCCCGGTAGCCACCGGGCTCACCGAGCCCGGCTCCACCCGGCTGGCCACCCGCCGGGTCCCGGCTGCGGCAGGGGTCGGGCACCGGTCCCCCGGCAGAGGTCAGGCTTCAGGTGCTCGGCCATGCTCGGGGAGGGGCGAGGGGATCGCCCACATCCGCAGCTCCGGCAGGCGCTGGACGGGCGTGGCCGGGCCGGCGGCACCGCCGGTCAGGGCCACGATGCGGACGTCGGCAGCGTGCGCCTCGAGCCAGCGTGCGACGATCGCCCGTTCCGCCTGCCGGTCCGCTTCCCGTTCGGGCGTGCCCGCCACCGGTCGTGCGGCCGGTGCGGCCGGTGTGGCCGGTTCGGCCGGTGCGGCCGGTGCGGCCGGTGCGGCCGGTGCGGCCGGGGTGAGGTCATCCCACGGGCTCTTACCGTCGGCGAAGCCCACGAGCACGCCGCCGTCGAGGACGACGGTGGCCTCGCGCTCGATGGCCACGGTCACCCGACCCGACGATCGCCAGGCGTCGGTCCGGCGGGCGGACACCATGCGTCCCCGCATGCGGATCGCGTCGTCCCGGCAGACTGCGGCCTCCTCGTACTGCTGCGACCGGGCCAGTTCGTTCATGCGGGCCACCAACGCCGCCAGCGCGGTGACCGAGTCGCCCCCTCCGGCCCGGCGCCGTCCCCGCCGTCGCGGCACTGCCGGCACCGCGACGGTGGGATCCGACGCCGGCACCGCGACGGTGGGATCCGACGCCGGCACCGCGAACGGCCCACGTCCTGCCGGCGACGGGGTAGCCCTGGACGATCGCCGGACCTTTCCCTGACGGTTGAAGGGTGGGTCCCACGTCCGGATCAGGCGGCCCTCGAGAATCTCGGCCGTGAACGTGCCGGGGCAGGTCCGGTGATGGACGGCATGGAGCTGGCGGAGGAGGCGGCCGATCTTCCGCCGGTCGTCGCTGCTGAAGTAGGAGCGCACCCGAGCCTGGAGGTCGGTGGCTTTTCCCACGTAGAGGACGTTGCCGGCGGCATCGGTGAACCAGTAGACGCCGGGGCGGTGGGGGAGCCGGGTGGTGAGCTTGAGCTTGCCGGCCTGGGGATGGCCGACCAGGCGGGGGAGGTCGACGAGCTCGGCCAGGCCGGTGATCCCGAACGATCCGGCCCGTTCGAGGAGCGCGTGGAGGAGATCGCCGGTGGCCAGTACGTCGGCGAGGGCCCGGTGGGTGGGCCGATGAGGGAGACGGAGCTGGTGGGCGAGCGTCCCCAGCTTGCAGTCGGTGACCTCGTCCCGCACCAGCCGCCGGGCCAGGGCGAGCGTGTCGACGCACACGTGGGAGCCGGACAGGGCCGGACGGTCCGTCGATCGGAGGGCGTGGTCGAGGAACGACAGGTCGAAGCGGACGTTGTGGCCGACGACGACGCCGTCGCCGACGAACTCGAGCAGGTCGGGGAGGATGGCACCTGCCGGAGGCGCATCGGCGACCATCGCGTCGGTGATGCCGGTCAACGCGGTGATGTTCGGCGGGATCCGTTCGTCGGGACGCACCAGGGTCTGGAAGGTGCCGACCAGCTCCCCGGCCCGGTAGCAGGCGGCGGCGACCTCGGTCAGGTGGGAACCCGACGGGGCGCCGCCGGTCGTCTCCACGTCGACCACGACGAAGGTGACCTCCGCGAGGGGGGTCCCCAAGTCGTCGAACGTCCGCTGGACGGCGATGGCCACCTGGGCATCGTAGCGAACAGGTGTTCGACGAAGGGGGTGGACGGCGACCGGATAGCGTGGTTCCCGTGGACGCCCAGACTGACGTTGTGCGCTATCGCTGTGGGGCATGCGGGAACCTGACCAGGTTCGACGTGGTCACCAACCGGCGGACGAAGGCGTTCCACCACTACACCGTCGGGGGCGACCTCGAGGTGGAGGACGTGGAGGTGCTCGACGAGCAGGTCGAGGAGGTGACCTGCCGGTGGTGTGGCCACGGAAACGCGATCGAGGTCCTCGCTCCGGGTCAGGTTCCGGCCCAAGCCTGAGGGGGGATCGGGCCACCGGCACTGCCGGCCCGATCGACGGTCCGGACGGCACCGACGGCCTGCGCCTGCGCGACGCCATCCGTTCGGGGGCGTTGCGGCCCATTCCGGAGACGCTCGATGGTGCCCGTCCTGCCCAGTCGGGCCCGGCTGCCGACATCGCCGGGGTGGACACGGGTGGGCGCCCGGTGCATGTCCCGGTGTCGGGCGGAGCGGGCCGGTGGCTCCTGGTGTTCCTGTCGGACGACTGCCTGGGGTGTGAGCCGTTCTGGTCCGAGCTCGCGGCGTGGCGGGAGCCGGGTGACGCCGGCCTGCCCCTCGACGTCCGACCCGTGATCGTCACCAAGGGTCCCGGCCGGGTGTCGGTCGAGCGGCTGCGGGGTCTCGTCGGACCCGGGGCGACGGTGACCGTCGTGCTCTCCGATCCCGCGTGGGCCGACTACGGCGTGCTTGCCTACCCGACCGTGGTGGTGGTCGGCGGCACGGGGGAAGGGGACGTCGCCGATCGTGCCTCCGGTGACGCGGGTGGGCCACGACCAGATGTCCGTGCAGCCGACGGTGCGCCCGTGAAGGCAGAGCCTCCGGTGCCCCGGGTGACGGCCAGCGACACCGTGTTCGAGTGGGGCGATGCCTTGGCGCTCATCGACGGATGAGCGCTCGTCGGGACCGGGCGTGCGGCGCATCGTGCGAGGGCGCACCTGCTCGTCCGGCAGCCGACGCGGGAGCGCGAACGTAGGCAGTGACCGCGGCGGACGTGCCGGTACCGGCTCCGAGCCGGTGCGGCAGGCCGCGACGGCGCCGCGCCGCGACGGCGTGCCCCCCGGTGCCCCCGGCCCCGGTCATCGGGCGCGCGTCGGGTAGGGCAAGGGTGGAGAACTCGGTGGTCGCCGT
>JAJZAC010000099.1 GCA_021799615.1 Actinomycetes bacterium
TCCACGGGGCGTCGCACGACATCTGGGCCGTCAACGTGGAGGAGGACTACCACGAGACGGCCTCGGCGGGCAGCGGCACCGGACGCGACGCCCCGGTGCTGCCCGCCCGGCCGGCCGTGCCGGCACCGGCCGCCGAAGCGGCGGGGTGAGGGGGCAGGCCCGGCGTGGGGGACGGCACCGACCGGCCCGAGGGTGACCGCGACCCCGCGGGGGGCGGCACCTCGACCGACCTGGACGAGATCCTCGGCCAGCTCGACCTGGCCGTCGACCCGGTAGCGGAGTCGGCCGGCATGTCGCCGGCCCTCGGGATCGCCGTGGCCGGGGGGCCGATGGTCACCCTGCCGCCGGAGGACCTCCCGCATCTGGCCTCTCGCCGCCCCGAGTCGCTGATCGACGGCGTGCGGGCCGCCGGACCGGTGGCCGTCGCCGGGCTGGTCGTGAACGCCGCCAGCGTGGTGGTCGTCGTCGTGGTGGCCCGCATGGTCACCGCCCGCCAGTACGGCGTGGTCGCCCAGCTCCTCGGGCTCTTCTTCATCTTGTCGATGCCGGGCTCCGCGCTCCAGGTGGGCGTGGTCCGGCGGGTGGCCGACTGGGGCAGGTCGGGCATCCCCGGAGGCGTGAAGCGGTGGGCTGCGCACTGGCACCGGATCGGGCTGGTCGGACTGGTGGTGCTGATCGGGGTGGTGACGGCCCTGCAGGGGCGCATCGCCAGCGCTCTTTCCCTCCCCGACAGTTCGGGTGTCGTCGGCATCTTGAGCGCGGCCGGGGTGTGGATCCTGCTCTGTATCGACCGGGGGCTGCTCCAGGCCCGCCGGACCTACACGGCGCTCGCCGCCAACCTGGTGGTGGAGGGGGCGGTCCGCACGGTGGCCGTCGTCGGGCTGGTGGCGGCGGGTGCCGGGGTGTCCGGGTACGCGGCGGGGGTCCTGCTCGGCGAGGTCCTGGCCTGGCTGCACGCACGGTGGGCGGTGGCGTTCCGGGAGCGGGGCGGGGAGACGGGCCCGCAGGCCGCCGGCCAGGCGGACGCGGCCCCACCGGCCCGTCCAGCCGGCCGCACGCGACCACCGGGCCCCCGCCTGTGGGCCGACGTCAGCGCCGCGTTCGTCGGACTCGCGCTGCTGGCCCTGCTGCAGAACATGGACGTGATCGTCCTCGGGCGGGAGGCGCCGGCCGCCTCGGGTGCCTACGCGGCAGTGTCGGTGGCCTCGAAGGCGCTGGTGTTCGGTGCACTGGCCCTGGGAAGCTACCTGCTGCCCGAGGCCACGATCCGGTGGAACGAGGGGGGGCACGCCGTCCGGCAGCTGGGCGTGACCCTGGTGTTCCTGGCGGTGCCGACCGTCCTGCTCCTGGCCGTGTCGGTGGTGGCGCCGCGCCAGTTCCTCTCGCTGTTCTTCTCGGCGGCCTACGTCGACGCCGCACCGGCCTTCGTCTGGCTGGTGGCGTCGATGGCCTTCCTGTGCGTGACGGTGCTCGTCACGAACTACCTGTTCGGTGCGGGCCGCCGGTGGATCGTCCTACCGCTGGCGGCCGGGTCGCTGTCGGGCGTCGTACTGGTGGCGGCAGCCCACGGCGACCCGGTGGCCACCGCACGCGCCGACCTCGCCGTGCAGGCCACGTTGGCCGCGTGCATGGTGCTGGCCTTCGCCGCCGTCCACCACCGGGAGGAGCGCGTCCCGTTGGGACGCTGGTTGCACCTGGTGCGCCCGTCCGCCGGCCTCGCCGCCCACGGCCGTGCCACCCGCCCGCGTCCCGGTTGACCGCCCCGGTTGACCGCCCCGGTTGACCGGGGCGGCGGCTCGACGAGGCCCCATCGCAGCCGGGCGGCTACAATTCGCCGCCGTGGTTTCGAGGCCGACCGGTGCTCCGGTCACTGGGGGAGGTGTGACAGGGTGCGCCAGGTGACCGAGGACGGCGTCGCCGGCTCGTCGGCGTGGGCCGGTGCCGATGCGGCACGGGTACGGACCGGGCGGCTGGTCCCCCTCCAGGGCGACGCCGGCGCGGCCGCGCACCTCGGGCCGGAGCTCGTCGGTTTCGCCGGGCTCGAGCTGGGGGAGATCGCCGACCGGGCCGGACTGCGACGGATCGACGCGCTCGCCTGGCGTGACTTCGATGACCCGGAAGCCGGCGGATCCGAGCTCCACGCCCACCGGGTCCTGTCGGCGTGGGCCGCCGCCGGGTTGGACGTGTCCCTCACGACCTCCTCGGTACCGGGCGGGCGGATGGTCGTGCGCAGGGACGGCTACCGGGTCGTCCGCCGCTCCGGCCGGTACTCGGTGTTCCCCCGGTCGATGACGTCCGGCGCGCTGGGCCGTATCGGCAGCGGCGACGGTCTGGTCGAGATCTGGAACGGCATGCCGTTCCTTTCGCCGCTGTGGTCCCGGTGTCCGAGCATCGTCTTCCTCCATCACGTCCACGCCGAGATGTGGCGGATGGTGCTCCCCCGCGGCCTGGCCGAGGTGGGCCACACGATCGAGCACCGCCTGGCCCCTCCGGTCTACCGGAGCTCCCGGCTGGTCACCCTGTCGTCGTCGTCCCGGGACGACATCGTGCGACGCCTGCGGATCCGGCCCGACCGGGTATCGGTGGTCCCGCCGGGGGTCGAGGCGCGGTTCTCGCCCGGGGGGGAGCGGTCCCCGGCACCCCTGGTCGTGGCCGTCGGGCGGCTGGTGCCGGTCAAGCAGTTCGGCGCCCTGGTGGACGCGCTGGTGGAACTGCGCCGCCGGGTCCCCGACCTGCAGGCCGTCATCGCCGGCGAAGGCTACGAGCGGCCCGCCCTCGAGGCGAGGATCGCCGCGGCCGGAGCCCGGGAGTGGTTGCGACTCCCGGGCCACCTCCCGGACGACGAGCTGGTCGAGCTGTACCGGCGTGCGTGGGTGGTGACCTCCGCGTCGAAACGCGAGGGGTGGGGGATGACGGTGACCGAGGCCGGCGCGTGCGGGACCCCGTCGGTGGCCACCCGGATCTCCGGTCACGAGGACGCCGTGGTCGACGGCAGCTCGGGCCTGCTGGTCGACGACCCGTCGGGACTGGCACCGGCGCTCGAGGTGGTCCTGGGCGACCAGGTGCTCCGGCGCCGGTTGGGGCAGGGGGCGCTCGAGCACGCCGGCCGGTTCAGCTGGGAGGCGACGGCACGGGGCGCGCTCGCCGCCCTGGCCGCCGAGGCGCTCCACCGTCCCGGCCGCTGACCCACGTCACCGGGGCGCCCCGGCTGCCGGCTACCCTCACGGTGGCATGAACGGAGCCGACGACGATCCCACCGAGAACGAGCCCGTCGTGAAGCTCTCCGCCGCCGACATGGCCACCCTGGAGCGGATGGTGGGTCCGTCCACGTTCGCCCGGGGATGGGCCTACGCCCGGCAGGGCGCGGTCGTGACGCGGAACGTCCCGGGGCCGTCGGCTGCCGGCGGCCGGCACACGGTCGTCGGTGCGGTCGCCGGCACGGCAGCGTCCGCCTACCGGGTGTCGGTGGACCTGGTGCGCTCCCCGTCCGGCCAGCTGGTGTCCTTCGTCGGTTCGTGCACGTGCCCGGTCGGGTCGGACTGCAAGCACGCGGTGGCGCTGGTACTGGCGCCGGGGGCGGGAGTGGCGGACGCCGGTCCCGCCCCCGGTCCCGCCCGCAACGCCGGCCCGGACCTGGGGGAGGGCCGACGTCTCCGTCTCGTCCCTGACGCCGACGACGAGGCGGTGTCCCGCCGATTCTGGGACGACGTCGACGCCAGGCGCCGGGGAACCGCGCCGTCGGTCGGACGGCGAACGGCCCCCCGGCGGCCGGCCCGCCCGTCGTGGGAGGTGCCGCTGCGGGCCCTGCTCGACCTCGGAACGGGCGCCGACGACGAGGCGGGCCCCGCCGTGCTGGCACTGCAGTTCGACGTGTCGCCGGCCCAGCCGGCAACGTCGAGGCGGTCGGGCCCCAGGCCGGCCGGCATCAAGGTGCGACCGGTGACCCAGGGGCGCAGCGGCGGCTGGGTCCGCACCGGGGTGTCGTGGTCCCGCCTCGACTACTGGTCCTACGGCCGGCGGGGCGACGAGCGGACCGAGCGGCATCTCCTCCTCCTGCACGAGCTCCTCGCCCTCAGCCGGATGAACCGGTCCCGCTACTACGGCTACGGGGACGAGGCCGTCGCCCTCGAGGCGATCGCCTCGAGGCGCGTGTGGGACCTGCTGGCCGAGGCGATCGACCACCAGCTGCCCCTGGTCGTGGCCGGGCGGGGGGCGAGCCCGGTCGACCTCCGCCAGGATCCGGTCGAGGTCGTGCTGGACGTGCGGGACGACGGCGCCGGCCTCGTCGTCGCGCCGGTGCTGACCGACGCCGACGGCCCGATCCGGCCCGCCAGCGGCGTGATGATCGGCAGCCCGCCGCACGGCATCGCCTGGTGGGACGGTCCCGTGCCGCCGGGGACGTCGGGGGCCGGCCCGCTCCACCTGGCCCCGTTCGGTGCCCCGCTGGCGCCGGGGGTGGCCGACCTGCTCGGCTCGCAACCGGTCCGGGTGCCACCCGGGGAGGCGGACCGGTTCCTCGCCACCGCCGTCCCGGTGCTCCGCCGCCGGGTCCCGATCCGGTCGGGCGACGGGTCGGTGGAGGTGCCGGCGCCGGCGCCGCCGAGGCTCCACGCCGTCCTCCGCCACCGGCCCGGCCACGTGGTCGAGGTGGCGTGGAGGTGGGGAGCGGCGGGGACGGAGGGCCAGGACGGCCGTCCGCTGTGGGCCGGCGCCCGGGGCGGGATCGAGGACGACGGCGAGCTCGGGATCGTGGCCGAGGTCTGCGCCGTGGTGGGCGACGTGCCCCAGCTGTTCGAGCCGGCGCGCAGCGGCCGGCGGCTGGCCACCGGGGCCGTGCTCGGTGGTATGGACGCCGTGGTGTTCCTGGCCGAGGTGGTGCCGGTGCTGGCCGAGCTCCCCGGCGTGGTGGTGGAGGAGGTGGGCGAGGCACCCGACTACCGGCGGGTGGAGGAGGCACCCGTCGTGCACCTGGGCGGCGCCACGCCGACCGACCGCGACTGGTTCGACCTGAGCGTCACGGTGACGGTCGGCGGCGAAGCGGTGCCGTTCGCCGAGCTGTTCACCGCCCTCGCCGCCGGCGAGGAGCACCTGCTCCTGCCGTCGGGCGCGTACTTCTCCCTGGACCGCGACGAGCTGCGCCAGCTGGCACGCCTCATCGACGAGGCACGCTCCCTCCACGAGGCCCCCGGCGGCGCCATCCGCCTCACCAGGTTCCAGGCCGGCCTGTGGGAGGAGCTGAAGCGGCTGGGCGTCGTGAGCGCGCAGGCCTCCCGCTGGGAGGCGGCGGTGCGAGCCCTGTCGGACGCCGGGGATCGCGTCGACCACCCGGCTCCTCCCGGCTTGGCGGCGACCCTCCGGCCCTACCAGCTGGCCGGGTTCAACTGGCTCGCCTATCTGTACGAGGTGGGGCTCGGGGGGATCCTGGCCGACGACATGGGGCTGGGGAAGACCATCCAGGCCCTCGCCCTCATGTGCCACGTGCGTGCCGGGGGGGCGTCGGCAGCGCCGTTCCTGGTGGTGGCACCGACCAGCGTGGTCGGCAACTGGGACGCCGAGTGCCGGCGCTTCGCCCCCGGGCTCCGTCCGGTGGTCATCTCCGAGACGACCGCCCGGCGCGGCCTGCCGGTGGCCGACGCGGTGGCCGGGGCCGACGTGGTGGTGACCTCCTACAGCCTCTTCCGCCTGGACTACGACGAGTACGCCGGGGTGGCGTGGGCCGCGCTCTTCCTCGACGAGGCGCAGATGGCGAAGAACCGGACGTCCCAGGCGTTCCAGCGGGCGAAGCTGCTGCCGGTCCCGTGCAAGGTGGCGATGACCGGGACCCCGATCGAGAACAACCTGATGGAGCTGTGGTCGCTGCTGGCCATCACCGCCCCCGGGCTGTTCCCCAGCCCGGAGCGGTTCACCGAGTACTACCGGCATCCGATCGAACGGCGGGGGGACGCCGAGCGGCTGGAGCTGTTGCGCCGCCGGATCCGGCCCCTCATGCTCCGGCGGACCAAGGAGGAGGTGGCGGCGGACCTGCCCGACAAGCAGGAGCAGGTCCTCGAGCTCGACCTGCTGCCCCGGCACCACCGGCTGTACCAGACGTACCTGGCGCGTGAGCGCCAGAAGGTGCTCGGCCTGCTGGGCGACGTGCAGAAGCACCGGTTCGAGATCCTGAAGTCGCTGACCGTGCTGCGCCAGGTCAGCCTGGCCGGATCGCTGGTCGACGAGCGGCACTCCCGGGTCCCCGCCACCAAGCTCGACGCGCTGGAGGAGCTGCTGGCCGAGATCGTCGCCGACGGTCACCGGGCCCTGGTCTTCAGCCAGTTCACCGGGTTCCTCGGCCTGGCCCGCCGGCGGATCGAGGCCGCCGGCATCGACACGTGCTACCTCGACGGCCGGACGAAGAAGCGCCAGGAGGTGATCGAGCGGTTCCGCAGCGGGGACGCCCCCGTCTTCCTCATCAGCCTGAAAGCCGGTGGGTTCGGGCTCAATCTCACCGAGGCCGACTACTGCATCATTCTCGACCCGTGGTGGAACCCGGCCACCGAGGCGCAGGCGGTCGACCGGGCACACCGGATCGGCCAGACGAAGAAGGTGATGGTCTACCGGCTGGTGGCCAAGGACACCATCGAGGAGAAGGTGATGGCCCTGAAGGCCCGCAAGGCAGCGTTGGTGGCCCGGGTCATGGACGGTGGGGCGTTCGAGGCCGGGGCGCTGACGGCGGCCGACATCCGCCAATTGCTGGAGTAGCCGGCCCGGGACGCGCTGCGAGGCCGGTGTCACCGGACGGGTGTACCGTGCCGTGATGTCGAAACGAGACCGGAAGAAGAAGCCGCGGCGGCCCGGGCAGCCGGGCGGGCGGGTCACCCCGCCCAAGGTCCGCCAGCCGGCCGGCGACGGACCGGACTGGGGGTTCGGGGCGGCGGCACCGCCGGGGCGTCGCCATGCCGCCTCCCGATCCACCCACGACCGGCGCGACAGCGAACGGAGCCTTCCACCGCTGCGGACGCTGGTCGGAGCGGCGATCGACGCCCGGTTCCGAGACGACGGCGACCGTTTCGCCGTCGCGCTCGACGGTGTCGCCGCCCACGCCGCCGAGCCGGGTGGGCGCCGCGTCGTCGAACGGGTGGTGGCCGAGGAGATCGTCCGGTTCGTCGGCGCCGCCTGGAAGTTCGGCTGGCAACCGGCGGACCTGGTGCGGGTCACGGCACGGATGCGCTCGGGACCCGAGCGTCGCCTGCTGGCGACGGCCGTCGCCGTCGAGGCCAGGGCCTACCTGCCGACCACCGTGGACCCCGACTGGGCAGACCAGGTCCGGGCCATCGTCGACGACGTGGCGGCGACCGGCGGCGGCCTTCCCCCCGACGGGGACACCACGTGGGTCACGTCGGGGGCGGACCTCCGCGACGCCATCGAGGTGGCGCTGTCGTTGGCCGGGTTCATGGCCGGTCTGCCCCGGCTGCCCGTGCTGTGCCGCCTGCCAGGCAAGGGCTCGTCTCGTGGTCCGAGCGGCCACCACGTCGACGAAGGCGTGCTGCGCCGGGTCCGGGGCCTGTTGGCCAAGGCGGAGTCGACACCGTTCGAGGAGGAGGCGGCCGTGTTCACGTCCAAGGCGCAGGAGCTCATGGCCCGCCACGCCATCGACCGGGTGGCACTGGCGGCCGACGACGTGCGCAGCGACGTGCCGGCCGGGGTCCGCCTGGGGATCGACGATCCCTACGCCCAGGTCAAGGCCACGCTCCTGGCGGAGGTGGCGGAAGCGAACCGGTGCCGGGCCGTATGGTCGAAGGGTTTCGGCTTCGCCACCGTCTTCGGCTTCGCCGACGACCTCGACGCGGTCGAGCTGCTCTACACGTCGCTGCTGGTGCAGGCCACGGTGTCCATGGCGTCGTACGGGAGCCGTCGCACGGCCGACGGCCGGTCGCGGACCCGGTCGTTCCGGAAGTCCTTCCTGCTGTCGTTCACCATCCGCGTCGGGCATCGCCTGCGCGACGCCGCCGATGCCGTGCGGGACGACGCGGTCGAGCGCCATGGTGGCTCGCTGCTTCCGGTCCTGGCCGACAGGCGGGCGGCGGTGGACGACGCCGTGACCGCTGCCTTTCCCGAGATGACGACCGCCGCAGCGTCGGCGGCCACCGACGCCGAGGGCTGGGCTGCCGGCCGGGCAGCGGCCGATCTGGCCGCGCTGTGGGGGGCCGACGAGGTGGAGGTGGCCGGCGCGTGACGGTCGGCAGCTGACGACCAGCCGGGCGGGGTGCGCCGGCGGTGGGTCAGGCCACGGTGACGTCGGCGTCGTCCCAGTAGGCGGCGACGGAGCGGATGAGGCCATCGGGCTCGAAGGTGACGACCTCGATGCCGGCGATGGTGGTCGCCATCCCCTCCAGGTCGATCTCGATGCGGAAGTCGACGGCCGCGTGCTCGGCGCAGGTGTGGACACGTTCAGCGGTGAAGGTCCAGGTGCGGCTGGCGTCGATCGACGCGGCGAAGAAGGCGCGGATGGCGTCGCGCCCCACGTTCGGGGGGTTCGAGGCCGGATCGGCCTGTTCGGCGTCGGCTGCGAACAACGCGGCCAGGGTGTCGGGGTCGCGGGCGTTCACCGCGTCGACGTACCGGCCGAGCCAGGCGCGCACCTCGGCCGGGGACGGGGCAGGGGTGGGGGAGGCCACCGTCACGCGCCCATGGCGTGCACGCCGCCGTCGACGTGGACCATCTCGCCGGTGGTCATGGGGAACAGGTCGGAGAGGAGGGCGACGCAGGCACGGGCCACCACGTCGGCGTCGGTCACGTCCCACCCGAGCGGG
>JAJZAC010000100.1 GCA_021799615.1 Actinomycetes bacterium
CCGAACCGGTCGGTCCGGTCACCAGCACGAGGCCCCGGCGGAGCTCGGTGAACGATCGCACCGATTCCGGGATGCCCAGCGATTCGAACGCCGGCATGTCGTGCGGGATCGGCCGCAGCGCGGCGGCCACCGTTCCCCGCTGCAGCGAGACGTTGACCCGGAACCGGCCGACGCCGGCGATCGAGTGCGAGGTGTCGAGCTCACGCTCGTCTTCGAAGCGCTCCCGCTGGGACGCGGGGAGGATGCCGAAGACCATCTCACGGATGGTCTCGTTGTCGAGCCGGGGGCAACCCTCGATGGGCCGGATGGCGCCGTGCAGGCGGATGCAACCGGGCATCTGGGCGGTCAGGTGGAGGTCGGACGCACCGACGGCCACCGCGTAGCGAAGAAGATCGTCGATGTGGAGCGGGGTGTCGCCCGACGCCGTCCCCGGGCCCACCCGCTCCTGCGCCGAGGGCGTAGCGTGACCGTTACCGGCCGGGGCGCCCTGCGGCGGGGCGCTGGCCGGCACCAGCCCGTCGGGGCCGGCTGCCAGCACCTGCTCGATGACGATGGGATCGGCGAGGACCGGGTTGATCCGGAACCCCACCGCCGACGACAACGTCTGGAGGTCGTTCGCCGACGGCGGCTCGCTGAACGCGACCACGAGCTGATTGCCGTCCGACATCACGCCGACTGCGCCGTACTCCCTGCCCATGGACTGGGGGATGGCCGCCACCGCATCACGTTGCGGGGTGACGGCGGCCAGGTCCACAGCCTGCAACTGCGACGCCTGGGCCAGGGCGCCGACAACGGCAGCGGCCGGGGCGACCTGCCTGGCGATCAGCAGCGTGGCCAGGGGAACGCCGGTGGCCTGCACCTCGGCCACGAGCGGGGCCAACTGCGCGTCGGTCGCGTAGCCCCCGGCCACCATGGCCTGGGCCAGGCGTTGTGACCACTCGATACGCTGGACCACGTCGACCGGGCTCATGCGACCACCCGGAGGACTTCCTCGAGGGTGGTCTCACCTTCGAGCGCCTTGCGCAGCCCGCTCTGGCGCAACGTGACCATTCCCTGTGACACGGCAAGTCGGTGGATCTCTTCCACGGAGCCCCCCTCGATGATCATTCGCTCGATCTCTTCCGTGACCGGCATGAGCTCGGCGAGCGCCTTGCGGCCACGGTAGCCGGTGTTGGAACAGGCAGGGCACCCGTTGGCCTGGTACAGGGTATCGAGCTTGCCGACTTCCTCCACCTCCGCGAGCGTCCAACCGGCAGCGATGATATCGGCCTCGGCCGGTTCGAACGGGATCTTGCAGTGCTGGCACAGTCGCCGGGCCAGCCGCTGGGCGAGCACGCCCGACACCGCGGAGGTGACGAGGAACGGCTGGAGGCCCATCTCCACCAGGCGCATCGGCGTCGACGCCGCGCTGTTCGTGTGGAGGGTGGCCAGCACCAGGTGGCCCGTGAGCGAAGCCTCGATGGCGATCAGGGCCGTCTCCTCGTCGCGGATCTCGCCGACGAGGACGATGTCCGGGTCGGAGCGGAGGATCGACTTGAGCGCCGAGGCAAACGTCAGCCCGGCCTTGAGGTTGAGCTGCACCTGGTTGATCCCCTGGATCTGCAGCTCGACCGGGTCCTCGACGGTGATGATGTTCTTCTCCGGCGAGTTGAGGGCGCTCAACGTCGTGTAGAGGGTGGTCGACTTGCCCGATCCGGTCGGGCCGGTGACCAGCAGGGTGCCGTAGGGCTTGGTGAAAATACCCTCGTAGATCTCGAGCAGGTCGTCGTCGAACCCGAGGTCGCTGAACCCGAGCACGACACTCGACTTGTCGAGCACCCGCATCACGATCTTCTCGCCGTGGATCGTGGGAAGTGTGGCCATGCGGAGGTCGACACCCTTCGTGCCGACGTTGAGCGAGATCCGCCCGTCTTGGGGGACGCGGTGCTCGGCGATGTTCATGTCGGCCATCACCTTGAGCCGGGTGGTCACCGCGGCGGCGATCGACCGGGGGGCGGAGGACGCGTCGTGGAGCACGCCGTCGATCCGGTACCGGATCCGGAGGTCCTTCGCCGTCGGCTCGACGTGGATATCGGAGGCCCGCTCGTTGAGCGCCTGGAGGATGAGGAGGTTGACATAGCGCACGATCGGCGCCTCGTCGGTCACCGCCTGGATGTCCTCGATGCCCTCCTCGGAGTTCGCGTCGAATCCGAGGGACGCCTCGACGGCCATGTCGGCGGCGTCACCGCCGTTGCCGTAGGCCTTACCGATGTACGTCTCGATCTGGCTTCGGGTCGCGACGACCGTGGTGAAGCCACGCCCGATGATCGTGCGGAGGTCGTCGAGTGCGAACACGTCCGTCGGGTTGGACGCCGCTACCACGGGGGTCCCGTCCTCGCTGGCGATGACCAGCACGTTGTGGTGTCGAGCCGTGCTCTCGGGGATGAGGATGGACGCGGCCAGGTCGATGCCACGCATGTCGAGGTCCACGAACTCGAGGCCCATCTCCTGGGCCATGGCCCACATCAGGTCGGCTTCGGTGACGAGGCCGCGGGACGTGAGGACCCGCGCCACGCTCTGACCGGTCACCAGATGTTCCTGGACGACCGACTCCATCTCGTCGAGGGCGACCCGGCCTCCATCCACGAGCACCTGGGCCAGGGGCGGCAGCGACGACGCGGCCGAAAGCGATCCCACGGCGTCGTCGGGTCCGAGATTCTCCTCGAAGGTGGCCACCGCCTCTTCGACGATGTCAACCGTCTTGTCGGTGGTCTCCCCCGCGTGTGCGGTGGCGTCGGCGAACGACGACAGCTCGTCCACGGCTGCTGCCAGAGCTTCGCTGGAATCGGGAAGCCCTGGAACCACGGGGTCGTAGCCGATGGCGCGCTCGTCCTCCGGCCGCTCCACCGCCGCCGCTGTCTCCGGCGCAGCCTCGACGTCCTCGCCGAGCAGTTCGCTCAGATCGAGGGTGTCGGGGCCAGCGGGGGTGTCGGCCGCGCCCGGCGTCTCGATCACGATCGGGGCCTTGATCGGGGCAGGAGCCTGCTTGGGCCGCCGCTTCGCCTGCTGCTTGCCATCGGCGGCCGGGGCTGCGTCAGCGTCGGACCGGCCTGCCACCTCGACGCCGGAGTCGCCGTCTGACCGCTCGGACCCGGCGCCTGCCGGCTGGCCGCCGATGGGACTAGCCATCAGGTCCTGCCAGTCCTCGTCCCGCTCCGGCGGCTGGGCCTCGGGGGACCGGCTCGGCTGTCCGCCGTGGACCGGGGTGTTGACGGCGTCAGCTCGGCCGGGGTCAGCTCTGGCCACCGATTGCTTCGCCACCGGCGGTGGCGGTGGCGGTGGCGGTGGCGGTGGCGGTGGTGGTGGTGGTGGTGGTGGTGGTGGTGCCTGGGCCTTCGCCGCGTCGTCCGGGTAATACCGCTCGAGGTAGGCCGAGATCTGTTCGGGAGCGGCGACGACCGAGATGAAGTCCCGGCCGATCGACGCCCGCAGTGTGTCGAGTGCGAACACGTCATCGGGGTTGGCGATAGCGACGACCGGCGTGCCGAACTTCCGCTTGACCGCGATGACGCGATGCCGACGGGCGACCGCCGCCGGAAGCATGGCGACGGCAACCGGATCGACGTTGTACGTGTCGAGGTCCACGAATTCGAGGTCGTGCTCACGGGCCAAAAAGCGGGCGGCATCGACGTCAGTCATACTCTCACCATCGGCGCGCTCCCCTACCTGATTGACCCTCGATTTCACTCGAGGTCGCGTCGGTCGTGCGCGCCTTCCATCCCGCGAGGGAGCCGGTTCCCCGGCCAGGCCGGCATACCCGACAGACGAAGAATTGTGTTCGTACGACCACACTCTGTCACCAAGTGGTGGCTATGCTCAAGGGGCAATTCCACCTCGCCACCTGGCCTCCAGCCGACACTCGGGCCTCGACACCCGTGACGCGACGACGATGAGCAGCACGTCTCTTCCCCTCTGGGCCACGGCGCTGGTCGCCGCCCTGTTCGGCTCACTGGTCGGTTCCTTCCTCAACGTCGTCGTCTACCGGGTCCCACGCGGCCTGTCGGTCCTGGCCCCGGGTTCGTTCTGCCCGGCGTGCAGGAGACCGCTTGCCTGGTGGGAGAACGTCCCCGTAGCCGGGTGGCTGGCACTGCGCGGCCGGTGCCGCACGTGCCGGGCACCGATTGCCGCTCGGTATCCCCTGGTCGAGGCGGGCAACGCACTCGTCTGGGCGGGGATCGCCGCCGCCGCCCAGGGTCGTCAGCCGACGCTCCCGCTGTGCCTGCTGGCGTCGACGGTCCTGGCCATTTGGCTGATCGAAGTCGACGGGCACCGCGCCCCACGGTCTGTAGGGGCCCTGGGAACCGCCGGCGCTGTCGTGGCAGCGGCCATCGCCCGAGCTGTCACTGGACACGGACCCTTCCTGGCCGTCGCCCTCGGCGCGTTCGCCGGCACCGCCGCATTCCTCGTGCTGGTGGCCGCCGACAGGTCGGCATCCCGGTGGAACCTCCAGGGCAGGACTGCGCTGGTGCCCGCAGGCTCCTTCCTCGGCGCGCTGCCCCTGATCGGTGCGGTCACCGGAGGCGCCGTGGTGGTGGCCGGAGCCGCCGTTGCGGTCATGATCAACGCTCGGGCATCGCGGGTGCCCGCAGCCGGGGGCGACCACGCAGACGGAGATCCGACCCAGGCGTCGGGAGAGCCGGTCGGCAGTCCACCCGTGGAGTGCGCCGGGGCGTGTAGCGCATGCAGCGGTGCCGGCACCTGCGACACGGCTGCGCCCGCCGCCAGGCGGTTCCTCATTCCGGGGCCGCTCGCCGCTTCGGCCTGTGTCGGCGCCGCCGTGGCTCTCGCCGTGGCGGCCACCGTCCCGTCCGGCTCGTGGCCGTGACGGGGACCGGCGGCCGGCCCGCGAGGCCGTGCCACCGAGAGGATCGACGCCCGCGGGTGCCTTCCACCGGCTTCGCCCACCCGTACGATGGAACCATGAGCGTGACCGGGCAGGCCGCCAGGCCACAGCCCACCGGCGGGGCGCCGCCGCCTCGGCGAGTGGTGATCGTCGACGACCACGAGCTGCTGCGCACCGGGACCCGTCGTATCTTCGAGGAGGCCGCCGGCTACGACGTCGTCGGCGAAGCAGCCGACGGCGACGAAGCGCTGGCCGTCATCGACACCGTCCGACCCGACGTGGCACTGGTCGACATCCGGCTGCCGTCGATGAACGGCATCGAGCTCGCCCGTCGGATCGGCGAGCGTCATCCGCAGACCACGATCATCGTTCTCAGCGCCTACGACGACCCCGACTACGTCCGCGCCGCCGTAGCTGCCGGCGTTTCGGGCTACCTGCTGAAGACGACACCGGGCCGAGAGCTCGTCGCTACCATCGACCGCATCTGCGCCGGGTCCAAGATCCTCGATCCCTCGTTGATCCCCGGCCTTCAGGCGGCAGGCACGGCGACGGCGACGACGCCGTCCCCACTCACCGCTCGCGAGCGCGACGTCGTCGTCCTCGCCGCACGCGGCCTCGCCAACAAGGCGATTGCCCGGGAGCTCGGTATCAGCCCCCGCACGGTCGAGGGGCACCTCAATCACGTCTTCGAGAAGCTCGGAACGACGTCCCGAACCGAGCTCGTCCGCCTGGCACTGACCACCGGCCTGGTGGGCGGTGGGCCGACCGACCGACGGTGACCAGCGCCCACCGGAGCCCAGCCGCCGCTCTTTCCCGGTCAGGCAGTGATGCGCCGTGGCGCCGCTCCGCGTTCTGGCTCCTCCAGTTGGTGGTGCTGGCCCTCTTCCTGATCCGGGTGGCGATCGTGGTGGCCTTCCACCTGCCCGCAGGAAGCGTCGCCACCGAGTACACGGTCGCCGTTTTGTTCCTCGTTCCGGTGGTCTATGCCGCCCTCAGCTTCGGGTTCGCCGGGGCCGTCGCCACCGCCACCACCGTCGCCGTGCTGTCGCTTCCCCAGATCGTGCTATCCGTGACGGCCGGCGACCGGGCAAGTGCGGCGGTCCAGGTCGCCCAAGTGGCCATCCTCGGCGCCACGGCCGCCCTGGTCGGCCAGTGGGTGACGTCGGAACGCCGAGCCCGGATGATCGCCGAGCAGGCCAGGGAGGATCACGAGCGTACCGAGCACCTCTACCGGGAGCTGTTCGCCTCCAACCTGTCGCCAATCCTCATCGTCGACCTCGAAGGATGCGTGGTGGACATGAACGAGGCCGCCCACCGGCTGTTCGACCCGCTCCGCGAGGACCGCTCCGACGGAGGAGACGCGCACCCGCGCATCGTGGACGTCGTCGGCCCCGAGGCGGCCAGGATCGTCCTGAGCGAACTGGTCTCGCCCTCCGGGAACGGCGGCGGGTCCCCCGAAGAGCCGGTGGTCATGGATTCCGATGCCGGTCCGCTGCTGTTGCGCCCAACCGTGACCCGGCTCCAGCGAGCCGGGGTCGACGAAGGGCTCCAGGTGGTCTTCGCCGACGTCACCGCTGAAACCCTTCGTCGCCAGCGAACCGATGCCTATGCGGCGTACGTCCTGGAGGGTCTCGAGGACGAACGGCGGCACATCGCCCAGGAACTGCACGATGGGCCCGTCCAGGCGCTGATCCACCTGTGCCGGCTGATCGACGCGGCCGCCGAACCAGCCTCGGCTACCGGCACCGCCGCCCGACCACCGGGTGGGGGCGTCACGACCCGACACGGGGAGCGAGACGGCGGCGATCTCTCCGCCCTCCGGCAGATCGCCGAAGCAACAGTCGCCGAACTGCGGGGCATCGCTCGCGGGCTACGCCCTCCGGTGCTCGACGACCTGGGCCTTGCCGCCTCGATCCGACAGCTGGTCGCCGGTGCGTCGACGCGCAGCGGCGCACGAGGCTCGTTCCGGACGTCCGGTGAGGAACGCCGTCTCCAGCCGGGGATCGAGCTCACGCTCTTTCGGATCACGCAGGAGGCCGTGTCGAACATCGAGCGCCATGCACGCGCATCGTCGTTCAAGGTGGAGCTCGAATTCGGTGACAACGCGGTCGATCTCACCGTGATCGATGACGGGGTGGGCTTCGACCCCGACGCCTCGGGGCGCCGATCCGCCACCGCGTCAATGGGCCTCGCTGGCATGAACGAGCGGGCACGGTTGGTCGGGGGCACGCTCCACGTCGACGCCGCGCCGGGCAAGGGATGCCGCGTGCATGTGCAGAAACTGCTGAAACCTATCGTGAGTACATGAGATACTGCTCGGGGAGGGCACGGCTGTCCGGTCGGCGGTATCCCCTGGACCAGGGACGACACACATTGTCACCGAACCGACACGCCGTTCTGGGCGCGTGCTTAGGTCGGCGTGGAAGAGTGGGTACATGGATCCGCTGGTCATCGAGTCGTGCCACAGCACATGGATCATCGATCAGCAACACGGAAGATTCCGTCGCGTCCTGAAGGGTATGACGACGACGGGTTCGCCGACCTCGACAGAATGGCGTCCGTGCTTCGGGGTCGAGATCGATCCCGATTCCGAGTCGTTCGTCGTCCTGCTCAACGCCGAAGGCACCCGACTGCTCCGCAGCTGGCGCCACGTCGAGCGCTGTTCCCAGTGCGGCGGCGAAGCTACGTCCGAACTGACACTCGAGGAGTTGCGCGCTGCCGCACTCGGCTGACGTCGCCCTGATCATCCGCCGTGCTCCGCCGGTGGCGCCCTCCCACCAGACCCCGAGCACGACGCGTCCGCCCCACCGCACACACGCCGGCAGGCGGAGCGCCCGCTTCACTGGTCGGTTGCACGAGGTGCGGGCACCGCGGGGCGGCCCTGGCCGATCGGTGACACATCGGGGATTCCTCCTTTTCAGTTCACGGAGCATTCGATTACACTGCGTCGACGTACGCGCACGGGGAGTGACCGCGAGATGACGCCGAGGCCTGCATTGTTGATCCAACCGGCGGACGGAACACCGGCAACACGCACGGGTCCAACGGGGGGGAGCGCCAGATGACGACCGAAGGCCAGTACCAGCAGGGTGGTGGGCCGGCTCCAGCCGACCAGAACGTTTCCCAACTCCAGGCGGAGCTGGCTGCCGTGCGCAGCTCCCAGCAGGCACTCAACGCCCGCCTCGAAGAGCTGACGAGACAGCTCGCCGTCGCATCGTCCGTGCCAGCACCGTCTCCTGCGGCCTCGATCACCCCACCACCCGCCGTCGCACCGACTCCCCCGCCGAATCCGCTCGACAGCCTGCTCGGATCGGAGTTCGGCCGGGCGCCGTCTCCGCCTTCGACGGCGCCCGCCCAACTCCCACCGACCGCTGCCCAGCAGTTCGCACCACCACCACCACCACCACCACCACCACCACCACCACCACCACCACCACCACCACCACCACCACCGTCGCCGTCGCCACCACCACCACCACCACCACCACCACCACCACCGTCGCCGTCGCCGTCGCCGTCGCCGTCGCCGTCGCCGTCGCCGTCGACACCGCCACCGCCGCAACCGGCTGCCGCTGCGCAACCGTTCGGGGCTCCGGTGGCCGGCAACGGAATGCCAAACGTTCCCGAGCCGCTTTTCTACGTTCCGCCCATGGAGGGCGACCCGCCACGCGAACCGGGGCAGGCGCGGCAAGGGGCACAGCCCCCGGTCCAAACCGAGGTGACGCCGCCGCCGGCCGCTGCCCAGCAGTTCGCACCGCCACCACCGCCGCCGCCGCCCGCTGCCCAGCAGTTCGCACCGCCGCCGCCGCCGCCCGCTGCCCAGCAGT
>JAJZAC010000018.1 GCA_021799615.1 Actinomycetes bacterium
TGGGAACCATCGAAGCATGACGGTGTGACACCAGGTCCGGCCCGCCGGAGGTCAGCCCGCCGGGAGCGGGTACCGGCCGGCCACCCGGGCGGCGAGGGCACGCCGGTGGCGGGCGGCGAGGACGCTCAGCGCGTGAGCGTGCGGATGGCGAGAGCGGCGAAGACCTGCAGCAGGCCGTAGCAGACAAGCCAGATCCCCATGAACGTGGCCAGCACGACGAGGGTCAGCCCCGGGATGAAGAGCGTGACCACGCCTGCGACGAAGCCGAGCAGGCCCATCACGATGCGGATGCCCCTGCCGGCGGTGCGCGTGCGGCTGTAGGCCTCGAAGAACTCGATCAGTCCCCCCACGACCCAGAAGATCCCGAGGAGCACGGCAAGCGTCGCCACGGTCTGAAAGGTATGGCGGATGAAGAACAGCCCGATGATGACCGACAGCAGGCCGAGCAGCGTCACCAGGACCCGGTTTCCCGCGTCGTCGCCACGGTCGGCGATGGCGAGGACGATGCGGAACACGCCGCTCACGAACAGCCAGATCCCGATGAACACGGCCACGCCGAACACGGTGTCGACCGGCCGGGTGATGACGAGGACACCGAGCGCAAACGTGACGATCCCGAAGAACAGGACCCAACCCCACGATCGCCCGATCGTCTCGAGCCGGTCAGGCTGGCGGGCTCCCGGCGGTGTGACGTCGGATGTGCCCATCAGGCTCCCTGTCCCTGTCCCTGTCCCGACCACCGTGGAGCCGGCGGGTCAGCACGCACATGGCCTCCGGTCCGGCCCGTGGAGATACTACGGGCTGTCGGAGCTGTCGGGGCTGTCGGAGCTGTCGGGGCCGGCCAGGCCGGTGAGGGTCTCGCTGACCTCCCACAGCCGTCTGGCGGCATCGGTGTCCCGGGCCGCAGCCGATGGCTGGCGGGCACGGTTCTTCACGAAGTACCTGCCGGAGACACCCTCCACCTCGGGGGATGACGCCAGGTAGATCGACGTACGGGCGCCCTGCTCGGCGGTGAGGATGAACGGCCGGATCACCTTGATGCCGAAGGCCAGGAACCCGCTGGCGTCGCCGTCGCGGGCGAAGCCCGTGGCAACCGTGCCGGGATGCAGGCTGTTGGCCGTGACGCCGCTCCCCTTAAGACGGCGGGCGAGCTCCGTCGTGAACAGGATGTTGGCGAGCTTGGAGCGCCCGTAGGCCCGCATCCCCGCGTAGGAACGGGTCGCCTGCAGGTCGGTGAAGTCCAGGCCCCCCCGGGCCGACCGGTGGGCGGTGGACGCCACGTTCACGATGCGGGCGGGAGTGCTCGAGCGCAGGCGATCGAGCAGCAGCGCCGTGAGGAGGAACGGTCCCAGGTGGTTCGTCGCGAAGGTGGCCTCGAACCCGTCGACCGTCTCGCGCCTCGTGGTGAGCACGACACCGGCGTTGTTCACGAGCACGTCGATCCGGTCGAACCTGTCGAGGAGACCGGCGGCACCCTCGCGCACCGAGGCGAGGTCACCCAGGTCGAAGACAGCGGCGTGCACCTCGGCGTTGCCGGTCTCGTCGCGGATGGCGGCGGCGGCCGATTCCGTTCGGGCGGCGTCCCGACCGGTCACGACCACTCGCGCCCCGAGCGACGCCAACGCCGACGCCGTCGCCCGTCCGATGCCCGAGTTCGCTCCCGTGACCACCACGGTCTTGCCGTCCATCATGCCCATCCCCCTTGTGTGCCCGTCCACGTGGACGCGCCGTCCCCTGCCACCGCTCCAGTTGCCGGCACCGGGTTCGCACCCATCATGCCGCCCGGCTGGCCCGAACCCGGTTGGCCCGAACCCCCGTCACCCGGTCACCCCCCGGCCGCAGGGAGGCGGCGCACCGTCACCGTCGCCACTGCGGTCATCCGGTCGTCTGCGCCCACGTCGTGGATCGGGACCCGCACGACGACCGCGTCGCCCCGGTCCCCCACGACGGTCGGGCGCGCCTCGATCGGTCCGACCCGGTTCGGCTTGGTGTAGTGGATGACGACGTCGGATGCGGCCAACAGTGCCGGTCCGCCAGGAGATCCCGGCATCGCCCCGACCGCGGCCGCCGCCGCACGGGTGGCGGCCTCGTCCGCCAGGATCGCCACCGCACCCCCGTGGAGGATGCCCCACGGGTTGCGGAGGTGCTCGACCAGGTCCAGGCGGGTCGTCGGACCGTCGCCGGGTTCGAGCGAGAAGAAGTCGTCCACCGGCACCTGGTGCTCGGGGGGATCGGGCGCCGGGACGCACACCGGGCGCACGAAGTCGAGGTGCATGTCGTTCGGCTCGAGGATGGCCATGGTGGCGATGGCCGTGGCGACGATGGCGTCGCCCTGCCCTTCGTCGGCGACGACCATCCCGCTCACCACCGATGCCGTTCCCGTACGCAGGACCCGGCCGCCGACCCTCAGCGGCCCGACGTGGTCGAGCCGGGCGAAGCGGACCATGAGGTTGGTGGTGACGATCCAACGCGGCAGCACGGAGAGCCCGCTCATCATGCCCCCGACCGAGTCCAGGACCGAGACGAGCGCACCGGCCCGGATCCCCCCGGCGGGGCCCCGTTCGTGCTGGTCGATCGGCACCCGAGCCCCGAAGAGCGGATCACCGCCCGGAGTGACGGGCCCCTCCCACCGGGCCATCCGGAAGTACTCGCTCACGGCGCGTCCCGAGTAGTCGCTGAACAGCGCTGGCCGCCCGTCGTCGTCGGAGGCCTGCCCTCCCGGGGCGTTCATCGCCCGACCGTCGCCGCAGGGACGACCACCCCGGCGTCGGCCACCGTGGTGACGCGGCCGCCGGCGCCGGCGTCGCGCAGCTCGACCAGCACGGCTCCCGCCCCCACGCCCGGAGGCTCGAGGAGGCGGGCCCGGCCGACGATCGGACCGACCTTGCAGGGGGCGAGGAAGGCCAGGTGGAGGTCGGCGACCACCGTCCCCGGGGCGGCACGTCGGGCGGCCTCGTCGGCGAGGAGGGCGACGATCCCGCCCTGGACGGCACCGAAGGTGTTCCGCACGTACTCGTCGACCTCGAGGTGCACGAGGTCCACCAGGTCGCCGGCCGGCTCGGACATGTCCGCCTGGCGGCCGTCCGGCCCCCAGCCGATCCGTTCCAGCACGGACCGCCCGGATTGTCGCCCTCCGAATGCCGTCCGCACGGTCTCGGTAAGCCGAAAGGCGTCGCCGGGGGGCGTCTGGTGCGCCCGAGCTGCCAGCAACGCGAACGTGAGGGTCGCCCATCCGAGCGGCCCCCCGACCGCGCCGTCGGTCACCGTGGCCTCGATGACCACCGTCGTCCTCCCCCGGCGCATGACGGACGCCTCGACCGCCACTTCGGGGCCCGTCAACGGGCGGAAGAGGTGCAGCGTCATGTCGGCCGTCGCCACGCGATCGGGTCTGGCCGTCATGACCGCCGCCGCCCCCGCCACCGAGTCGACGAGGACGCCGACGATCCCGGCCCGGGGCCAGCCTCCGGCGACGAGCGTGTCCGGGCCCACGGGGATCGTGCCTCGGGCCGTGCCGTCGGCCCGGAGCTCGACCGTGACGTCGAGGTCGCGCAGGAAGTGGTCCTCGGGCGGATAGCCGGCCAGCCCGCCGGGCGCCAGCCCGCCCGTGGCCATGTCGTGGCCGGGCCCGGTCGGGCCGGCGAGTGGATCTGACATGGCGTCCCCTCCGAGAAGCAGGTGGTGCGTCGTCCGGCTCGGCTCCCGATGCCGGCTGCTGCCGCCCGACATGATCGCCCATCCCTTAGACGTCGGGCCAACCGGGACCGCCCCTTAGACGTCGGGCCAACCGGGACCGCCGACCGCGGCGTCCCGGGATCAGCCGGCGCCGAACCTCGAGGTGAAGGAGAGCAGCTCGCCCGTCGAGTGACGGCGGTGCTCCTCGTAGATCCGCCGGTACCCCGTGTGACGGATACGCCACCCGGCCGCGGTCCGGGAGTAGGTGTCCTCGTAGAGCGCCGTGCCGGACAGGACGAAGTCGGCGGCAGGCACGATGACCCGGTCCTCGAGGTACCAGATGCCCGTGGCGGCGTCGTCCGCGGTGACGACGATCTCGGGATGGTGCGCAGTGTGCGCGTGCACGATCCCCGGGTCGCCGAGCGACCGCTCGAGGAAGTCGACGACCTGGTCGCGGCCGGCGAACTGATGCTTCCCGCCCTCGTACGAGGTGGTGACGTCGTCGGTCAGGAGGTCGCCGAGGGCAGCGAAGTCCTTGGTGTCGAGCAGGCGGAAGTAGGCGTGCTTGAGGGAGCGGATCTCCTCGAGTGCGTCGTGATCGGCTGCCGGCATCCTCGCCCCCGTTCGTTCCCGTCCGGCCCCGGCTCGCCCGGCTCACCCCCGCCCGGCTCGGCGAGCGACGACCGCTCGGGCGGCCGCGCCCTGGGGCGGCAGGCCTGGTCTCGTGGCCACCCATGCGGTCCGGACGACCACGTGACGACATGGAGTTACCAGCCGGTCACCAGACCGGCTACGGTACCACCCGGCACGGACCGCGGCCCGGAGGTCGGCGACGGCATCGTCGCGACGGTCCGACCGCCGTGGGAATGCCCGATGGATTGCCCGAGGGACGAGGCGACGAGATCCTGCCGGACTGGCGGGACGCCGGCGGAGCGAGGGACGAGGCGAGGCCCGCCGGTTCCCCGGCCGGCTCCAGGCAGAAGGGGGTAGGGGGATGCGGAAGGTGTGGTCGTGGTTGGGGCTCAACCTCGGCAAGCGCGCCGGCACGGTCTCGGTGGTCGGGCTGGCCCTCACCTTGCTCCTGGGGCTCGGGATCACCCAGCTGCGGTTCGTCACGACGAACAACAGCTATCTCAACGGCAACGACAAGGCGCAGATCGAGAACCAGCACTACGAGTCGCTCTTCGGCGGCGATCCGATCGCCGTGATGTTCACGATGCAGCCGGGCACGACGGTGGACAATCTCTTCACCGCGGCCAACATCGCCGAGTTCCACCGAGTCCAGGCCGAGCTCACCGCCAACCACTCCATCTTCAGCATCGTCAGCCCGCTCGACGCCGCCGAGCTGTCACAACAGCTCGCGTCGTCGCCCAACGGCAACCCGGCCGCGAGCCTGGCCGGCCAGCTCCTCCTCAGCGCCGAGCAGCGTGATCCCTCGGCCAAGGGCAGGGCGCTGCGTCTGGCCGACATCACGGCCCTGCTGTCCGCCGAATCGAAGATCCCCGCCTCCCAGCGGACGCTGACGAACCCGGCGTGGGCCCACTTCCTCCTCCACGACCCCCAGGGAGCCGTCCGGACGTCGAGCGCGACGTTCCTGCCCAACGACACCCACGCCGTGCTCATCGCCTTCGTGAAGGGGGGGCTGAGCATCGAGCAGGAGTCGGTGGCGGCCAGCTCGGTCGAGCAGATCTTCGCCGCCAGCCATTTCCAGAACGTGGTCGGCGGCAAGCCGCTGGTGACGGGCGTGCCCGCCCTGTTGCGGACGATCAACGACTATCTGAAGGGCGGGATGCTCACGCTGGGTGCGCTGGCCGCGGTGATCATGATCGTGATCCTCGTCCTGCTCTTCAACGTGCGGTGGCGGCTGCTGCCGTTCGCCGTCGTGGCCATCGGGCTCGTCTGGGCGTTCGGTCTGGCCGGCTACTTCGGCATACCGCTCACGCTGGGGAGCATCGCCGGCCTCCCCGTACTGCTGGGCATCGGCATGGACTACGCCATCCAGTTGCACTCGCGCGTGGAAGAGGAGGTGGTGCTCGACCGCGCCGCCCACCCGATGCAGGCGACGGCGAGGGGGCTGGGACCGGCCCTGCTGGTCGTGACCTTCGACGCCGTGTTCGCCTTCTTGGCGCTCACGTTCGCCAAGGTGCCGATGATCCGCCAGTTCGGCTGGCTCCTGGTCGTCGGGATCATCGCCGTGTGCATCTGCAGCATCGTCCTGCCGCTGTCGATCCTCGGCATCCGTGAATTCAAGTCGCCCACCCGCGGCAAGGACTTCTCCAAGGGCCGGCTCAGCCGGCTGGTCGTGTGGCTCGGGAGCGTGCCGGCGAAGGCGGCGATCCCGCTCGCCATCGCCGCCGTGGTCGTGCTCGTCTCGGGGCTGAGCCTCGAGGGGCACCTCACGCTCCAGACCGACCCGCTCCAGTGGATCGACCCCCACAACCAGACCGTGCAGGACATCAACCAGCTGAAGGCCGGCAGCGGCTCCGACAACGCCCTCGGAACCCTGGTCCAGACGGATCATCCGTGGAGCGACGCGACGGTCGCGTACGTGACCTCCCTGTCCAACCAGCTGGTCCACCAGTACCCGAACGCGCTGTTCCCTGCGGCCGGCACCGTCAACCTGGTGGCCGAGTTCACCGACGTGCCCGGCGCGTCGGTGGTCCCGCCGACCGGGGCCCAGGTGAAGGCGGTCAACGCGGTCGCCCCCGTGGACATCCAGCGCTCGGGATCGGCCGACGGTGGCCGCTACCTCAGCATCTTCTTCCGCTCGAAGACGGCCGTCCTCGGCGACCTGAAGCCGGTCGTCGACCACATCCAGAACGACGTCCGGGCACCGTCAGGCATCACGGTCACCCCGGGTGGCATCGCCGTCGTGGGTGTGGGCCTCATCGACAACCTGAACGCGTCGCGGAGCCTCCTCACCTACCTGGCCCTCATCCTGGTCGGGCTCTTCCTCGCCGCCCGGCTCCGCAGCCTCATCCGCTCCCTGCTGTCGCTCGTCCCCGTCATGGTGGCGGTCGGCGCGGTGTCGATCCTGGCCTACGCGCTCCACGTCCAGCTGAGCCCGATGACGGCGGTCTCCGGACCGCTCGTCGTGGCGGTCTGTACCGAGTTCACCTCGCTCATCCTCCTCCGGTTCGTCGAGGAGCGGTCACGGGGCATCGGGCCGGCGGGAGCCATGGCCGTGACCGCGTCGCGGACGGGACGGGCGTTCATGGTCTCGGGCCTCACCGCCGTCGCCGGCGTGGCCGTGCTGGCGACGTCACCGTGGCCGCTGCTCCGCGGGTTCGGCATCATCGTCGGCCTGAACGTCGCCGTGGCGCTGCTGTGCGCCCTGGTGATCCTGCCGCCCATCCTCGTGTGGGCGGACGCGGACAGGCGCCAGTGGGTGTCGAGGGGCCTCATCCGCCATGGCGAGGAGCCGGGTCGCTTCGAGAGCCCACCCCCGCCGGCCGGGGACGACCAGCCCGGTGGCACCGCCGTGGCGGTCGACAGCGGCCCCACCGCGACCGCCGCCGGCGCCATGGCCGGTGCGCCATCGCCGGCCGGTGCAGTCGGCACGAACGGCATGGCGACGCCGAACGGCATGGCGACACCGAACGGCATGGCGACACCGAACGGCATGGCGACACCGAACGGCATGGCGACACCGAACGGGGCGTCCGCTGCCGTCACCGCGGGCGCCGGTGCCGGCATGCAGACGGGTCCGGCGTCCGGCGTCCCCACGTCGTGGATCGAGCTCCATGGCCGGTACGAGGCGTACTACCTGCAGCAGGGGTACGCGCCGGCCGACGCCCGCGCCTACGCCACCCACTACGCCACGCTGCACTGGACCGGCGGCGCCGCTGCCGCTGCCGCTCCGTCGGGTCAGGCGGCCGCGGTCCACTCGGCCACGCCGTCCCCGGCCCAGGCCACGCCGTCTCCGGCCCAGGCCACGCCGGCCCCGCCCCGGACCCAGGCAGCGCCCGAGTCCGGGGCGGAACAGGCAGCTCGCGAGGTACGGGACGACGCCCGGGCCGCCCCCCAGCCGATCCAGGCTCCGGGCTCCCCCGAGACGAAGCAGGCCGTGACGCGCCCCCGCTCGTCGATGACCTCGCCCGCCCAGCAGCACGGGGCGACCGACCATGCCCACGGCCACCGGGAACCCGGCCGGCCTGGCCCCGGTTCTCCCGAGGGCGGACCGGCAGGTCCCGCATGAGCCCGGACGCGCCCGACGTCGAGGTGACCGTCGAGATCGCGGCCCCCCGGGACCGGGTATGGGAACTGATCGGCGATCCGGCCCGTATGGCCGAGTGGTCACCCGAATGCGACCGGGTCACGTGGATCGGCAGTGCGTCGACCCCGTCCCTCGGCGCGCGCTTCCGCGGTCACAACTCGAAGGGCTGGCGCAGGTGGACCACGACCGGGACCGTGATCACCTTCGAGGAGGGACGAGCGGTGGCCTGGCACGTCGACTTCCTCGGGTCCGCCGTCGCCGACTGGGGCTACCGGCTCGAGGACACCCCCGACGGCGGGACGCGGGTGACCGGCTCGTTCACCGACCGGCGCACCGGCCTCATTGCAGCGCTCGGCCGTCCGGCACGCGGCGTGTCCGACACGCCGTCCCACAACCGAGCCGGCATCACCGCCACCCTGGAGCGGGTCCGGGCCGCCGCCGAGGCGTCGGGGACACCGGGGACCCGCTAGCGGGCCTACGATCCGGTACATGACGCTCCCCGCCCCCGCGCACGACCGCACCTGCCTCGTCACCGGCGCCTCGTCGGGGATCGGCGCCGAATTGGCTCGTGAGCTGGCCGGCCGTGGCCAGGGCGTGACCCTCGTCGCCCGCCGCCGGGAGCGCCTCGACGAGCTGGCCGCCGAGATCGCCGAGTCCTCGCTCGTCCGGGCCGAGGTCGTCGCTCTCGACCTGACCGACGCCGACGCCCGCGGCACCCTGCCGGACCAGCTAGCGGAGCGGGGCCTGACGGTCGATGTACTCGTGAACAACGCCGGTTTCTCGACGGTGGGGCCGGTGGCCCGCAGCGACCATCGTCGAGAGGTGGCGATGGTGCGGACCGACGTCGAAGCGGTGATCGACCTCTGCAGCATGTTCGTCCCCGGCATGGTCGAGCGGCAACGAGGCGCGGTGCTGAACGTGGCGTCCACCGCTGCGTTCCAGCCCATGCCCGGCCAGGCCGGTTACGCCGCGTCCAAGGCGTTCGTCCTCTCCTACACGCACGCGCTCAGGGCCGAGGTCGCCGGCTCACGCGTCACGGTCACCGCGTTGTGTCCCGGCCCGGTCGACACCGAGTTCATCGAAACGTCGGGGATGGACCGCGACGCTGCCACCCGGGCGCTCCCGTCGGTCATGTGGGTCCCGGCCGACGTGGTGGCGAAGGCGGGCGTCGACGGTCTGGTGGCCGGGAGGGCCGTGGTGATCCCTGGTGCGGCCAACCGGGCAACGGCGGTCGCCGCGCACCTGACGCCGCGCACCGTCCTCATGCCGCTGCTCGCCCGGCGCCACCCGGCTACGCGCCGCACCTGATCCAGCCCCAGCCCCAGCCCCAGCCGACGGGCCACGGGCCACGGGCCGGTCAGGTCGGAAGCCACCACGCCCTGGGACTTTGGTCCCTACTGCCGCCCATGAGGGCGGGGCGACACTGCGGGTGATGCGTCTCGATCCACGAGTGCCGGCGGTGGAGGGCAACCGATGATCACCATGCTCGATCGGTGGCAATTCGCGGTCACCACCGTCTACCACTTCCTCTTCGTCCCCGTCTCGATCGGCCTCGCGCTGCTGGTGGCCGTGATGCAGACCCTCGCCTATCGCAGGAAGGACGAGGAGTGGGACGCCCTCGCACGCTTCTTCGGGAAGCTCTTCGTCATCAATTTCGCCCTCGGCATCGCCACCGGGATCGTCCAGGAGTTCCAGTTCGGCATGAACTGGAGCAACTACTCGGTGTTCGTCGGCAACATCTTCGGTGCGCCGTTGGCCATCGAAGGCCTCCTCGCCTTCTTCATGGAGTCGACGTTCCTCGGCCTGTGGCTCTTCGGGCGCGGTCGCCTCTCGGCCCGGCTGCACCTGGCGACCATCTGGCTCGTGAGCATCGGGACGATCCTGTCAGCCCTCTTCATCCTGGCCGCCAACGCCTGGATGCAGCATCCGGTCGGTTACAAGGTGGTGGGCAACCGGGCCGAACTGACCGACTTCTGGGCGCTGCTGGCCAATTCCACCCTGTGGGCCGAGTTCAGCCACACGTTCCTCGCCGCCATCACCACCGGCGGGATGGTCGTCCTGGGGGTGAGCGCCTGGAAGTTGCTCCGCCGCCACGAGACGGCGGCCTTCGCACGGGCTGCACGGCTGGCTGCGGCGGTGAGCCTGGTGGCGGTGATCGGCGTGATGGTCACCGGCGACCTCCAGGCCCGGCTCATGGACGAGCAGCAACCGATGAAGATGGCCGCGGCCGAGGCCCTCTACGACACGCAGTCCGGCGCGAGCTTCTCGATCCTGACCGTCGGGAACCTCTCGGGCAACCCCATCTTCCAGGTGCGCGTCCCGCACCTGCTGAGCCTGATCGCCGACATGTCCTGGAACGGATCGGTGTCGGGCATCCATCAGATCCAGGCCCACGAGGCCGCCACCTACGGTCCCGCCAGCTACGTCCCCGTCATCTGGCTCTCCTACTGGAGCTTCCGGTTGATGATCGGCTTCGGCGTGGTGATCCTGGCCGTGGCCATCTGGGCGCTGGTGCTGGCACGCCGCAAGCGGCTCGATCGGTCCCGGTGGTTCCTGTGGGCCAGCCTGCTGGCCATCGGAGCGCCGTTCCTGGCCAACACGTTCGGCTGGATCTTCACCGAAGCGGGACGCCAACCGTGGGTGGTCAACGGGCTGATGCGGACCGACCAGGCGATCTCCCCCACGGTGGGGGCGGGGTCGGTGGCGCTCACCCTGGCCGGCTTCACCGTCCTCTACACGGTCCTCGGCGTGATCGAGGTGATGCTCATGTCCCGCTACGCCCGCCACCCGCTCCACGAGGACGAGGCCGATTCGAGCGGATCGGCGTCCACGCCGGCCCTGGTGTACTGAGATGACCCCCGTCGTGTCGCTGGCCACCCTGTGGTTCGTCCTCATCGCCGTGCTCTGGACCGGTTACTTCTTCCTGGAGGGGTTCGACTTCGGCGTGGGGATCCTCACCCCCTTCCTGGCTCGCGACGACCTCGACCGCCGCATGTGCATCAACAC
Source organism: Actinomycetes bacterium (assembly GCA_021799615.1). Taxonomy (GTDB): domain Bacteria; phylum Actinomycetota; class Acidimicrobiia; order Acidimicrobiales; family RAAP-2; genus JAJZDI01. The sequence continues at coordinate 10,895 of JAJZAC010000018.1, forward strand.
CATCGGTCCGACCTGGGACGCCAACGAGGTCTGGCTCCTGGTCGCCGGAGGCGCCACGTTCGCGGCGTTCCCCGTCTGGTACGCGACGATGTTCAGCGGCTTCTACCTGGCGCTGTTCCTGCTGCTGTTCGGGCTGATCATCCGGGGGGTGAGCCTCGAGTACCGCGGCAAGGAGCACGCGGCCGCCTGGCGGGCGTGGTGGGACCGGGCGCTCTTCGTCGGCAGCCTGATCCCGGCCCTCTTGTGGGGGGTCGCCTTCACCGATCTCGTCCACGGTCTGCAGATCGGATCGGGCTTCCACTACACGGGCGGGTTCTTCGGGCTGCTCCAGCCCGTCGCCCTGGTCGGCGGCGTCGCCGGCCTCGCCCTGTTCAGCCTGCACGGCGCCGTCTTCCTCTCCCTCAAGACCAGCGGTGAACTGGCCGGGCGGGCGCGGGCGGCGGCACGCCTGCTCGTCGTCCCCACCGCGGTCCTGGTGACCGCCCTCGTGCTGTGGGCCGGCCTCGACGGGAGGGGCGGCCCCGTCCCCCACCGGATCCCGGCGACGATCCCGTGGACGCTCGGCGCGGTCGCCGTCGTCGCCGTGGGCGTCGGCGGCATCGGCCTCTGGCGCGAGCGCGACGGCTGGACCTTCGCTGCCACCGGGTCCGCCATCGTGGCGCTCACCGCGGCCGCCTTCACCTCGCTCTTCCCCCGGGTGATGGTCTCCACCGCCACCGGCCGGTCGCTCACCGTCTGGAATGCCTCGTCCGCCCACGAGACCCTGCTGGTCATGAGCGTCGTGGCGGCCATCTTCACCCCGCTCGTCCTCGCCTACCAGGCGTGGAGCTACTGGGTGTTCCGGGGCCGGATCACTCGGCCGCCGGTGCCCGACCTCCACTCGTGACCGCGGACGGCACCGTGGCGACCGGGGACGGCACCGTGGCGACCGGAGGGCCAGGGGCGCTCCGGCCAGGCCCGCTCGACCGGCGGCTGCTCGACGCCGTACCCGGCGCCCGTCTCTGGACGGCGGGACTCGCCGCCCTGGAGGCGTTCCGGGGCGGCGCCATCGCCGCCCAGGCGGTGACGATCGCGCTGGCCGTTGCCGCAGTGGCGTCACCCCACCCCACCCCGGCCGGGGTCGGCGGGTATCTCGTGATCTTCACCGCAGCGACGGTGGTGCGCGCCGCCGTCTCGGTCGTCGCGGGCCGGCTGGCCATGAGCGGAGCACAGCGGGCGGCGATGCTCCTGCGCCGCCGCGGCGTCGCGTTCCTCCTGGCGGCGCGCTGGTCGCCGGAGGCACCGCAGCCGGAGGCACCGCAGCCGGCGGTCGTCCTCGGCCCTGGCCTGGATGCCGTCGAGAATTACGTGTACCAGGTCGTCCCGAGCACGGTGGCGGCGGCGGTCATCACCCCGATCGTGGCGGGAACCATCGGTTGGATCGATCCGCTGTCGCTGGCGATCCTGGCCGTGCCTCTCGGGCTGGTCCCGGTGTTCATGATCCTGATCGGCCGGCGGACCCGGGAGCAGACCGCCCGACGCTGGCACGCGCTCGCCGGGATGTCGGCGCGCTTCCTCGACGCCGTGGAGGGACTGGCCACCCTGCGGGCGTTCGACCGGACCGGCCACGAGCGGCAGGAGATGGCCGATGCCGCCGAGGGACTTCGGCGGGCGACGATGCGGGTGCTGGCCGTGGCGTTCCTCTCGGCATTCGCGCTCGAGCTGCTGGCGACCATGGGCACGGCGCTGGTGGCGGTGCCGCTGGGCCTCCGCCTCGTCGGCGGGCGCATCACGCTCGCTCCGGCTCTCGCCGTCCTGGTGCTCGCGCCGGAGGTGTTCATCCCGGTGCGGCGGGCGGCTTCGAACTTCCACGCGTCCACCGAAGGCCGGGCCGCACTCGACGCCTACGGGGAGCGCTTCTGCTCCGGCACCGCCGTCTCGGTTGGCGCCGACCGGACGGGACCGGCGGGCGTGGCACGTCGCCGGACGCATACCGGGCAACGGACCCCGGCGGCAGCCGGTGACCCGGGCACCGGGCTGGCGATCTGTGTCCGGGGGCTCCGCGTGGGCGGGGGCGGCGACCCGGTGCTCGACGGGGTCGACCTCGACATCGCTCCCGGCGAGCGGGTGGGTCTCCTCGGACCGAGCGGTGCCGGCAAGACCACGCTCCTCCAGGTCGTGATCGGGCTGGTTGAACCGGCGGCGGGCACGGTCCGCATCAGCGGGTCCGTCGACCGGGACGGGTTCTTCGACCCTGCGAGAACAGCCGGGTGGCGGCGATCGATGGTCGCCTGGGTCGGTCAACACCCGCTGGTCGTGGCGGGAACCGTCCGTGACAACCTCGTCCTCGGCACCGCGGAGGGCCCGGATGGCCGGCCCGTCGACGACGGTGCCCTGTGGGACGCGCTCGACCTGGCCGGCCTGGCCACCTTCGTGGCCGGACTGCCGGACGGCCTCGCCTCCCCCGTCGGCGAGAACGGTGTCGGGATGAGCGCCGGCGAGCGGCAGCGCCTGGCCGTCGCCCGCGCGCTGGCCCGGCCCGGCGCGCGACTCGTCATCCTCGATGAACCGACGTCCCACCTGGACCCGGCATCCGAGCGTCGGCTCGTCGACCGTCTGGCAGCCGCGCTGGCCGGGCGGACGGTGCTGCTCGCCAGCCATCGAGGCGCCCCCCTGGACATGGTCACCCGGACCGTCACGTTGTCGCGGGGCACCGTCGTGGGTGACGAGGCGATCGGCCACCCGTCGATCGGCCACCCGTCGATCGGCCACCCGTCGATCGGCCACCTCCGCCCGGACGGTCCGGCCCGGCGGGCCGTCGCCGTGCCGGTGGCGACCGCGCGGGGTGGTCGGCCATGACCGGCCCCGGGCGCGGCTCGGACGCCGTCCGGCCCACCGCGTCGTTCCTCTCGCTCCGGCCCGGCGAGCGCTGGCGTGCCGCTGCCGCCCTGGCGGCGAGTGTGTCCGCCGAGCTGGCCGGGATCGGTTTGCTGGCCACCAGCGCCTGGCTGATCGCCACCGCCTCCCACCGCCCGCCGATCCTGACCCTCACCATGGCCATCGTCGGTGTCCGGTTCTTCGCGCTCACCCGAGCCGGAGCCCGCTACGCCGAGCGCATGGCGGGACACGACCTGGCGCTCACCGTCGTGGGTAGGGTCCGGCGCGATGCCTTCGCCCGGCTCGAGCCGCTCGTCCCGGGACGGTGGCCGGGGACGCGCCGGGGCGACCTGCTCACCCGCTTCGTCTCCGACCTCGACGGCATCCAGGAGCTGACGGTGCGGGCCGCGCTCCCCCTGGCGTCGGCCGCATGCAGCGCCGTCGTGGTGACCGCCGTCGTCGCCGTGCTCGATCCCCCGGCCGGCATGGTGGTGGCGGCCGGCATGGTGGTGGCGCTGGTGGGACTGCCAGCTGCGGCCGCCTGGGGCGGCGCCCGGGAGTCGGCCGGGAACGGTGCCCGGCGGAACGAGCGCAACGCCCTCCTCGTGGAACTGGCCGACGGTGCCGGCGAGTTGGTCGCCCTGGGCGCCGACGCCGGCATCCTCGACCGGCTCGACCGCCTCGAAGCCGAGGCCGCCGCCGGCGACCGCTGGCGAACATGGGTGGCAGGCGGCGTCGAGGCCGGCGGTACGGTCCTCGTCGGCGCCGTGACGGCGGGGACGGTGGCCGCCAGCGTCGGCTCCTTCGACCGGGGAACCCTGCCCGGGACCACGGTGGCCGTCGTGGCGCTGCTCGCCCTCTCGGCCACGGCTGCGGTGACGGCCGTGGCCCTGCCCTTCGCCGATGTTCCGCTGCTGGCGGCCCGTCTGGGCCGGGCACTGCAGCTGCTGGCGTCCCCCCGGTCGTCGCCTCCCACCGAAGTGGCTGCGTCGCCGGTGGGCGCTGACCACCCCGGCCTGGTCCCCGACGTGGTCTTCCGTCAGGTCACGGTCGACGACGCCGACGGGCGGCGACCCGCGCTCGACCACGTGGACCTGGTGATCCCGGCGGGCAGGCACGTGGCGGTCGTCGGCCGCTCGGGAGCGGGCAAGACGACCCTCGGCCATGCCCTCCTGGGCTTCGTCGACCTCGCCGGCGGCGCCGTCGACCTCGGGACAGACGGCTCGGCCCCCGTCCCCGTCCCCGGCGTGGTTGCGTGGGCACCGTCCGACGTCCACGTGTTCCGCACCACGCTGCGGGCCAACCTTCGCCTGGCCGCACCTGATGCCAGCGACGCCGACCTCGTCGCCGCGCTCGGCGACGCCGGGCTCCGTACCTGGTACCAGGGGCTACCCGACGGGCTCGACACCGAACTTGGGCCGGCCGGGGCGGCGTTCCCGGGATCCCCTCGGAGATGGCTGTCCGGCGGCGAACGCCGCCGTCTCGGGATCGCCCGGGCCCTCGTGTCGGGACGTCCGGTCGTCGTCCTCGACGAACCCACCGCCCACCTCGACCGGACGACGGCCACCGAGCTCCGGAAGTCGGTGCTCCGCACCGCCGGCCAGCGGACGGTCCTGTGGATCACCCACCCGGACGACTCGGGAGGGGACGACGACCTCGCGGACTTCGACGACGTGGTGACCCTCGGGCGGGGGCGGGTGACCGGCGAAACGGCGCCGTCGTGGGTGTGACCGGTGAAACGGCGCCGGCACGGGGGCGCCGGTCGGTGCCCCGGCCGGTCAGAGCGCGTCGAGTGCCAGCTGGAGGCGTCCCGCAGCTTCGTCGGCCAGCGCCTCGAACCCGGGCGCGTCCATCAGCTCCCGGGGGTCGACGATGGACACCAGCGTCCCGCCGTCCACGTCGCGCAGGACCACGTTGCAGGGGAGCAGCAACGCCACCGACGGATCACGTTCCAGGGCCTGCTTGGCGAACCCCGGGTTGCAGGCGCCGAGAATGGTCACCGGCGGTCCCGCCTCGCCCAGCTTGGCCTCGAGCGTGGCTTCCACGTCGATCTCGGTGAGGACACCGAATCCCTGATCGGCGAGGGCGCGCCGGACCGCCGGCTCGACCTCGCCACGGGCCCCGGAGACGACCTTCTCCAGTGCCTTCATCGTGTTGCTGCCGTCATCGTGTTCCTGCCTTCGTGCTCGTGGGCGGGTGGTTCCGGGCGGAGTGGAGTGGTGCGGGCGACGGTGCTCCCGCCGGGTGGTCCCGGCCGGCCGCCACCCGCGGCGCGCACCGCGGCGGGTGGCCGTGCACCGACCACCGCGCCGCGACGCCGCTGCCGGGTCAGGCCGGGGCCTGCTCGCGTTCGGCGATCTGGCGCCGGACGTCGTCCATGTCCAGGTCCTTCACCTGGCCGATGAGGTCCTCGAGCGCCGCCTCAGGGAGCGCGCCCGCCTGCGAGAAGAGCGTGATCTGGTCCCGGATGATCATGAGCGTCGGGATCGACATGATGCCGAAGCTCCCGGCCAGCTCCTGCTGGTCCTCGGTGTCCACCTTGCCGAAGACCATGTCCGGGTAGCGCTCGGACGCCTTTTCGAAGATGGGACCGAACATCCGGCAGGGCCCGCACCACGATGCCCAGAAGTCGATCAGGACGACGTCGTTGTTCGTCACCACGTCTTCGAAGTTGTCCTTGGTCAGCGTCACCGTGGCCATGCCATGCACCTCTGCTTCTCTCTGGGCTCCGGCCATGCCGGCCGCCGCTCGTCGCGATCCGGGCTGATCCCGGAGTGTCGCTCCATGACAACCAATATACCCCCGGGGGTATTCCCGGTCGAACGCCACCGGCATCCCCGAGCTCCGGCCGACGGTTCGCCCTCGTCCGAGGGGACCGACGACCCTGGTGGAACCGGGCACCCGTCGCTAGGTTGCACTTGTGCAACCCATCCGCCACACGACCGATTCCCCCGGGCCGCTCGACGCCGGGACGCTCGCCCGGGTCGACGCCTGGTGGCGCGCATCGAATTACCTGAGTGTCGGGCAGATCTACCTGGCGGAGAACCCGCTCCTGCGCCAGCCGTTGCTGCCCGAGCACGTGAAGCCCCGCCTGCTCGGCCACTGGGGCACGTCTCCGGGGCTCAATCTGGTCTGGACCCACCTCAACCGGGTCATCGTCGACCGCGACGTCCCCGTGCTGTTCGTGTGCGGGCCCGGCCACGGCGGGCCGGCGCTGCTCGCCCAGACCTGGCTCGAGGGCAGCTACACGGATCGGGAGCCCGCAGTGACCAGGGACGAGCACGGCATGGCCCATCTCTTCCGTCAGTTCTCCTTCCCCGGCGGGGTCCCGTCCCACGCCGCACCCAACGTCCCCGGGTCGATGAACGAGGGGGGCGAGCTCGGCTACTCGCTGCTGCACGCCACCGGCGCCGCCTTCGACAATCCCGACCTGGTGGTGGCGTGTGTCGTGGGCGACGGTGAGGCCGAGACCGGGCCGCTGGCCACCTCGTGGCACGCGACGTCGTTCCTCGACCCACGCACCGACGGCGCCGTGCTCCCCATCCTCCACCTGAACGGCTACAAGATCGCCGCGCCCACGCTGCTGGCCCGCATCCCCCGCGACGACCTCGACTCCCTGGCACGCGGTTGGGGATGGGATCCGATCACCGTCGAGGGAGACGAGCCCGCCGCCGTGCACCAGGAACTGGCCGCGGCGCTCGACCGGGCCTTCGACACCATCGCCGATCTCCAGGCCGAGGCCCGACGACCGGGCCGGACCACGGACGGTGGGCACGAGCGGGTGTACTGGCCCATGATCATCCTGCGCACGCCGAAAGGCTGGACGGGTCCCAAGGTGGTGGACGGCCTTCCCGTCGAGGGGACGTGGCGCGCCCACCAGGTTCCCCTGGCCGAGGTGCGCACCAATCCGGAGCACCTGCGCCAGCTCGACGAGTGGCTCCGCTCGTACCGGCCAGAGGAGCTGTTCGACGAGGCCGGCCGGCCCCGCGGCGACGTCCTCGCCCCGCCGCCCGCCGGCGACCGGCGCATGGGCGCCACCCCCTACGCCGACGGTGGGCGCCTGTCGCGTCCCCTCGACCTCCCGCCGGTCGAGCCGGCGGCCGTCCCCGTCGAGACCCCCGGCAGCGTGGCCGCGGGGGCGACGGGAGCGCTGGGGAACTGGCTGCGCGAGGTGATGCGGGCCAATCCCGACCGGTTCCGGGTCTTCGGGCCCGACGAGACCGCGTCCAACCGGTTGAGCGCCCTCTTCGAGGTGACCCACCGCGAGTGGGAGGAGTCCCTGGTCGACACCGACGTCGACCTCGGGCCCGGCGGTCGGGTCGTCGAGGTGCTCTCCGAGCACTGCTGCCAGGGATGGCTGGAGGGGTATCTGCTGACCGGGCGGCACGGGATCTTCAACTGCTACGAGGCGTTCATCCACATCGTCGATTCGATGTTCAACCAGTACGCCAAGTGGATCAGCTCGGCCAAGGCGCTCCCGTGGCGCTCCCCGGTACCCGACCTCACCTACGTGCTCTCGTCGCACGTCTGGCGCCAGGACCACAACGGGCTCTCCCACCAGGATCCCGGGTTCATCGACCACGTCGTCAACAAGAAGGCGGAGGTCACCCGCGTCTACCTCCCACCCGACGCCAACTGCCTGCTGGCCGTGGCCGAGCACTGCCTGACCGGGCACGACCACGTGAACGTCATCGTCGCCGGCAAGAACGCCGAACCCGTGTGGCTCGACCTCGAGGCGGCCCGCCTCCACTGCCACCGCGGCCTCGGCGTGTGGTCCTTCGCGTCCTCGGACGCCGGACGGCGCCCCGACGTGGTGCTCGCCTGCGCCGGCGACGTCCCCACGCTCGAGACCTTGGCGGCCGTGGACCTGCTGCGCACCCGGTTCCCCGACCTGGCGCTCCGGGTGGTCAACGTCGTGGACCTGATGCGCCTCCAGCCGCCGAGCGAGCACCCCCACGGGCTGCCCGACGTCGAGTACGACGAGCTGTTCCCACCCGGCATCCCCACCGTGTTCGCCTATCACGGCTACCCGTGGCTCATCCACCGCCTCACGTACCGCCGCGCTCACCACGACGACCTCCACGTGCGGGGGTACAAGGAGGAGGGGACGACCACCACGCCGTTCGACATGGTCATGTTGAACGACCTCGACCGCTTCCACCTGGTGATGGACGTGGTCGACCGCGTCCCCGGCCTCGGCACGACCGCTGCGGAGGTCCGCCAGGAGATGGAGGACCTGCGGGCCACGGCGCGGGCGTGGACACGGGAGCACGGCGAGGACGCTCCCGAGATCTCCGGCTGGCGGTGGCCGGCATGACCCGCCTGCTCATCGTCAACGCCGGCTCGTCGTCGACCCGCCTCACCGTCCTCGGCCCGGATGACGAGGTGGAGGAGCACCTCCACCTGCCCCCGCCGGGGAACGACGACACCGACGCGGCGCTCGACGCGCTGGTCGCCCGGGCCCGGCCGCAGGCCAGCGTCCACCGGATCGTCCACGGAGGACCCTGGTTCGCCGGAGCCGTCTTGGCCGACGCGTCGACCGAGGAGCGGCTGCGGATGCTCGCCGATCTGGCCCCGCTCCACGTCCCGCCGTCGCTGCAGCTTCTCGACCGGGTCCGCGACGCGATGCCGGGCCACCCTGCGGTGGCCTGCTTCGACACCGGGTTCTTCGCCGGGCTCCCCGACGAGGCCGCCACCTACCCGCTCCCCACCGAATGGCGGGTCGCCTGGAGCATCCGTCGCTACGGGTTCCACGGCCTGTCCCACGCCTGGGTGGCCGGCCGCCTCGACCAGGTGCTCCCGCCTGCGGCCGCCCATGGCCGGGTGGTCAGCGCCCACTTGGGCGCGGGGGCCTCGCTCGCCGCCCTCGACGACGGGCGGCCGCTCGACACCACCATGGGCTTCACCCCCCTGGACGGGCTGGTGATGGCCACCCGACCGGGATCGGTCGACCCCGGGATCCTCCTCCACCTGCTGCGCGTGGGCGAGGTCACCCTCGACCAGCTCGAAGACGGCCTCGAACACCACTCGGGCCTGGTGGCACTGGCCGGCAACGCCGACCTGGAGCGGGTGATCGCACGCGCCGCGTCGGGGGACGCCACCGCATCCCTCGCCTACCGGGTGCTCCTGCACCGCCTGCGGGCGGGGATCGCCTCGATGGCTGCCGCGCTGGGCGGCATCGACGGGCTCGTGTTCACCGGCGGGGCCGGTGAGGCGTCGGGCACGCTGCGGTCGGACGCCTGCGGGGGGCTCGGGTTCCTGGGTGTCGGCGTGGACGAGCGGGCCAACCGGGGCCTGCGGGGCGAGGGGCTGATCTCGTCCGGCGGTCCGGTGGCCGTCGCCGTCGTCACCGCGCGCGAGGACCTCGAGATGGCCCGCCAGGCCCGGGCGCTGCTCGCTGCCGCGGGCGGCTGACCGGCGGCCTCCCCGCGCGTGACCAGGCGCGGCGTCAGCCGACGGTGGCGATCCCGCCGTCCACGGGGATGACGGCGCCGGTCAGGTAGGCGCCGGCTCGCGACGTGAGGAAGAGCGCCGTGCCCGCCATGTCGTCCGGCCTCCCGATCCGCTTGAGCGGGGCGCTGGCCGCGATCTGCTCGCCGAACGACTCGAGGGTCGCCGCCATCATCTTCGACTCGAACGGTCCGGGCGCGATGGCGTTCACCGTGACCTTGGGGGCCAGGGCACGGGCCAGGTGGCGCGTGAGCTGGTGGACCGCCGCCTTCGAGGCGGAGTAGGCGTAGGTCTCCAGCACCGGTACGTGGATCCCGTCGATCGACCCGATGTTCACCACTCGGGCCGGCTCGTCTGCCGTCCCCGTCGCGCTGAGGGCCGGGGCGAGGAACCTGGTGAGGTGGAACACGCCCTTCACGTTGAGGGCGAGCACCCGTTCCCACGCCGCCTCGTCGTAGTCGGCCAGTGGTGCGCCCCACGTGGCACCGGCGTTGTTGACCAAGATGTCCAACCGGCCCCCGGTCCGCTCGGTGAGCGCGGCGGCCAGCCGCCGGCAGGCATCCTCCGTCGACAGGTCGGCGGGCAGGGCCACACACGTGCCGATCTCGGACAGTTCGGCCGCCACCTGCTCGCAGACGTCCGCCTTGCGGGACGAGATGTAGACGGTGGCACCGGACTCGACGAAGCCCCGGGCGATCATCAGGCCGATACCGCGGGATCCGCCGGTGACGAGCGCGGTCTTGCCGGAGATGGAGAACAGGTCGGAGATGGGCACGGCGCCATTCTGGCCTCCACCGCCGGCCGGCGGCCAGCCCCTACCCTGGCGAGGGGCAGGGAGCCAGGGAACCAACCGGGGGCCGACCGGCACCCGACCACCGGGAGCACAGGGGAACACATGGACGGGCCATCGGTCGACGGGGGCGGCGACGCCGGCAACGCAGTCCGGCCCTGGTGGGAGGGGGCCGTCTTCTACCAGATCTACCCGCGCTCGTTCGCCGACGCCGACGGCGACGGTGTGGGCGACCTGGCCGGCATCCGACGACGGCTCGGGCACCTCGTGGACCTGGGGGTGGACGCGTTGTGGCTCTCGCCCTTCTACCGGTCGCCGATGGCGGACTTCGGGTATGACGTGAGCGACTACTGCGACGTCGACCCGCTGTTCGGCACCCTCGACGACGTCGACCGCCTAGTGGAGGACGTCCACCAGGCGGGGATGCGGATCATCGTGGACTGGGTGCCGAACCACACCTCGTCGGAACACCCCTGGTTCGTCGACGCCCGCTCAAGCCGGGACAGCCGGCACCGGCGCTGGTACGTGTGGCGCGATCCGGGACCCGACGGCGGGCCGCCCAACAACTGGCGGGCTGCGTTCGACCCGGACGCCCCCGCCTGGACGTTCGACCCGGCCTCCGGCCAGTGGTACCTCCACCTGTTCGAGGCGTCGCAGCCCGACCTCAACTGGGACGAGCCCGAGGTCCGCGCCGCCATGGCCGAGGTGCTGCGGTTCTGGCTCGACCGGGGAGTGGACGGGTTCCGGGCCGACGTCGTCCACTGCATCGGCAAGGACCCGGCGCTTCCCGACGACCCGCCGGACCTGGCAGGGCTCCCCCACGCCGTGTTGAACGACGTGCCCGCCACCCACGGGCGCCTGCGGGACCTTCGAGCCCTGCTCGACTCGTATCCCGGGGAGCGGATGATGGTGGGCGAGGTCTACCTGCTCTCGACGGCGGCCGTCGCCGCCTACTACGGGGCCGGCGACGAGCTCCACCTGGCCTTCAACTTCCCGCCCCTCTTCGCGCCGTGGCAGGCGGACGCCTGGCGGGACCAGGTCGTCGAGGTGGACCGGGAGCTCGGCCGGCGGGGCGCGTGGCCCACGTGGGTCCTCTCCAACCACGACAATCCCCGGCACCGCACCCGCTACGACATGGGCGCCTCGTGGGCGGGCGAGGACGAGGCCACCCGCGAGCGGCGGAGCGAGCGGCGCGCCCGGTCCGCCGCCGTGCTGCTCCTCGGGCTGCGCGGCACACCGTTCCTCTACCAGGGGGAGGAGCTGGGCCTGGGCGACGTCGACGTTCCCGCCGACCGCCGGGTCGATCCCGGCGGCCGCGACGGCTGCCGCGGACCGGTGCCGTGGGACGCCTCGCCGGACCATGGCTGGCCGGTGTCCCCCGGCGCCTCGCCGTGGCTCCCGCTGCCGGCCGACGCCGCCACCAGGAACGCCGAGTCGGCATGGGCAGACAGCGGCTCCGTCCTCCGCCTCTACCAGCGGCTGCTGGCCGCTCGTCGGGCATCGCCCGCCCTGCGACACGGCGAGCAGCGGCTGCTCGACACGCCCAGCGGCGTCCTCGGGCTCGAGCGCACCGGCGGCGGGGCCGCCGCGGACGGAGCCGGCGAGGACGGAGCTGGCGGGGACGGGGACGCGGTGGGCGACCGCCGGGTCGTCCTGGTGAACTTCACCGACGACGACCGGCAGGTCCGCCTGGAGCCGCCGGGACCGGGGCTCGTGTGGCGGGTGGAGGTGGCCGGCGACGGCACGGGCGAGGGGCAGGCGTGGAACGCCGCCCTCGGGCCCGACCAGGCGGTGGTGCTGAAGCCGGCGGCGCGGTGACCGGCGGGCCCCCTGGCCGGGAGCTCACGCCCCGTCGGCGGAGGTCGCCGCCCCGAAGTCGCCGTGGCGCCCCTCCCCCGAGGTGAACCGGGCCGCTCCCGACAGCGTCTCGCCGCTGGCGATGGTGGCCAGCCCCCGGCGCACCTCGTTGCGGATGGCGTCCTCCTCGCGCAGGTCCCACTGTTCGATGGCCGACAGCCGATCACCCCGCAGGCACCGCTGGGGAAACGCGGCGATCTCGCGGGCCAGCGCCACCGCCGCCGTGCGGGCCTCGCCCCGTGGGCAGACCCGGTTGACCAGGCCCATGGACAGGGCCTCGGGCGCGTCCACGCCCCGGCCGGTGAGGATCAGGTCCATCGCCCGGCTGTGACCGATGAGGCGGGGCAGCCGGATGGTCCCGAGGTCGACGAGGGGGACGCCGAAGCGCCGGCAGTAGACGCCGAGCACGGCGTCCTCGGCCGCCACCCGCAGGTCGCACCACAGGGCGAGCTCGAGCCCGCCGGCCACGGCGTACCCCTCGACGGCGGCGATCACCGGTTTGCCCAGGCGGAGGCGGCTCGCGCCCATGGGCCCGTCGCCGTCTTCCGTCACCCGATTGCCCTGCCCCGTCGCCACCGCCTGCAGGTCGGCACCGGCGCAGAACGTACCGGCCGCACCGGTCAGCACGGCCACCGCCACCCCGTCGTCCTCGTCGAAGGCCCGGAACGCCGCCGCCAGTGCCTCCCCGGTCGGACGGTCGACGGCGTTGCGGCGCTCGGGGCGGTCGATCGTCACCACCCGGACGGGACCGTCGTCCTCCACGCGTACCGTCGCCCGTGGCGTCGCCGGCGTGCCCCCGGTACCGCCCTCGTCCATGGCGAACCTCCTCGTTCCGTCGTCCGACGCGACGTTAGGGGCACCCGAGCGACGGTGCTGCGCCAGGCCACGGGCCCGGCTGCCGCACACCACGGGCCCGGCTGCCGCACACCACGGGCCCGGCTGCCGCACACCACGGGCCCGGCCGGGTTCAGGCCCGGCCCGCCTCACGACCGGCGGCCTGGTCGAGCAGGGCGTCGACCCGCTGGCGGAGCCGGGGCTCGGGTAGGGCACCGACCAGGCGGTCCCGGACGGTGCCGCCCGACATGAGCAGGAGCGTGGGGATGCCCTGGACTCCGTAGCGCGAGGCGGTCCCGGGTGCCTCGTCCACGTTCACCTCGACCACCTTCAGGCGACCGGCCCGCTCCGCGGCCAGCCGCTCGACCATGGGCGTCACCGTCCGGCACGGGCCGCACCACGGCGCCCACAGGTCGACCAGCACCGGGAGCGGCGACCGGACGGCCACCGCGTCGAACATGGCGTCGCCCGCGTGCACCAGCCAGGGCAGCGGTCCGTGGCACGACGCGCACCGGGGGGTGCCGGAGGCGTCGACCGGTATACGGTTGCGCGTGCCGCACGAGGGGCACGTCACCTGGGTGGTCGTGGAGGCCGACACGTGCCATCGTCGCGCTTCGGGGACCGGCCGGCACGGGTCCTTCGGCACTGGATTTCGGGCCGGCGCGGGTGCAGCCTTGCAGGTGGAGCGGGACCGCGGAGGCAGTTGCTGTGCCGCCCCGAACCAGGGTGCCCACCACCGGGGCGGGGCACCGAGACCAGGAGGTGGCGATGCGCGCCCTGCGACTCACCGCATGGAAGTCCGATCCGGAGCTGGTCGAGGTTCCCGAACCGCACCCGGGACCGGGGCAGGTCGTCGTCCGGATCGGTGGTGCCGGTGCCTGCCACTCGGACCTCCACCTCATGCACGAGTTCGAGCCCGGTCTCCTCCCCTGGGACCTGCCCTTCACCCTCGGCCACGAGAACGCCGGCTGGGTCGCCGAGCTGGGCGACGGGGTCCGGGGGCTCGAGGTCGGCCAACCGGTCGCCGTGGCCGGCGCCTGGGGATGCGGGAGCTGCGCCCGCTGCCTCCAGGGGTTCGAGGGGTACTGCGAGAACCTCGCCGCCGCACCGGTCATGGCCGGCGGCGGGGGCCTGGGGCTCGACGGGGGCATGGCCGAGTACCAGCTCGTGCCGGCGGCCCGCCATCTCCTCCCCCTCCCCGACGGGCTCACGCCGGTCGAGGCCGCCCCCCTCACCGACGCCGGGCTCACCCCCTACCACGCCATCCGCCGGTCGTGGCCGAAGCTGGCCCCCGGCTCCACGGCGGTGGTGATCGGTATCGGGGGGCTCGGGCACCTGGCTGTCCAGATCCTGCGGGCCACCACGGCGGCGCGCATCGTCGCCGTCGACACCCGGGAGGACGCCCGGGCGCTCGCCCTCGAGCTCGGGGCCGACCACGCCGTGGCGCCCGGCCCCCAGGCCGCGCTCGAGATCCGGGACCTGGCCAGCGGCCGGGGCGCCGACGCCGTCTTCGACTTCGTCGGTGCGGACGAGACCATGGCCCTGGGCGCCGCCGCTGCCCGCATGATGGGCGACCTGACCATCGTCGGCCTGGCCGGGGGCACCCTCCCGGTCTCGTTCTTCGGCGTCCCCTACGAGGTGTCGATCCAGACGACGTACTGGGGCGGGCGGCCCGAGCTGATGGAGGTCCTGGACCTCGGCGCACGGGGGCTGCTCCGCCCGAAGATCACCCGGGTGGGGCTGGAGGACGCCGCCGACGCCTACCGGCGGCTCGCCGCCGGCGAGATCGAGGGCCGCATGGTGGTGGTGCCGTGACGGGCCTCCCGGGCGACCTCCCTCGTCGCACTCATTCCCACCCTGCGTGGTGGTCCGAGCACAGCGCCGGGTGACTGGCTACGGTGAGAGCATGCCCGGGGGGGATGCAGTGGCGATGGGGGCTGGCGGGCCGCGGGACGAACCGTTTCCGCCGTCCGACGTGTTCACCGAGAGCATGGCTCCCCCCTATCCCGGCGAGCCACGCGTCGCCCTGCTCGGGCAGGCGCTGCTGGCCCGGTCCCACGAGGTGGCCATCGCCATCGCCGACGACTGGGCATCCAAGTACAACCCGAAGACCCCGGCGTTCGAGACCGACCTCCGTGCCGAGATCCTGCGGGTCACCCAGATCGGCAACATGGCCGTCAGCCACTACCTGATCACCGGTCGCTCCCCCTCCGACGAGCAGGCGTCGGCCATGTCGCAGACGGGCCGGGCGCCGGTGGACCGCCGGCTGGGCCTGGCGTCGCTGACCAAGCTCTACCTGTCGTGGCGCGACCACGCCTCGGCCGCCGTACGCGAGGAGGGCATCGCCCTCGACGTTCCCCCGGACGTGGTCGCCTTCGCCATCGAGGTCATCCGCCAGGGGGCGGACTCCAGCATGGTGGGGATGGCCAAGCAGTTCGACGTCGCCTTCGGCGAGTTGAGCGAGCAGCTGTCCGACGAACGGGCACGGCTGGCCCACCTGGCCGTCCACGACTCGCTCACCGGGCTGCCCAACCGCGTCCTCTTCATCGAACAGCTCCAGCGGGCACTGGCGCCCTCCGGTCGCCGCCGAGCGAGCATCGCGCTCCTCTTCGTGGACGTCGACCACTTCAAGGACGTGAACGACCGCTACGGTCACAGCGTCGGCGACCGCCTGCTGGTCGCCATCGCCCAACGCCTGCGGGAGTCGGTGCGCCCGGGCGACACGGCCGCCCGGCTCGGTGGCGACGAGTTCGTCGTGCTGTGCGAGGACCTGCGGGGTGACGAGGACGAGGCGGTGGCCGTGGCCGAGCGGATCCGGGTGGCGCTGGCCGAGCCGGCCACCGTCACCGACCTGGTGATCGAGACGGGTGCCAGCATCGGCGTGGCCGTCGCCTCGTCGGGCGACGATCCCGAGGTGGTCCTGTCCCACGCCGACGGGGCCATGTACGCGGCCAAGCAGGCCGGGCGCGGGCGGTACGAGGTCTACCGCCCGGTGCCCTGATCCCGCCCCCTGATCCCGCCCGGTGCCCCGGTTCCGGCGGTGCCCCGGCTCAGGCCCGGCCCAGGATGAGCCCGCTGGTCGGCACCCCGGTACCCGAGGTGACGAGCACGTGCTCGACCGCGTCGACCTGGTTGTGCGACGTGCCCCGGATCTGACGCACGCCCTCGGTGATCCCGTTCATCCCGTGGATGTAGGCCTCGCCCAGCAGGCCGCCGTTGGTGTTGATGGGGAGGCGCCCGCCGATCGACAGGTTCTCCACGGTGGCGAACTCCTTCGCCTCCCCCCGCCCGCAGAACCCCAGCTCCTCCAGCTGCATGAGGACGAACGGGGTGAAGTGGTCGTAGAGGAATGCCGTCTGGATGTCGTCAGGTCCGAGCCCCGACATCTCCCACAGCCGGCGGCCGACCACCCCCATCTCGGGCAGGCCGGTCAGGTCGTCCCGGTAGTAGCTGGTCATCGACTCACCGTCGAAGGTCGCGCCCTGGGCGGCGGCGACGACGACAGCGGGCTCGTGCCGGAGGCTCCTGGCCCGTTCGGTGGACGTCACCACCACGGCCACCCCGCCGTCGGACTCCTGGCAGCAGTCGAGGAGGCGCAGGACCGGCTCGACGATCCACCGGGAGGCCTGGTGGTCCTCGACGGTGATGGGCCGGCCGTGGAACCAGGCGTCGGGGTTGGTGGCCGCGTGCGTGCGGTCGACCACCGCGATGGGGGCGAAGTCGGCGTTGGTGACGCCGTAGGCCTCCATGTAGCGACGGGCGTGGAGCGCCACCCACGAGGCCGGGGTCAGCAGGCCGTAAGGCCCGTACCACGACAGGAAGAGCGGCATCGACGTGAGCGTGGAGGCGAACCCGCCGAACCGCATGCCCGAGCGCTCGTTGAAGGCCCGGTAGCACACGACCACGTCGGCCACCCCGGTGGCGACGGCCATGGCCGCCTGGAGCACCGTGCCCGCCGCCGCCCCGCCGCCGTAGGGGACGCGGGAGAACATGGACAGCTGGCCGATGCCGAGGTTGCGGACGAGGTCGATCTCCTCGGTGGTGTCCATGGTGAAGGTGACGAGGCCGTCCACGTCCGCCGGCGACAGCCCGGCGTCGTCGAGGGCGGACTTCACGCACTCGCAGGCCAGCTGGAGCTCGGTGCGCCCCGACTCCTTGGAGAACTCGGTCTGGCCGATGCCGCAGATGGCGGCCCGCCCCGACAGCCCGGCCGTCACTGCGTCACCCCCGCCACCGGGAGGGACAGCTCGGCGGTGCCGGTCACGTGGTCCCCCAGATCGCCCGCCGCCCGGAACGACACCTCGACGATCGCCTCGTCACCCTCGACGCGGGTGGCGGTCACGGCACCGGTGTAGGTGAGGGTGTGGCCGGGGAACACGGGCACCCCCAGCCGGATGGCCAGCCGACGCACCATGGCGTCGGGCCCGGCCCAGTCGGTGAGGAACCGGCTGCAGTAGGCGGTGTCGGACAGGATGTTCATGAAGATGTCCGGTGCCCCCTGGGCGTTGGCGAAGTCACGGTCGTGGTGGGCGGGCATGAAGTCCCGGGTGGCGATGGCGCCGGCCACGATCAGGGTGGCGGTCACGTCGATCACGAGCGGGGTCAGCTCGTCCCCCACCGCGATCCCCCCGGCCCCACCGGCGCCGCCACGAGCTGCCACCGGCGTGTCGAGCGCCCCGCTCACCGGTCCGCCCCCGTTCCCGGGTCAGGCGCCGCCCCGGCCGCGCCGCCAGGGCCGCCGCCGGCCGGCACGAACTGCGGGAGCACGACGTCGTTGTCGAAGTGCTCGAAGCGGACCTCCACGGCCATGCCGATCGACGCCTCCTCCGGTGTGGTCCCGACCAGGTTGGACACCAGGCGGGTCCCCTCCTCCAGCTCGACCAGGGCCACGATGAAACGCTCGTCGAACCCGGGGAACTGGGGGTGGCGGGGCATGACGAAGCTCAGGACCGTCCCCCTGCCCGACGCCTCGATCGCCTCCCACGAGAGCGACGTGCAACGCGGGCACATCGGGCGGGGCGGGTGGCGGAGCGTCCCGCACTCGGTGCACCGCTGGATGAGGAGCCGGTGGTCCCGGACCCCCTCCCAGAAGAAGGCGGTGTCGGGCGTCATCGACGGCGCCAGCCGCCCGCTCATGACGGGACCCCCTCGGGTCGGAACTTGAGGATGCGGAAGCGTTGGCGCCCCACCACCTCGCCGTCCCCGTCGGTGTAGGTGGTGGCCCACGTGACGAAGCGACCCGGTCCCAGCCGGGTCTGCTTCTCCTCGGACACGTCCTCGAACACCGTCTCGGCCGCCACCACGTCGCCCGGGTGGAGGTAGCGGACGAACTCGAACTCGGAGTTGGTGGCCAGGGTGGCCACGTAGCCGGCCCGGTCGAACAGGTCGAGCGGTCCGGGGCCGTCGGTCGCCACCGGCGATCCGCCCCGCTCGGCGATCCCCGTCAGCTCCGGGGTGGGCATGGTCCACGTCTGGAGCATCAGCGGAGGTGCCACCACCTGGCCGAACCGGCTGACCGCCGCCGCCTCGTCGTCCACGTAGACGGGGTTGGCGTCGCCGAAGGCCGCCGTCCAGTGCCGGATCATCGGCCGGTTGACCGGATCCGGGGCCACCTGTGGACCGCCCCGCGACACGAACGTGCCCACCAGGGCGGCCAGCCGCTCGTCGAGTGTCGGATCGCTCATGCTCCCCCCATCCGGCTCACCGCCGGTGTCGTGCCCGTCATGCCCCCCGGACCGCCGCAGCGTACCCGGGAGGCCGGAGCTGGGACACTCGTTACCCATGGGCACAGGTAATGCCATGGACACCGGGGGACCCATGGACGCCGGAGAGGCGATCACGACCGGCGTCGGCGCTGCGGGAGGGGATGAGGCGAGTGGAGCGAAGGAGCCACTCGCGCCGCTGCCACCACCCGGGCGGGACACCGTCGCCGGGCTGCTGGCGACACGAGCCGGCGACGGCCGGATCGGCCTGGTGGCCGGCAGATCGGCCTGGACGTGGGACCAGGTGGTGGGCGAGAGCCGGGCCCGTGCGGCGATCGCCCTGGCCCACCGGCCGGCCGACCCGGGTACGCCGTTCCACATCGGGGTCCTGCTGCCCAACGTCCCCGAATACCTGTTCTGGCTGGGTGGGGGCGCGCTGGCCGGTGCGGTGGTCGTGGGGATCAACCCCACGCGCAGGGGGGCTGAGCTGGCCCGGGACATCACCTTCACCCGGTGTCACCTGCTCGTGACCGACTCCGCTGGCGCTTCCCTGCTCGACGGCCTGGAGACCGGCATCACCGAGGAGCGCACGATCCGGATCGATCGCCCGGCACCGCCGCCGGCCACCACCGGGACGGCCAGCACGGCACCAGGCCCGGACGAGCCCGCCGTGCCGCCCCGGCCTGACTCGCTCTACCTGCTCCTGTTCACGTCGGGCACCACCAGTGCCCCGAAGGCTGTCCGCTGCACCCAGGGGCGCCTGGCCGAGATCGCCGAGCGGGCGGGCCAGTACTACGGGTTCGGTCCCGACGACGTCTGCTACTGCCCCATGCCCCTCTTCCACGGCAATGCCATCATGGCCCTGTGGGCCCCGGCGCTCGCCGCCGGGGCCCGCGTCGCCCTCGCACCCGCGTTCTCCGCCTCCGGGTTCGTCGACGACGTCCGGCGCCACGAGGCCACCCGCTTCACCTACGTCGGACGGGCCCTCGCCTACGTGCTCGCCACCGAGGAGCGGCCCGACGACGCCGACACGCCCCTCCGCTTCGGGTTCGGTACGGAGGCCTCCGCCCGGGACCGGGTGGAATTCGAGCGGCGGTTCGGGTGCACTCTGGTCGAGGGGTACGGCTCCAGCGAGGGCGGGTTGGCCATCAACCGGTCTCCCGACACGCCGCCTGGCGCCCTGGGGCGCCCCACCGACGACGTGGTCGCCGTCGACCCCGACACCAGCAGGGAGCGGGAGCGGGCGCGGATCGGTCCCGATGGCCGGCTGGAGAACCCGGCCGAGGCCATCGGCGAGCTGGTGAACCGCTCGGGACCCGGGAGCTTCGAGGGCTACTGGCGCCACCCGGAGGCCGACGCGTCCCGGGTGCGCAACGGGTGGTACTGGACCGGCGACCTCGGCTACGTGGACGAGGACGGCTTCGTGTGGTTCGCCGGGCGCACCGACGAGTGGCTCCGGGTGGACTCGGAGAACTTCGCCGCCGCGCCCATCGAGCGGATCCTCGAGCGCCATCCCCACGTGGTGGCGGCCGCCGTCTACGCCGTGCCCGACCCCCGCACCGGTGACCAGGTGATGGCCGCCGTCGAGCTTCGCCCCGGGGTCGACCCCGGCACCTTCGCCGCCGGGGTCGGGTCCTTCCTGGCCAACCAGGCGGACCTGGGAACCACGTGGGCGCCCCGCTTCGTCCGGGTCTTGGACGCGCTCCCGCTCACCGCCACCGGCAAGATCACCAAGTCGCCGCTACGCGCCGACGCGTGGCAGTGCAGCGACCCGGTCTTCGTCCGGGACGGGCGCGAACTCGCGTACCGGACCCTGGTCTCGGCCGACGCCGCTGCGCTCGACGCCGAGGTGCATGCCCACGGCCGGCTCGGACAGTGCTGAGCCTCGACGACGGCCGCGCCGGACAGTATGTGCCCCGCCAGGTGACTATCCTGCCGCGCGTCCGCTCCGCGGGATGCAGGTGCACGCACGAACGTTGCCGGGCTGCTCGACGTGGCGGTTGTGCTGGCAGGCGCGCCCTCGTGAACGCCCGCCCCAGACCAGATGGTCGCAATACGGGTTCACAGGTACCGGCCCGCATGGTCCCGATGTCGGACCGACGAGTCGGCCCAGACCCGTCATCCTGCAGGCGTCGGGAGCTTCGTCGTCCCTCTCCGGGAGATCGAGACCTTGGCCGGTCCGCCGTTGTAGTCGACGGTGACCGTCACGAGCGGCGCCGGCTGGACCACGGCGATCTCTGGACCAATAAGGGTGGGATAGCCGGGGGAAGACTCCGGTCGCCAACCGTCCGAGTACAACAACCAATCGACGCCGGCGATCACCGCGTACGACTCCGTGAGGCCAGGCGGAGCCTGAACGACGAGGCGCCCTGGCGGCACGGCTCGCTCGATTCGTTCGGTCACCACTCTCACTTGGCTCATGGCGGGCCAGCCCTCTGTCGGGCCGGTGTTGGCAGCAGAGGCATGCACGACCAGAGCGCTGTCGGCGGTGATGACGGAGAGCGCCACTGCCACCGGAACCGCAGCCATCCAGCCCGGCACCCGGAACTGGTGGCGTCCGTCGGGTCCGGTCCGTCGTTGCCGAAGTCGTCGATCGGCGGCAATCGCCAACTCGCCGAGGGAGTAGCCGGCGATCAGGAGCACGGCCATGCCCACCGGCCAAGAGCCGGGGTCGATGTAGGAGAACGTCAGCAACTGCGACGTCGGCAATGACGCCAGGGTCCACACCCACGCCAATGAGATGACCAGTACGACGATGGCCAATGCGGCCAAGTCGCGTCGCGTGGTGACCCACGCAATCACTGCGCACAGGCCCAATCCGACCAGGACAGCAACGCCCATCCACGCCGGGTGGCTGTTTGCGTCAGCGATCATTGCGAAGATGTTGATCATCGAGACCTGCCCTCTTCCCCACCAGATGGGGTGGGGGCCGACGGAGGCGGCAAGTGCCCGGAGGCCGAAGGCGATCCCGGTCGCCGGGCCCGTATGTCCCTGGGATTGCAGGAGCAAGGTCAGGTTGCCAGGGCGTGACGTGAACTGCTGGACCAGGGGAGCGGTCCAACAGACCACTCCAATCAGGATGCCCGTGGGCAACCACCAACTGATCCGTCGACGACGCGTCATCCCTACGATCGGTGCCACGATCACGCACGACAGCGATCCGATGGCAAACATGAGATGGCACTGGGTGGCGAAGGACGCGGCGGCCACCAGTACCGGCCACCACTGGAGCCGTCCGACGGCCACCGCCCATGCAATGGCGGCGGTGGACACGAACCAGACCGTTCCCATGTGGGCGTTCCACGTCGGATCCAATGCCAGAGCCGGGAGTTCGGCGACCACGACGACGACGATGGTGGCCACTGCCACTGCGGCCGGCCAGCCCTGTGCCGACCAGGCGGCCTCCACGGCCAGACACACACCCACCACGCACAGAAGGGTCGCACCCCACAGGCCGCCGTGGAGGTGGTCCAGGTGAACCGGGATCGTCAAGAGCCAGAAGAGCATCGGCCCCGGGTCGAAGACCGCGTGGCTCGAGGTCACATGGGTGAGCTGACCGACCAGCGGCGGATGAGACGAGAGCTCCAGCCACGAGCGGAACACGATGGCGCCGTCATCGCCCTGCGGTACCCATCCGTGCGCCAGCTCCACGCCACCCGCTACCACGAACGGGGTGGCAACCACGGCGTGACAGGCGATCCGCACTGCCCGGCGCGACAGGTGCCGGCCTAGCGACAACTGGCTGAGTCAGCTACGTCGATTCGCTTGATGGCGTGGCCTCCCGTCGTGGCTGTCTAGCCGACGGATCGTACCCGAACCAGCCCTAGGTGGCTGGTGTCTTATGGGGTGAGGGATCCGCTGACCAGCAGCTGAGGAGCTGACGCTGCCAGGGTTGGACGGGTTGCATTCTGGTGCCAGAACGCCAGCCGGATGGGCGTCACCTCGGTAGACGGCGGTGACGGGGATCGGTTGGGTCTCTCGAGGCTCTTCCGCGTCCGTTATGCCCCTGCCATGGTCCATCCCCCCGTTGTGGACGACACTCCGAGTGTGCTGAGGCGCGCCAGGTTGACAGCGGCGGCCAAGAGGCTGAAGTCGGCACCGACCTTCTCGGTCCCTCGAACCCGTGCCCGTCGTCCCCCGTGCTTGCGTCGCATGAGGTGGGCAATCTTTCGCTCGACCTTGGGTCGGGTGGCCCGATAGTCGGCGACCCACTCGGGGTGCTGTTGGCGCTTGCGTGCCCTGGTGAGTACCCCCTCGTTCAGCCCGACGGTGATGTTGCGGCCCTTGGCCGACGTGGTGCACTGCGATCGGAGTGGGCACGAATCACATGCGTTGGCGAACTTGGCCAGTCCACTGCCTTTGACGTGTCGTCGGATGGTGACGGTGGTCCCGTTCGGGCAGGTGACGGTGTCGTCTTCGAGGTTGACCACGAAGCGGTCCTTGGCGAAGAACCCGATCCTGGTGGTCGGCTTCTGGGTCTTGCACTTCGACTCGATGCCTTCGTCTTCGAGGCGGGACTGGATCTCACCGGTGCCATAGGCGTTGTCCCCGTAGACGGTGACGGTGTCATCGCCGGCTGCTTCCGCTTCGGTGTCATCGAGAACGGCTGCATCGGTGGCTTCATCGGCTGACGACTCGTCGTCGTCGAATGCTTCCGCTTCGGTGTCATCGAGAACGGCTGCATCGGTGGCTTCATCGGCTGACGACTCGTCGTCGTCGAATGCTTCCGCTTCGGTGTCATCGAGAACGGCTGCATCGGTGGCTTCATCGGCTGAC